>NZ_JAUYVX010000001.1:0-437624 GCF_030688925.1 Oceanobacter sp. 3_MG-2023
CAACCGTATAGAACAGTACAGGCAGGATGACAATGAACGGTATAAATTCGATATTATCAACCGTGCCTGATGAACCGAGCCTGGTGTGCAGGTTTATCCATCCAGCACTATGCTTGATGACTTGATATCCCGATCCCAGCGTTCACGCCCGACCTGTTGCCCAATCACCAGCCAACGCACCACCCCGGAGAAAGTTATGCAGCCCCGACGTTTATCCCTTTATTTGATTAATTATCCTTAATTATCCAGACAGCCATCACAATTATCCAGACAGCCATCACTGGGACATAGCTAATCAATTATCCAGACAGCCATCATTAATAATTATCCAGACAGCCATCATTGGGACATAACCGACGAGAAAGCACAGATTTTGCTTATTACGGCGACTCACACGCCGCCCAAAATGGCTAATCGGCTGTTATTTATAAAGAATCAGCTGCTGTTCAAAGATTCAAGCCAAACGCAAACCTTCGGTATGGCCGAATATGTCTGAGAGGGGGGAGGGGGAATAAAATCAGACGGTCATGGTGCGGCTTTGGTAAACCCCCGGAGGTCTCCGATAGCCCAGAATGGAGCAGGCATGGCGCACGTTATCCTCGCGACCTGCAAAAGTGGAAAAGCAACGTTCAAACTGTTCGGTCATCGCCAACCACTGACGCTGTTTCAGCCCAAGTCGCGCCAGAATCGGGGCTGTGCTGGCTTCGATGGCTCCAGGTTTGTCAGCCCGGAGCAGGCGACCAGTCCCGTCAACCAGCGTCAGATAATCGGTGAGTGGCATGGGGATACCTGCCAGCTCTTGCTCTTTGGCGTTGCGGACAAAGGGCAACAAGCAGGTCGGCTGTTGTGTTCGGCTATCGGGATCGGCTGCTGTTTTGGCACGTTCGGCACGGCTTTTGATCGAGGTGTAATCAGACGTTTCCGGCGTGTTGGCCATGCCTGCTCTGACGGGGTTCAGATCGACGTAAGCCATACAGGCGAACAAGGCTGCTTCATCCAAAAGCGCCTGGGACTTGAATCTTCCCTCCCAGAAGCGACCGGTACATGCATCTTCCGCATTGGCTTCGCGAGCAATCGCCTCGTTCAAAACTCGCATAAACCAGCTGATGTCTGACAGGCGCGAACGCCATTCCTCGACCAATATTGTCAGACGTGCCTGTTCGGCTGTGGCCAGCGGTTCGCCGCGCTCAAAACGCTGCGACAGAGGATTACCCTTGAATAATTGATGCCAACGCTGCACCACGTCCAGCTCGGACCAGCTTACCGCCTGATCAGTATCGACGAACAGCACCACATGATAATGATTCGACATCACCGCATAAGCAGCGACCTGAATGGCGAATATTTGAGGCAAGGCCAATAAACGCGCTTCCAGCCAGCCACGACGGTGTTCATAGCAAGCGCCGGAGAACTGGTCTGTACCGCAAAGAAAGGCACGGCGGACGCAGCGAGAAACGCAGTGATACCAAGGGGTGGCCTCGACTGAAACCTGTTGTTTTCTGGGTTTGGGCATCGTTTCTCTCCTTGTTGCGATGAGGGAAATAATAGGCCAATAACCAGCGGGTTGGGTATCAGGAGAAGGTACTAGAGTGGGTGTCCTGAAAGGCTCCTCTGAAAGGCTCTGAAAGGCTCTGAAAGGCTTCCTAGAGTGGGTGTCCTGAAAGACGAGGCCAATAAACGCGCTTCCAGCCAGCCACGACGGTGTTCATAGCAAGCGCCGGAGAGCTGGTCTGTACCGCAAAGAAAGGCACGACGGACGCAGCGAGAAACGCAGTGATACCAGGGGGTGGCCTCGACTGAAACCTGTTGTTTTCTGGGTTTGGGCATCGTTTCTCTCCTTGTTGCGATGAGGGAAATAATAGGCCAATAACCAACGGGTTGGGTATCAGGAGAAGGTACTAGAATGGGTGTCCTGAAAGACGGGGGAGGATCGGTGGGTGTCTGTATTGAGATCTGTATTGAGAGAGGGGTTCCGGAAACTTTCCGTACAAATTGAATGCGCTTTGATTTTGCTCTACAATCTCCAGCATTACGGAATACATCCGTACGCGGGGGACTTATGGCTACAGCGCGTTTAGATATTCGCCTTGATGAAGAGATCAAGGCAAAGGCCGAAAAAGCATCAGCGTTACTTGGTTTGAAGAGTTTAACCGAATATGTGGTTAGGCTTATGGATGAAGATGCAACACATGTAATCGCAGAGCACGAAAGTATCGTGGTTAAAGATAGTGTCTTTGATGAATTCATTGCCGCATGTGACAAAGCAAAAGCACCGAATCAAGCATTGCTTGAAGCTGCTCAATTCACAGGTGAGACCGGCATCAAGTGAGTTGGGGAAAAGAGTTCGTAGAACTTAGTAAATCTAAGCATGATCGCGACTCGTTTGATTGTGGTGAGCAAGAACTGAATATATTTATAAAAACTCAAGCTGCCAAACATATGCAAGCGGGCATTAGCCGGACTATGGTTCTACCTGGGGCTCAGCCACTTTTTAATCAGAAGTATGCAATTTGTGCGTTTTACAGCGTTGCTCCTGGCTCAATCAGTCGAGAAACCTTGCCCGCACAATTAGCAAAGAAACTTCCTGGATATCCAGTTCCTGTTTTTATTTTAGCTCAGTTAGCTGTACATCAGGAATTTCATGGTTCTGGGTTGGGAAAGGTCAGTTTGATCCGTGCTCTTGAATATCTTTGGGGTGTTAATCACTATATGAGAGCTTATGCCATTATTGTAGATTGCCTTACCGATTCAGCGCAGGAATTTTATACAAAGTTTGGTTTTGAAGTTCTGTGTGAACATCGTGGCCGTATTCGTATGTTCTTACCAATGAAAACCGTAGAACAGCTTTTTAGCCGATAGATTACGAATATAAAAAAGTATCAAAAAATAATTTTCAATACAGGAATGCCTAATAAAAACACCCGATAAAACAGTTGTTATTAGGGCATAACCGACGAGAAAGCACAGATCCTATTCTGCCTGTTATGGCGACTCACAACGTCGCCAAAAATAGCTAATCGGCTGTTATTTATAAAGAATAAGTGGTTGTTTGAAGATCTGGCACACTCAGAGGAGTGGGTGTTGACGAGTGTGAAAAGGGCTCGTTATTTTGCTGCATTTGCCGCCTTGCCCTGAACAACGGCAACACTTGTGCAGAGCCGTGCAGGATTAAATAGATGACCCCCAAGCATAAGGAGAGGTTCAGCCCATCATCAAAAATGAAACCTGCATCAGGCAATCAGGTTGTCAGCGCAGGTGCTGGCTTTAATGGCGCCACGCTGGTCGGTACAGGGCAGACACCGGGTTCCGCCAGCCAGAACAACCTGAGTCTTCCCTTCCCGCGCTGTCAATCAGTCTCTTTTTAATTTCATGGTCGAAGCCCGTGGCTTGCGGTTGCTGTGAAAGACTTTTTTCGCAGGTGGCGCTTTGGGCTTTTGTGTTTCTTCACCGCGGCTATTGGCATTGCCACTGGATCTGGAGTCGTTACTGCCAGCGGCTGACGTGTGTGGGCGTTGTTGGTCAGCACTGGCTTGTGCTTTGTGGCTGTTGGCGTTACCGGTATTTTGGTCTGGCGCTGTTTGTTGTGCTGGCTGCGGTTTGGCAGTGGGCTTGTAATGATGGCGTTTGGTGGCCGGTACGGCGATGGCGGTGCCGTCGCCATTTATGCAGATTTTATCTGGTTCGATCAGGATGCGGCGTTCTTTATACAGTTTGCCAATCGCCATTTTGAAGGCCCGTTTGCTGGTGCCAAAGTGCATCTCAATCAGTTCTGCCGGGCTGCGGTCGCTGATATGCAAGACGCCGCCTTTGTCTTTCAGCTTTTTCATGATGCGTTCTGCCAGGCCGTCGGCACGATGGTGGCCAATTCGTTCCAGGCTGATATCAACTTTACCGTCTTCGCGGACTTTTCTGACGTATCCGTCGAGTTTCATGCCAATACGGACGGCTGTACGAATGTCGTCGTTGTGCAGCAGTCCCCACCATTGGTGATTGATAATGGCTTTGTAACCGAGATCGGTACGCTGGGCCAGCAATAGCTTGATGGCGTCTCCGGTTTTAAGCGGTGGCTCGGCATCCTTGTTGTAAATAGTGTTGGCGACGGCCTGATCCTTGATAAAACGATTCAGTTTGGCGCTACCAATCAGGCGTCCGGTGTTGTCTTCGGTAAGGTACACCACGTACGACTTGCCTTGCTCCATACGCTGTTGCTGCTCAGCAAAGGGCACAAACAGGTCTTTGGGCAGCCCCCAATCGAGGAAGGCGCCGGTGTTGTTGATATCGATGGCTTCCAGGCAGGCAGCTTGCCCGAGCTGGATGCGCGGTCGTTGCATGGTCGCGATAATGCGATCTTCAGAATCGAGATACACAAACACCGTGAGTGAATCGCCAATCGCGGTACCTTCAGGGACCTGGCGGTTGGGTAATAACACCTTGCCACCAAAGCCGTCATCCAGGTACATCCCCTGGGGTTGTTGGTCGATCACGGTCAGGGTATGGAACAGTCCGGCTTGTAACATGGTGGTGTCTCAACAGTGCGAATACGAAGAATAAATAAAATAACAGAGGGCTGTTTGACAGCGCTGCTGGTTTGGTGGCTTGCGGGTCAGTTGCGATAAATGGTTTCAATCAAATGAAAGCCGAATTTGGTTTTGACCGGGCCTTGAACCTTGAGTACTGGCCCTTTGAAAACCACATCGTCAAAGGCTTTGACCATATCACCCTTGTTGAATTCGCCGAGGCTGCCGCCATTTTTTTTGGATGGACACTGGGAAAACTTTTGCGCCAGGCGTGAGAAGTCAGCGCCTTTATCCAGTTGGGCCTTGAGTTTGTCGGCTTCTTCGCGGGTTTTTACCAGAATATGGCGGGCGCAGGCGCGAGGCATGGGTAACTCCAAAAATAACAGGACGATGACAGGGTGGTGTTGGCAGCCGCATAGAATAGCAGAAATCAGCTCGGACGGTGGGGATGGCTGGGATTTGAATACGATTGAATCGCTGGCACTTGCCGGGCACACTGGCGGCCGGTGGTAGGTACGACCTGAAACAAACGAGGTGTCTGACGGTGGGAATAACTCTGGATGGGCTGGTGGTTCTGCTTTTGCTGGCAATGATCTGGTGGGGCTGGGCGGTGCAGCAAAAAGTGCGCTTGCTGGCGCATAAACATGTCCGCCAGCGTTGCAAGGCCGACGGCGTGCAGTGGCTGGATGATACCCTGGTGCTGGAGAGTATGAAGCCTGTTGTCGATCGCAATCGCTTGCTGGTTTGGCAGCGCTGTTATGGTTTTGAATTCAGTTCAACCGGGGAGCACCGCTACACCGGTAAGGTGCATATGCGAGGCCTGACGTTGCAATCGATCGAGATGACGGCTTACCGAACCTGACGGGTTGGCTGGTGTTGATAAGCCGGATAGCCCGGATCAGGGACGGGTTGTTTGGTTGGTTAGAAAATCCAGCATCCATTGACCAACCAGGCGAGTGTCGGTGGGCTGTGTCAGCGTGGCCATGCCTGATTGAAAGCGGGATTCGCCGATGCACCGCTGGCGGCGGGGTAACAGGCGGCGCGTGTACTCTGCGGTAAATTCCGGGTGCCCTTGAAAAGCCAGTACCCGGTTGTCGATATAGAAGGCTGCGTTCGGGCAGAAGTGACAGCAGGCCAGTCGGGTGGCGCGAGCTGGCAGTTGTTCAACCTGGTCACGGTGGCTGTAGATCAGCCGGAACTGTTCTGCCGAGTGGCAACTCCATTCCGGTTGCGTCATGACTTGGCTGCTACGAACACCAATCCCCCAGCCACGGTCGCTGCGGGCCGCAATGCCTCCAAGAGTATGAGCCAACAGCTGGTGGCCAAAACAGATGCCGATCAGGGGCTTGTGTGCGGCATACGCCTGCTGCACCCAGAGTGTCAGGGGAGCCAGCCAGTCAACCTCATCGTAGACGCCGGTTTTGGAACCGGTAATCAGAAAGGCGTCACACTCATCCAGCGTTGCGGGCAATTCTCCCCGAGTAACGCGGTAATAACGGAATTCCCAGTCTTGTGCGCTGTCGATAGCGCGAAAAAACCGTTCGAACATACGCCCGTAGGAATGGTAGTCGGCTACCAGGTCGGGGTACA
This sequence comes from Oceanobacter sp. 3_MG-2023, assembly GCF_030688925.1. Lineage (NCBI taxonomy): Bacteria > Pseudomonadati > Pseudomonadota > Gammaproteobacteria > Oceanospirillales > Oceanospirillaceae > Oceanobacter > Oceanobacter sp. 3_MG-2023. Next base: position 6,108 of record NZ_JAUYVX010000001.1, read on the forward strand.
GCTCATCCGTTTCGAGCAGGCCAAGCCGTATCAATGTCGTATTTCCTGTTGCGTGTTGGGTGTGGGCTGGACCGACTGCCGCAAAGGGGTCAGTAAGTCTTCCAGGCCGTTGATCCGGATTTCCAGTGCCAAAGCCATCAATCTGCCCAGTTCACCGTCGGGTAAGCCTTTGTTAACGAACCAGAGTAAATATTCTTCCGGTAAGTCCATCAGGACCCGGCCCTGATATTTGCCAAATGGCATGGTATTGGAAATCAGCCGAATCAGATCGGTTTTGTCGAACATGGTGCATCTTCTCGCTAGGTGGCGGACGATCTTGTTATGTGGGCGCTGTGTCAGGCCGTATAAACCGTGCCTGGTGGCGTGGCTGTTATGTCGCTGTTACATAAATTAGCAAAGATAGCAGGGGTCTGGTAACCGTAATTAGCTGGTCGAGGCTGTTTTTTGATAGAACTCTTTATGCTGTTTAAGTAGGCGCATGTGGTTAATTTTGTTATATAACTGAATGCTGATCAGTCGTACAGTATATATTTTCAGTGGCTGAAAGACTGTTCTGTCAGGCGAACAGGTGAGTTCCTGATGGTCAGTGTACTGGCAATCAAATCACCAGATAGTATTTTTATGGATGGCAGCTCGCTCACTGAATTGCCAGCAGGAGAATAACAGTGGTCAGATATTTATCCGAATCCGCTCCAGCCGATTTGAACAAGGCGGGGGAGGAATACACCCGCCAGCGTCATCGTAATCGTCGTTTGTGCCAGACTGCCGAGCGTTGCGCCCGTGCGTTTGTTGCCAGCAAGGGAGACACGGTTCAGGGTGATCTGGAAAGCATGTTGTTTCTGGTGGCCGATGCCATTGAGGCTGCGGATGCCCTGTTGCTGGTGTTAATGCCGGGCGGTGGCCAGAATGGCCGTATCGAGGCGGTGGCAAGCCAGCAAGGTCCAGAGCCGGTACGTGAGCGGCTGGCCGGGTTTTCGCTGGATGCCCTGATGTCGTCTGCCACAGAGCTGCCGGATATCTATCACTGTCAGGAGGTGCTGGCAGGTCAGTCGATGTCAGACTGGCAATACCTGTTGGGCGGCAAGCCGGGTCTGGTGTTGCCACTGATCAATCAGGGCAAGCTTAAAGCCGTGATGGCATTTGCGTTCGAGCTGGATGACCTGGTGCTGTCGAGGGAAGGCCGGTCGGCCTTGTTGACGCTGGCACATATGGCGGTGGTTTTTACGGATGTCGGGGTGCTGGATGCGGCGCTGCAATGCCAGTTGCAGCGAGTGGCAGAAAAAGAGCATTTGTCCGGCACCGGGAGTTGGGACTTTTACCCGGCGACCAAGCTGTTGCGGGTCTCGCCGCAGCTCAAACAGATTTTTGGATTACAGGAAAATGATGCCATTCATCTACCGTATCTGGCGCGTTGTCTGCACCCGGACGACCGGCAACGGGTTCTGGATCAGATTACCTCCAGCCTGGCTTTGGGGGAGGGTTACCAATTGGAATGCCGGCTGCTGCTGCCGGATGGTCGTCAGCGTCGTGTGCTGGTGCGATCCAATGTAGAGCGTCAGGTCAACGGTGAATTATGGCGTCATGGATTGATTCAGGAGGTTGGCTTGACTCGCCAGCTGGAGAATCAGTTGCCGCTTTATCACCATGTGATCGAACAAATGACCGAAGGGGTGATGGTGCTGTCCAGTGTCGGGCTGGTCGAATTTGTGAATCCGGCATTTTGTCGCATGACCGGCTACAGCGCCGAAGCACTGGCCGGGCAGCACGTGAAAAACCATCATGTATCCCGCCATCCTCCCGCTTTTTATCGTCATGTCCTGATCCGCAGCTGTCGCTCTGGTAGCTGGGTTGGTGAGGTTCGTAGCCAGCATGTGTCGGGTGATCCGGTGACTTATCAGGTGCGGGTGACAGCCATACGTCAGGAGGGAGCATCGGTGCGTTATCTGGCGGTGTTGCTGCAAGGGGTTGTGACCGATCCGGCACCGGCGATGCCAGCGATCCGGCAGGGAAGTTGTGATGCACTCACCGGTCTGCCTGATCGTAATCTGGCGTTGCAACGGATCGATGCGGCGATCGCAGTACTGATCGGGCAGCACCCGCAGAGTCTTCAGGTTGGTGTTGTGGTCATCAATATCGACGACTTCAAGCCGGTGAACGACAGCCTTGGCCATGGGTACGGTGATAAATTACTGAAAGCGTTTGGCCAGCGTTTGGTACGTTGTGGCCTGGAACACGGCAATCTGGCCCGGCTGGGCAGTGATGAGTTTTGTGTACTGATCCCGAACCTGTCTTGTGCCGATGATGCCACGGACGTGATTCAGCGTATCCGTCAGTTGAAGCAGCAATGCTACGACCTGGATGCCGGCTTTGAAGTTTATGTCAGTGTTTGCCTGGGGGTAGCCTTGTACCCACAACACGGCGACACCGCCTTGCAGCTATTGAACAATGCCGATACCGCCTTGCATGCTGCCAAGCGCAGTGGGCGTGATTCGGTGTGTTATTACCATAATGATATGACGCTGAGGGCTGCTGCCCGGCTGGAGCGGATCAACCAGTTGCGGGTGGCGTTGCAGGATGGCCAGGCGTTGCGACTGTTTTATCAACCCCAGGTGAACGCCACAACAGGGGCTCTGGTGGGGCTGGAGGCGCTGATTCGCTGGCAACACCCGCAAGAAGGCCTGTTGTTACCCGACCGGTTTTTGAGTCATGCCCATGATGCCGGGCTGATGCTGGAGGTTGACCGCTTTAGCCTGCAACAGGCCGCGCTGCAGATCTGGCAATGGCGGGATCAGGGGCTGGCGGTGGTACCGGTGGCGGTTAATGTGTCGCAGCAAAGTTTTGTGGCGGGTAATTTGCTGGAGCACCTGCAATCCCTGGTTGAGCGATTTGACTTACAAGCCGGTGACATCGAAATAGAATTGACGGAAGAAGCCTTGTTGGAGCCAACGCCACAGGTGTTGGCGTTGATTGCAGCCATCAACAGGTTGGGTATTGGCCTGGTGATTGATGATTTTGGTACCGGCTATTCATCGCTGGGTTACTTGCACCGGTTTCCCTTGCAGAAACTGAAGATCGATCGCAGTCTGGTCGCCGGGGTAGACAACGCTGGGGATAATCGGGTGATTGCCCGAACGATTGTTAGAATGGCACAAGAACTGAGTTTTGGGCTGGTGGCGGAAGGGGTTGAGAATGTCTATCAGGCGGATTTCCTGAGTCGCTCCGGCTGCGTGGTGCATCAGGGGTTCTGGTATGACCAGGCGCTGGATCCTGAAAGTATCGAAAGGATGTTGGTTGCGTTACCAACCGGGCCGCCATCTGAATAAATCGAACGGGCGACCCGGCAGGCCGACAGGGTTACTCGTAGGTGCAGAAGTAAGCGGTGTCGACCGCGATACGAACCTGGAATTTCTGGTTGGCCGCAATCGCAAAGGATTCACCCTGGGCAAAAGTCTGCCATTCTGATTCACCCGGCAACAGGGTTTCGATGGCGCCGGAAACGACAGTCATGACTTCGTTCTGGCTGGTGCCAAATTCGTATTCGCCCGGCAGCATGACGCCAACGGTGGCTGGCAGGGTGCTTGTTTGCAAGCCAATTGAGGCGACCTTGCCATCAAAATACTGGTTCACTTTCAGCATCAGGTTTACTCCGCAAATAAATGAGCCGGGAGTATAGCGAGTTGCCGCCGAAAGCAGAATAGCGTGTAAATCTTGTTACACAGGCAAGAAATAGCAGGAAATTATTTTTTCTATCCTGTATAGTCCGCCACCCTTTCGACAAACAAACATGTCGGGCCAGGCCGAATGCAGATAGTTGATACCAGAGACCACCATCACTACCGATTGGTGCAGGAATCAGCTCACAGTTCAGACATTGTTCTGAAAGACACGGCCAACGCCCTGCCTCTGTACTGCTATAGGTAATATATGACCGATACGACACCCGCTGGTTTCGCCAGCCTGGGCCTGCCTTTTACTATCCTGCGTACCCTGGAAGAACTGGGCTACGAAGCACCATCACCGATTCAAGCCGCTGGTATTCCGCCTTTACTGGCTGGTCAAGACGTACTGGGTATGGCTCAGACCGGTACCGGTAAAACCGCCGCTTTTGCATTGCCATTGCTGGCACGTACCCAAGCCGACCATAAAACACCACAGGTACTGGTGCTGGCACCTACCCGTGAGCTGGCTCAGCAAGTCTCTGAAGCCATCAAGACTTACAGCCGTCATGTTGATGGCGTGAACGTCACCGCTATTTATGGTGGTACCGATTACGGTATGCAGTTGCGTGACCTGAAACGTGGCCCTCAGTGGGTTGTTGGCACGCCGGGTCGTGTAATGGACCACCTGCGTCGTGGCAGTCTGAACCTGGCCGATATCAAGGCTGTGGTACTGGACGAAGCCGATGAAATGCTGCGTATGGGCTTTATCGACGACGTTAACTGGATTCTGGAACACACACCACGCACCCGTCAGGTTGCCTTGTTCTCTGCGACCATGCCGAAAGAGATTCAGCGGGTTGCCGAAACGCACCTGAAAGATCCGGTACAGGTCAAGATCCAGAACAAAACCACCACCAACTCGAATATTTCCCAGCGTTACTGGTTTGTGAATGGCGCCCACAAGAACGATGCCTTGTTGCGCATCGCCGAAGTGGAAGACTTTGATGCCATGATGGTGTTTGTACGCACCAAACAGGCGACTGAAGAAGTGGCCGAATTCATGCAGCAACACGGTTTCCGTTGTGCACCGCTGAACGGCGATATTCCACAGCAATTGCGTGAAAAAGCGGTTGAGAAACTGAAAGCTGGCCGTCTGGATATGATTGTCGCGACGGATGTTGCCGCACGTGGTCTCGACGTTGAGCGTATTTCTCACGTAATCAACTACGATATTCCGCAAGACACGGAATCTTACGTTCACCGTATTGGCCGTACTGGCCGTGCCGGACGTGAAGGTGCCGCCATTGCTTTTGTTCGTGGTCGTGAAAAACGCATGTTGCGCGATATCGAACGTGCGACCCGTCAGCAAATTGAAGAAATGCAGCTGCCAACCGCAAAAGATGTTAATGCCAAACGTAAGTCACGTTTCCAGGAACGTATTATGGCGGCCATTAACCCAGAGAAAAATACCTTCTATCGTGAGATGGTTGAATCCCTGCAACAGGAACACGAAGTCGACCCACTGGATCTGGCTGCCGCACTGGCAAAACTGACGCAGGGCGACAAGCCGTTATTCCTGGACGAAAACGAAGACCTGCGTGCCCGTCGTGATACCCGCGAGCCGCGTGATCGTAACGACCGCAATGAACGCTCTCCGCGTCAACAGCGCGAACCCCGTAAAGCCGCACCTGATGTTCGTGCCAAGCCATTAAAAGGCAAGCCGGACGTGGATATGCAGCGCTTTTGGGTGGGTGTTGGTTACGACCATGGCCTCAAGCCTGGTAACCTGGTCGGTGCCATCGCCAACGAAGCGGATCTGGAAAGTGCCTTTATTGGTCATATCGAGATCTTCGAACAGTATTCTGTTGTTGATCTGCCCGATGGCATGCCAGAACCGGCCATGGCCGTTTTGCGCAAGGCACGGGTTTGTGGCCAGGCACTGGGGATTCGTCCTTACCGTTCTGAGCTGGCTCTGGCACCGGACGGTGCAGCGCCGCGTCGTGGTCGTAACGACAATCGTCGTGGTGATGCACCGCGTCGTGACAGCCGTCGTCCGGAAGGTGCTGCCCGTAACAGCCGTCCACCACGCAAGAGCAACAGCAGCCAGGGTTAATCAGCCCTGGGTTGATAGCGCCATATTGACTGCTATTGGCTGATCATAAAAAACCGGATGCCGCGAGGCCTCCGGTTTTTTGCGTTACAGGGGGAGTGTGTTGCTGGCAGCAGAGCCTATAACGGCTCAAACATGCCCAGAAAATCCCACCAGAAATAATCCAGCGGTATCAATATCAGCAGACTCGCCAGTGACAGCGGCAGCTGTACCTTGAGAATGCGACCGACCGACTCCCCGGTCATACCAACGGTCAGCAATAATGGCCCCGACTGATAGGGGAACATAATGCTGGAATAGCCCAATACCTGAGTCATCAATACCGTCTCCAGCGCAAAGCCGGACGAATCCGCCAGATGCTGAGCCATCGGTGCCAGCATGGCCGGAGTACCGGCCTGTGTGGTTGGCAGGGTAGACAGAAACGCCGTGGCAGCCAGGGATAAATAGTTACGGAAATGCTCGCCGGGGACCATGGGCATGGCGTATTCCAGTTGTTGCCCAAGCCACTGTCCCAGGCCGCTGCTGTTGATCAGCGCCCCGATGCCAAGTATCCCGGCAATAAATACCAGCATGGTAACGTTCATATTGAATTTCTCGGCATCCACCAGGCCGATGCGAGGCAGCAGCAGAATAATGGCCGCGGCCAACCCAACCCAGGCAGGATTCACACCGTGCCAGCTATCGGTCAGCCAGAAGCCCAGCGCAATGGTGATAATCGCCAGCATATGCCGCTGTGCTCCGGTCAACGGCGCTTGGTCTGACGGTGATGTGCGGGCAGAATGGCCTTGCGCCAAAATCAGATTCGATTCCCGTGCTGGATACGCCCAGAGAATAATCGCGATCAACAGGGCGGATTTGGCCACTCCCAGCACCGGAAAGTGCAACAGCAGAAAATCGGTAAAACCAAACTGGATACCGTACAGCGAATCGGCCGCGCCACTCAGTACCATATTGGGGATATTGGCCGGAAGAATGGAAACGGTCGGGATATGAGAGCCAATAGCTACCGCGATCAGAATGCCGGAGCGCCCAGGGCTGCCGGGCTGAAAGCCAAGCCGGCTGGCCAGTGCCATGACAATCGGCAGCATCATGACCAGTCGCCCCATTGAGGACGGCATTAAAAAGCCAAGCAGCAGGCTCATTATAACCAGGCCAATAATCAGTCGTTGATAACTGCCAGCCAGCAAGGTTTGCAGAACACGGGCGAGACGATCTCCCAGGCCGGTATTCTTGATGCCCATTCCGATAACGGTACCAGCAAAAATCAGCCACAGCGCGGTGGAGGCAAAGCCCGAGAACACATCAATCGGAGTGGCCAGATCACACAGAATCACCACCAGAAAAAAAATCAGCGCTGTCAGAAATTCTGGAATCACACTGGTCGACCAGAGCGGAATAATCAGCAGCACCAGCGCCAGAGTCTGATTCTGGGTACTGTCAAGCGAGTCCAGTGGGGAGAGCAGTACAAAGGTTGCCAGCCCTGCCATAACCAGTAAAAACAAATATTTGGGATGTTTGAGTAACACCGGATGTTGCTCCATTTATTGCGTCTATTACATCTGTCGGTACTGATACCGGTACCGAGAGTAGGTGTTGCGAATACAGCGACTATTGTGTCACGCTTTGTTTGTGTAAAAAGACGACAGAACGCCAATGAATATCGAAATTACGCCAGGATTGGCCCATCATCAGCTGGCTGAGTCATCGCACCCTGATACGCGGTGTCTGGTGGAAGGGTTTGGTCGACAAATGAGCAGCTGCCTCGACCCACAGCGGCCGGTGCTGTATCTGGATGAAGACCTGCCATCCGGCTCGTTACGATTGCCGCATGAACATGTGCGGGGGCAACTGGCCTGGGCCGCCACCGGCGTCTTGCGGGTTAATACCGACGCCGGTAGCTGGCTGGTACCACCGAGTCATGCGGTCTGGATTACGGGTGGCTTGCGCCATGAAATTCTGGTGGTCAGCCCGGCTTCCATCCGGTATTTGTTTGTCGACCCTTCGGTGTGTGAGCGTTTGCCGGATGTCTGTCAGGTGATGTCGGTGACGCCGCTGTTACGTGAACTGATTCTGAGGCTTCTGACGTTTGACTTGTCGGTACCGGCACAAGGCAAACCGGCCCGCCTGATTCAGGTGTTGCTGGACGAACTGGCCGGTCTGGAAACGTCACCGTTACACCTGCCTGTTGGCCAGGACAGACGTCTGCTGGCAGTGATGAACATCCTGATCAACAACCCGGCTGACAGTCGTTCATTACCGCAATTGGCCACCGTTGCCGGGGCCAGTCCCCGTACCCTGGAACGCTTGTTTCGCAGTGAAGCGGGGCTGAGTTTTCGCCAGTGGCGGGCACGCTTGCGACTGATGGAAGCGGTGCAACGACTGGGTAAAGGCGAGAGCAGTGCAGCCATTGCACTGTCGTTGGGTTATGCCAGCAGCAGCGCATTTGTGGCCGCTTTCCGGCGTTATTTTGGGCAGCCGCCCCAACGCTTTGCCCATCAGGGCGGTGCCTGAGTATTCTGCCTGTATAGCGATAGTGATGCTGGCCAAGGTGCTGACCGACTGGTCAACAAACTGGACGATCCTGTCTTTCTGGCAGATTCCTCGACTGACCGACTGGTTCTGTTACGCCGGGCACGAGACAATAACCGGCTTGATGGTCGCGTCTTTTTAGGCGATTGTTTTTTTGTAATTGAGGCAACCGACAGAGCAACATGACTGATTTCAATCAATGGCTGTGCGCCATGCCAAAAGCAGAACTCCATTTGCACATCGACGGTAGCCTGCAGGCCAGCCGCCTGCTGCAGTTAGCCGCCAAAAACGGAGTGGCGATTCCTTACGACAGCGTGGCGTCGGTCGAGGCTGCTTATAACTTTCAGGATCTGCAAAGCTTTCTGGATTTGTATTACCTCGGCGCTTCGGTTCTGCGTGATGAGGAAGACTTTTACCACCTGATGAAGGACTACCTGGATAAGTGCCGTGAGCAGCATATTGTTCATACCGAGATCATGGTAGAGCCTCAGACCTACCTGCCTCATGGCGTGGCGGTTGAAACCGTATTAAACGGCTTTCGGGCAGCGATTCAGGATGCCAAGGCAGAGTGGGGCCAGTCGGCGCTGATGATTCTGAGCCTGCTGCGCCATCTGAGTGAAGAGGAAGGCCTGGCCATGCTGGAAAGCGTAAAGCCGTATCGCGATGATTTTGTCGCCATCGGCCTGGCCAGTGCCGAGCAAGGCAATCCACCGGAAAAATTTGCCCGCCTGTATCAGGCCGCCAAAGATCAAGGCTATCAGCTGATTGCCCATGCCGGAGAAGAAGGGCCGCCGGAATATATCTGGGGAGCGCTGGATATACTGAAAGTGGATCGTGTGGATCATGGTGTGCGCAGTGTGGAAGACGCTGCCCTGGTACAACGCTTGATTGACGAGCAGGTGCCGATGACAGTATGCCCATTATCTAACGTGCGTTTGAGGGTGTTCGACACCATGGCTGACCACAATATTCTGGCCATGCTGGAGCAGGGCCTGTGTGTGACGGTAAATTCGGATGATCCCACGTATTTTGGTGGTTTTATCAATGAAAATTTCACCGCACTGGCCGACGACCTGGGTATGACCAAGGCGCAAGCCGTGCAACTGGCGGCGAACAGCTTCCGGGCCAGCTTCCTGAGTGATACCGACAAACAGGCATTTGAGCAGCAGTTGCAGCAGTACGCCGCTGGCTAATGCAGCAACAAGGCGGGCGGTGGTTTAGCCGTCCCAGCCTTCGTCATCCATATCATCAAAGCGGCTATCGGTTTTGTTCTGGGATTTGTCTTTGATGATCTTGGCCAGCCAGAACTCTGGCGTGCCGTTTAACTGCTGCTGGATGTCGGCAATCAGATCTTCCACATCCGGCCCACCACTGACCTTGATCGGGTTGATTCCCAGCGCGATCAGTTGTCGGGAGGCTGACCCGCCAATCGAACCACAGTAGACAACGTCGGCTCCGACCAACCAGGACAGCTTGGGCTTCAATTTGTCTTCGTTACCATCTTTCTTTTCGTAGCCAAAGGATTGGCTGGCCAGCAGTTCGGCCGAGTCCGCGTTTACCGCAAACAGATAAAACGCCTGGGCCGAGCCAAAGTGTTGATCAACCATATCGCCATCCATCGAGGCGAAGGCAACCAGTATGGATTGGGGGTCCGCTGGTACGTCGGCGACACAGGCGACACTTGTCAATTCGTTCATACTCTCTCCGCTGCTGAAGGCTCAATCATACTGGGGCTCTGCTGACAGAAGTTGCAAGCAGCAGGCCATAAGGCGGAGCGACAGAGGAATATTTATTCTAATAAAATCAAAAGCTTATTATTTAAAGAAGGAGCATTGAGGCGGTGATGTATGGCAGCGGACAGGTTTTTGTCGGCTTTGCGACAAAAGCCTGTCCGCCAGGCAGCTCACGAAAACGACTCAGGCAAGAGCGGTGTTGTGCTCCAGAGCGGCCTGGAGTTCCGGTTTGATCTGGCTGATCCAGCCTCGCATGCGTTGTTCGGTTTCCAGCCCTTGATTTTTATTGTCGAGGGCGAGGCCGACAAAGCGGTTATCGATGACGGCTCTGGAATGCGAATAAAGGTAGCCATCGGTACTCCAGCTACCAATGATGTTGGCACCCAGGCCCTTGAACAGGCTGTATAACTCAAACATGGCATCGCAATAACGATCGCCGTATTTGACCTGGTTACCCAACCCATAAATCGCGACCGTTTTACCGCTGAAATCGGCCCCTTCCAGTTGTGGCAAAAAATCCAGCCAGCTGCCACTGCGGATATTGGTGGCGGTGCCAGGCAATTGCCCTTCAGCATAAGTCGCTGTGCCGATAATCAGGGCTGGATATTGCAGCAGGTCGTCGAGGCTGGCCCGGTTGATGTTCAACGGCTTGGCCGCGAGTTCATCGCCCAGTAATTTGGCCATTTTTTTCCCGATCAGGCGGGTTGTACCGGTGTCCGTACCAAAAAAGATGCCTACTTGATTCATAGCTGAATGCCTCTGCTGGATGCGTGGATGACATGGCACCTGCAAGATAAAAACCAGAACAAGGATAACCACCGATTGTGCCTGCAGGGCTGGCAGGCTGTGGCCTGGCGCTGTCGCGACCGGCATGCTGGTGAACCCGGAGCAGGCCAGTCATGTACGCTAGCCGACTCGAATATGTATTGAATATAACAATGTCGCAGTTCAGTAACCCGGGCATGTATCCATGGGCACGGATGGCAGGTGTGCGGATGGCAGGGGCAGGTTGCGTTATTTCAACAAAGGAAGGTTTATAAACAGAAAACGTCTGGTTGTTACTCCAGAGTTCAAACACAAAGTGTATCCTTGCTGAGGGATCAAAGGGGATACCATTACCGAAGCCTGCCCAGCGGCAGGCGTTAACTGTTTTCCCTGCTAACCATAACCATAACCATAACCATAACCATAACCATAACCATGGAAGGAGTGCTGATGACGAATTATTCGGGTTCGTGCCTGTGTGGCGCTGTGAGTTTTACCATAACCGGTGAGTTTGATCGTTTTTATTTGTGTCATTGCCAGCACTGCCAAAAAGACACAGGGTCGGCTTATGCGGCCAATCTGTTTTCTTATACCGCTGAATTGGTCTGGCAGTCGGGAGCCGAGGCTGTGACCTCTTTTACGCTTCCCGGCACTCGCCATAACAAGAGTTTTTGTCAGCGTTGTGGTTCCGCATTACCCTGCACTCAGAGCGCAGGTTTGCTTGTTGTTCCAGCAGGGTGTCTGGACACGGACATCACCATGTTACCAACCGCGCATCTCTTTTTATCCAGCAAAGCGACCTGGGAAGAGGGCTTGGAGGAGGTGGCGAAGTTCGATGGGCTGCCCGATTGAACTAACGAGCCGCCGTGAGGACGCAGCGGCTCGTTGTTATGACGCTGGGAGCCAGGCTCAGTCATCGATCCGGCTTTGTGGTGCTTCCATAACGGGTGAGCCCCACAAGTCGTATTCATCGGCGTGTTCGATTTCCACGTCGATGATATCGCCGGGTTCGCACTCATGGAATTCGTTCAGGTACACCATGCCGTCGATATTGGGGGCGTCGCCCATGGTGCGGCCAACGGCCCCTTCGTCGTCGATCTCATCAATAATAACCGGCATTCGCTGACCAATCTTGCGGGCCAGTTTGCGGGTGCTGATAACTTGCTGGGTTTGCATAAAGCGGTCGAAGCGTTGTTGCTGGATTTCGGGGTCAACGTGGTCGGGCAGGTCGTTGGCTTTGGCACCGTCGACCGGGCTGTATTTGAAACAACCGACGCGGTCGAGTTCGGCTTCTTCGAGCCAGTCGAGCAGCAGCTGGAAGTCGTCTTCAGTTTCACCGGGAAAACCCACCACAAAGGTGGAGCGGATCACCAGTTCAGGGACAATCGAACGCCATTTTTTGATCCGTTCCAGGGTGTTCTCAGCGTGAGCCGGCCGTTTCATCAGTTTCAGAATACGTGGGCTGGCGTGCTGGAACGGAATATCCAGGTACGGCAGGATTTTGCCTTCGGCCATCAGCGGCAGTACGTCATCAACGCTGGGGTAGGGGTAAACATAGTGTAGGCGTACCCAGGCACCGAGATTGCCGAGTTCGTTACACAGGTCGAACAGTCGGGTTTTAACCGGTTTGCCGTTCCAGAAATCGGTGCGGTATTTACGGTCAACGCCATAAGCGGAGGTGTCTTGTGAGATCACCAGGATTTCACGGGTACCGGCTTCGACCAGGCGTTTGGCTTCGTCCAGTACGTCTCCAATCGGGCGGGAGACGTGTTTGCCGCGCATGTCGGGAATAATGCAGAAAGTACAGCTGTGGTTGCAGCCTTCGGATATTTTCAGGTACGAGTAGTGACGCGGGGTCAGCTTGACGCCTTGCGGTGGCAGCAGGTCGGTAAAGGGGTCGTGTTCCTTGCTGACCGGTGGCACCCACTCGTGGACGGCGGTCATGACTTCTTCGTAGGCCTGGGGGCCGGTGATGGCGAGAATATTCGGGTTTTGTTCGCGGATGGTCTCGGCGTCTTTGCCCTTGCCCATACAGCCAGTCACGATCACCTTGCCGTTTTCGGCCATGGCTTCGCGAATGGCTTCCAGTGATTCCTGTTTGGCGTCGTCGATAAAACCGCAGGTATTGACTACCACCACGTCGGCATCGTCGTAGCTGTTGACCACATCGTAGTTATCTATGCGCAGTTGCGTCAGAATGCGTTCGGAGTCGACCAGCGCCTTCGGGCAGCCAAGGCTTACAAAGCCTACTTTGCCGCTGCGGCCAGCCGTCCCTGAGCCGGTAGACGGGGTGACGGAAGGAGTTGTGTCGGAGTGGTCTGTCATGCGTCGTCTCTGTAAGCCGAAGGAAAAAGTAAGCCTGTGACACCGTTCGGGTAGAACAAGTATCACGACGGGCTCTGATTCAAAAAAGTGCGTCAGTTTACCTGACTGCAGCGCTCTCGTCATGGCAGTCTGCAACCGCGCTGAGGCTCTGCTATTGTCCGCGGCGGCTGTCAGAAATATGGTCAAGGGTGTGCAGGCGATGTGTTACGCAAAGAGGGAACAGGAAATGAGTGTAGTGGTGGATGCAGGACGCGGGGCCGGGCGAGGTGTGGTGGGCGGACTGTTGCTGTGGGTATCGCTGGTGCAGCCGTTATGGGCTGGCGAGTATTATATTTGCACGGACGCGGCGGGTAAAAAGCTGTTTTCGCAAATGCCTTGCCCGGATCATTACCCATCGGAACAAGCACAATCGTATGAAGTACCGGCGAATACCGGGGCGTTGTTGTCACCGGATGCTGCCAGTGCCGGGGATCGTCAGATCAGTGATGATAATCCGGGGCTTAAAAACCTGACTGCCAATAATCGGCGTCTGGTATTGCAGCGTCAGCTGGCCCAGGCTCAAAAAAGGTTGTCGCAGCTGTCACAGCAGCAAACGCAGGCGTTGGCGGCATTGCAGCAAACCCGCGATGGCATTGCTGGTACCAATGCTGTTAATCGTCGCCAGCAACTGGATGATCAGATTAACGCACAAAAAGAGCAATATGAGTCGCAACGACAGGCGTTAACCCAGCGTATTGAGGCGTATCAATCAGAGTTGAATCAATTGTCGAGCGAGCGTTGAGCGAATGTTGCACCAGACACAGTGGCCAGGTGAGTGAGCATGTCTGCAGCCCCGAAAATACTGTTGTTGTCGGCGTATCGTTCGGACAGTCATGGTTACTGGGCCGACTGGTTACAGGAGGAACTGGATGCCGACTGGCGGGTACTGGAACTGCCCGGACGCTATTTTCGCTGGCGTATCCGCGGCAATCCCTTGTCGTGGCTGGATGAACTGGCTCAGTTACTGACAGCGTGGCAACCCGATCGGATTTTAGCCACCAGCATGGTGGACCTGGCGACGCTCAAGGGGTTGTTTCCAGCGTTGGCCGGTGTGCCCTGCAGCTATTATTTCCATGAGAACCAGTTTGCGTACCCGGTGGCGAGTGGGCAGCACAGCTCAATTGATCCCTTGATGGTGCAGCTGTATGGCGCGTTGGCGGCGGATGAACTGCTGTTTAACTCCCGTTTTAATCAGCAGAGTTTTCTTGATGGTGTGGATGCACTGTTGCAGCGTCTGCCGGATCATTTACCTGAAAATATTGCTATCCGGCTGGAGAAAAAATGCCGGTGGTTGCCAGTGCCTGTGGTGGTTCCGGAGCCAACTGAGAATGCTCAAAACAATATTATACCGTTATCTTCTACAGCGGAGGCGGGTGCCAATGCCGATGTCACTGCAGTCCCGCGGAGTACGCCATTGCTGCTTTGGAATCATCGCTGGGAATACGATAAGCAACCGGAAGATTTTCTGCAGTTGCTGACTGTTTTGAAGGGGCAGGGTATCGCTTTTCGTTTGGCCTTGCTGGGGCCTCGGCCGTCACGGGTGCCGGCGGCGCTGATGGCTATTCGGCAACAGTTTGCCGAGGCCATTGTGGTGGATGGTCGGGTCAGCCGGGGAGCGTATATTGGCTGGTTAATCCAGGCGGATGTGGTGGTCAGTACTGCTATTCATGAGTTTCAGGGCGTGTCGGTACTGGAGGCTGCTGCGATGGGAGCCATTCCCTTGGTGCCGGATGCGTTGTGTTATCGCGAGCAGTATCCGGCAATGTGTCGGTATCCACCCGGCGATATGGTGGCTGCCGGACGTTGTCTGGTCGGGCTGTTGGGTCAACCCAGGCCTGAGTTGCTGTTGCGGCCATGGTTGGCCAATGATCCAGAGCATCGGGTCTGTCAGCCGGATACGGGCGCGACAGTATTGGCCAGTGAAGGCTGGCAGCAGTGGTTGCTTAACCAGAGTATTGATGGGCAGTAAGCGCATAAAGGCAGCAACTCTTGCCTGATCGGTGGGGAGTTGCCTTGCGGGATGTTATTGCTGCTGCTGTAACCACTGCTGGAAGGCGGCCTTGTCATTGTCGCTACTGGCGGCCCAGATATCCTGTAGCTGTTCCAATCGGGTGACACCGTCCTGAATGCTGTCGGCTGCTACGTAGGTGACATTATCTTTCTGCTTGATAACCGGTTGGCCGGTGATTTTGTGATTATCACCAATCAGCCAGATCGGAGAGCTGCTTTGTAATTCTTCGGCCTGGTCTCGGTCCCTGACTGGGGCATGGGTCAAAACATAGCGTTGGCTGGCACGAAAATCACTGTCGATGGCAACCGGTTGCCAGCGAATCAGATAGCCGGATTCGTCAGGCGTATTCCAGTTTTCTTCGTACTGCACCACGATGCGCTGGCTGCCTTCGGTGAGCAACAGTCGGTATTGGCCGGTGTAGAGGTTGGGTGAGTCGACATTCTGACCATTGATTGCCAGTACTCGCAGGGTTGACGGCACAATGACCTCGACATCGCCCTGGCCCAGGGTAGGGAGGTCGTTCGACGGCTGCACGGAGGAGACCGAGCAGGCCCAGAGCAGGGAGGTCATGGCAACGAATATGGCTTGCAGAATTTTCATTAGTACACAATCTTCAGTAGCAGGTGTTGGGTAGTGTCTGGTAATGCCTTTGGGTGGAGTCTTCTGACCGTATACCGGTGAGGTACTGGATGGCGCTGGTATCGTGTCAGTATCAAAGACCAAAAAGCCCACTCAGCAGAGTGGGCTTATGGGGGCTACGATAGCTCATCAGATTGCGTCAGCCCATACCACACAGGTCTTAAGTGCTCTCCGTATCCGTGTTACTACCTGTACTACGACGGAGGGAGTATGGGCCGATGATTTCTGTTAGCGACTTAGAAGTCGTAGCGCACACCCAGCTCGGCCAGGGTTTTGGCATCGCCATGGTCGCGGACAGTATCCAGGCGCTCAACCGACAGCCAGACTTGCATTTGCTTGTCGAGGGCGTTGACGTATTCCACTTTTTTGGAGGCCAGATCGCCGCTGTCATCACAGCTGTTCAGAGCGTAACGGGCGTGTACTTTATGGACACCCATTTTGTAGGCACCGTATACCGCGTTGGTGGCAGTTGCTTCACCTGAACAAATGTTGCTGGTGGTGAAGTCATAGTCACTTTGGGCGCGTTGGGTAAAGGCAGACAGTGTCAGCTGGTCTGCGGTGTACCAGACGCGAGCACCCAGCAGCATGCCTTCGTTGTCACCGGTCTTGTCTTTCAAAAGCGCAACCTGGCCTTTGAAATTGCCAGTCTTGTATTCGGCACCGGCTTGTAATGAGTCGATGTTGTTGCCGTCAGAGCTGTTGCCGGAACCGGTATTTTCGGTCTGGATACCAGCACCGACCGTCAGGCCACCGTTTTTGTAGTAGTAATGGGTCAGGCCGTCATCACGAATGCTGTACATACGCAGGCTGTCTGAACCATTGCTGAAGTAAGCGCCACGAACAAATTTGTGCCATACCGTGGTTTGTGAACCGTGGTACAACTCACCAAACTTGCCTTTGATACCGACGTAACCCAGACGCAGGCTCAGGCCTTCTTTTTGGTGGTAGTGGTCAACTTCGTATTCCAGCTGGGCAACAGCGGTCAGGCCGTGGTCCAGCTTTTTGCTGCTTTTGATACCAATACGAGACAGTTCGTCATCACTGCCGATGGCTTTGTCGTCTTTATTCAGGGCAATCCGGAGAGAACCGTAAAAATCCACGTTGGCTTCTGCGGCGAAGGCAGCGGTGGTCATCAGGCTCAGGGAAATGGCTGTTGCGATCCTGGTCAGTTTCATTGTTTCACTCTCATTATTGTTATTGGCCTATGGCCGATCTTCGTTATCAACACATGTGCGTCATTACCGGCCTGAATGTTTCAGGGCCGGTAATGGGCAGGGTCATACAAGGTCGTACAAGTAGAAGGTCTTACTGGTTGTTGGCTTCCAGAGCGGCGCCAATCAGGTCTGGACCAATTTCGTCGGCAAACATGTTCCAGACAGGTTTCATGGCATCAACCCACTGTTGACGCTCGGCATCTGTCAGGGTCAGTACGGTTGTTTTGCCGGAATCGATGATTTTTTGACGATCTTCAGCATCTTTTTGCAGGGCAATGGTGTTGCCGTATGCGATGGATTCATCCATGGCGGCTTTCAGCTTGGCGCGAACGTCGTCAGACAGGCCGTACCAGAATTCGGCAGAAGTCACGACCATGTAGTCGAGCAGACCATGGTTGGTTTCGGTAGCGTATTTTTGAACTTCAAAGAATTTCTTTGAATAGGTGTTGGACCAGGTGTTTTCCTGACCATCAATGGCTTTGGTTTGCAGCAGGGTAAATACTTCAGAGAACGGCTTTTTCAGCGGAATTGCTTGTACGGCTTCAAACTGAGCCTGCAATACATCGGATGTCATGATGCGGTATTTCTGACCGGCAATGTCCGCAGGCACACGGATCGGGTTGCTATCGGTCAGCTGTTTCATGCCGTTGTGCAGGTAGCCCAGACCAACCAGCAGTTTGCTTTCCATGGATTTCAGCAGTTTCTGACCTTCAGGGCCTTTTTGAAAGCGATCAACAGCGTTGATGTCTTTGAACAGGAAAGGCAGGTCGAAAATTTGCAGTTGGTCGGTGTACTTCTGGAACTTGGACAAGGCTGGCGCAGCGATTTCAACATCACCCAGCTGCATGGCTTGCAGGACGCTGGAGTCAGTGAACAGCTGTGAGTTAGGGTATACCTTGACTTCAACCTGACCTGGTAAAGCCGATTCAGCCAGCTCCTTGAATTTCAGGGCCATTTGGCCTTTGGGCGTATTTTCTGCCACGACGTGGGAAAACTTGATTTCAATCGGCGCGGCGGCGGCCTGATTAAACGTTACCAGGCTGGCGCAAGCCAGAATAGTGGCGACTAAGGTTTTCATGGACGATCCTCACTCTTAATTTTTATTGGTGTATTGGATGTTGAATATTCTGGAAATGTCCTGGAATAAGTGTGTGACCAGAACGATTTCATTAGGGTGGGAGGGTAAGCAACCAGTATGCCAATCAATTGGTCTGAATGGGGATGTTAGCCGTTTGGCTAATGCCTCTGCCTTGCGGTAGCTATCGTTGAGCGAATGCTTAAAATGCCGTTGCTGCGGGGCTTGTACTGGCTCAACCCGGTATTTTGCGGGGCTGGGCTAAGGCTCCAGGAGCTGGTCCGTCACCTGCTGTGGCCATGACGGGCGGTGCGCCAGAGTAAATGTCCGGTCTGTTTTTTATTTTTAAGGGTGTTTTTATGCACGTTGAATATATCAAATGGGTGGAATGCCACCCATGATATCGGCGTTTGATCATGACTCGAAAGATGAGCCGCTACATCTGGTACATGAAGGTGAGCGGCGTTCCATGACTTTTTTGTTGACGGCGTTGCTATTGGGCTGGGTGATCAGTGTGGTGCTGGTGATTGCTGCGGTCTGGCAGGTGCAGGAGGAAGAAGCGCTGGAGGAGCTGGCGGCAGACGCGACGGTAATGGCAGGCAGTATCAGTCAGCGCTTGCAGCAATACAGTGGCATCGCTGATGCCGTGTCGAATTTGCGCACGCTGAAAACCGTGCTGGGTGCGCCGGTTCCTGCTGGGCTGGATAAATTGAACCGGTTTCTGCAGCAAACCAATCGCAGCCTGGGCAGCGATACCCTGTTTGTTCTGGGTCTGGATGGCGAGGTTATTGGCGCGAGCAATTACGGCACCGAGAACAGCTCTGTTGGGCATAACTTTGCCTTTCGGCCTTATTTTCAACAGGCGGCACTGGGGGAAAGCGTCAGTTATTACGCCGTGGGTATGATTACCAAAGGCCGCGGCTATTATTTTGCCGCGCCGATTCGCAGAGAGGGTAAGGTCCTGGGAGTGGTGGTGGTGCATGTTCTGCTGGAGTCGGTGTTTGAGCGTCTGGCTGCCGGGCAGAATGACTTTTTGCTGGTGGGCTACGACTCGATTATTTTTGCTTCTTCGAACCCGGATTGGCAAATGCGCAGTCTGCAGCGCTTGCCAGAAGCACAGCGCGAGGCGATCCGGCAGTCGCGCCGGTATGGTGATTATTCGCTGTCTCCCATCGCCAATCATTCTGACCGTACGCCCGATGTCTTTAACGATACCTATGTTCAACTGGCTTCCGGGGGTGTGGTGCAGCGTTATCTGGTAGGGCGGGCGCTGGTGCGGCAAGCCGGTTGGCATGTATTTGCCCTGATGCCGCGGGTGGCGTTGCTGCAGCGTATCTTGCAGTTCTGTGTTTATTATACGCTGGTGTACGGCTTGCTGGTTCTGTTCTGGTTGTATTGGCGCAAGCGCACCGAGGTGCAGCGACATGTCAACAGTATGAATATGGAGCTGGAGCGGCGGGTGTCGTCGCTGACGTCAGAATTGACCGAGTCCAATACCGAGCTGCAGCAACTGGTGGCGCATTACCAGCGTACCCAGAGTGAACTGGAAGCGACCCAGGATCAGCTGATCCAGACAGCCAAGCTGGCGGTATTGGGGGAGTTGTCGGCCGGTATCAATCATGAGCTTAATCAGCCGCTGCTGGCCTTGCAGACGTATGCCGAAAACAGTCAGAAATTGCTGGCCCGGGAGCGTTTTGGGCTGGTGGCTGATAACTTACATGAAATCCTGCAGATTACCGATTCCATGCACGCCATTGTGTCGCGCTTCAAGGTGTTTGCGCGGCGCTCGCCGCCGGACCCCCGGCTGGTGGATGTTAATGAAATCATCTCGGCGGCGCTGATGATCATGAAACCTCTGTTAAGGAAGGCTGGTGTGGGTATTGGGGTGGAATTACCCCCAAATGGGCAAATGATCCTGTGTGAGCCGGTGCAGATCCAGCAGGTATTGATCAATTTGTTAACCAATGCGTCGGAGGCCATGGAAGGCATCGACGACGCCAGGGTTCTGGTTCGGGTAGAAGATTGTGATGGCCAGATCCGTATTCTGGTGATCGACAATGGCCCGGGGATTGCTAAAGAGCTGCAAAGCAAGATATTTCAGCCTTTTTTTACCACCAAGAGCAAAGGGTTGGGAATCGGTTTGGCATTGTCACGGCGGATTCTGGAAACCCTGTCGGGCAGTCTGGTCGCCGAGTCTGATACCCATGGCGGAACGGTTTTTGTGATGACGCTGCGCAAACATAAGGGAGTGGATGAATGATCGAAGTCTTGGTCGTTGATGATGAAGAAGGCGTGCGCAAGGCGCTGGCTCAAACATTGGAAATCGAAGGGTTTGAGGTGATCACCGCCGCCAACGGCAAAGAAGCGTTGGCGCACGTCACAGGAGACTGGTCGGGCGTGGTGATCACAGACATTAATATGCCAGTGATGGATGGCATGGAATTGATGCATGAAATCCGTCTGGTGGATGCCGATATGCCGGTCATCCTGCTAACCGGCCATGGTGATGTGTCGATTGCGGTAGAAGCCATGCGTCAGGGGGCGTATGACTTTCTGGAGAAGCCGTTTTCAACCGACCATCTGCTGGAGACGGTGCAGCGCGCCCACGAAAAACGCCTGCTGACCCTGGAAAACCGCAAACTGCGTGAAGAAGTCGAAGTGCAGTCGCGGCCGGGGCCTCGCATTATCGGTAATCATATCGATATGAAAAAGCTGCGCGACACCCTGAATCATATTAAAGATACACCGGCGGACGTGCTGATTAATGGTGATACCGGCTGCGGCAAGGAGTTGGTTGCGCGTTATCTGCATACCCATAGCAAGCGCAGCGACAAGGCCTTTGTGGCGATTAACTGCGGTGCGATTCCGGAAAGCCTGATTGAAAGCGAGCTGTTTGGTCATGAGGCCGGAGCCTTTACCGGAGCCGGGAAAAAGCGCGTAGGTAAATTCCAGTACGCAAATGGCGGGACGCTGTTTCTGGACGAAATTGAAAGTATGCCGATGGTGCTGCAGATCAAGATGTTGCGGGTGCTGGAAGAACGCAAGGTCGAGCCTCTGGGGGGGAATCAGCAGATTGATCTGGACGTTCGTGTGGTGGCGGCGACCAAGGTTGATCTGAAGGAAATGAGTGATCGGGGAGAGTTTCGGCTCGATCTGTATTACCGCCTGAATATGGTTCAGGTGCATATTCCGCCGCTGCGCGACCGGCGTGAAGATGTTCCTGTGTTGTTTGAGCATTTTGTCTGGGCGGCCGCTAACCGCTACGGCTCGGAAGTGAATGCCCTGACGGCGGGTCAACGGCAGAACCTGCTGGCCCATGACTGGCCCGGTAACGTGCGTGAGCTACGTAATCTGGCGGAGTGTTTTGTGCTGCTGGGTGGCGAACGGGCGTTCGATAGCTTGTTGAAGTCTGGCGGGACGGCAGGAAGAATTTCGCTGTCGGAGCAAGTCAGTCGTTACGAAGAAATGCTGTTGCGGGAAATCCTCTCACGCCATCAGGGACGACTGAAAGACGCCCAGGAAGAGATGGGGCTGGGGCGCAAGACCCTGTATGAAAAAATGAAAAAATTTGGTTTGGACAAGGAAATGTTCAAGCAGGCAGGGGATGACTAATACCCAAATGACGCTTCGGATGGGTGATTTTCCACCCATTTTTGGAGGTAAATGGCTCTCGGTTGAAAACACTGGACGGCTTTTTGGCTGAATTTATCCGGGCACTCCCGTGTCCGGGGCAGAAATCTCCTCTTCGCTATTTTTTTGCCATTTAACCGGTCCTGCGGCCAATGCCGCGTTAAAAGTCAGGGTTTATCCTTGATGCAGCCACGTTGTTGTGGTCCTGGGTTCGGTCTGGTTCTCGTTTGTTGCAAAAACCCTCGCAATATCGCGCTATTGATTTATTTATTGGCATAGCTATTGCTGATGCCGTGGAGATAACAATACGTACGATTTTCCCGCAGGCCACCTCGGCCGAAAACAATAAAAGGAGAACAGATGGTGAAGTTTATCAATCGTCTGGAAGATATATTGATTGGCTCATTGCTGGTCTGTATTACCTTGCTGGTGTTTGCTGAAGTGGTTATGCGCTTTGGTTTCAGTACCGGTATTCATTGGGCTCAGGAAACGACGCTGTTTATGTCGGCCTGGATGGTATTGCTGGGGGCTGCCTGGGCAGTACGAGAACGTTCCCATATTTGTGTTGATGCTCTGCTGGAACGATTTTCTGCCAATACCCGTAAGTGGGTAATGTTGTTCTCCATTGCTGTCGCGCTGGTTTATTGCGCTTTGTTTTTACAAAGTTCCTGGGTGTATGTCTCCAAGTTACATCTGATCGGTATCGAGCTGGAAGATATTCCTATTCCCAAGTGGACCGTGGTGTCTGGTCTGCTGGTCGGGTTCAGTCTGCTGGCTCTGCGTTTGGTTGAGCTGGGCGTGGCCGTCTGGAAAGGCGAGGCCAATGGTTTCCATGAACACCGGGAATCACTGCTGCATGAAGATGGCTGTGATGAAGCAGAGGAGAAAGCATAATGGTCGCGTTAACCCTGTTCTTGTTGTTGTTTGTCGGTATGGCGCTGGGCTTGCCGATTGCTGTGGCGCTGGGCTTCTCTTCCATGACCGCCATTTTGCTGTTTACCAATGATTCCATGGCGTCGATTGCGCTCAAGCTGTTTGAAGCAGTTTCTGAGCACTACACCTTACTGGCGATTCCGTTCTTTATCCTGTCGTCTTCTTTTTTGTCATCTGGTGGGGTTGCCCGTCGTTTGATTGATTTCGCTACGGCGGCGATTGGTCACGTTCGTGGTGGTCTGGCGATGGCGTCAGTACTGGCCTGTATGCTGTTTGCCGCGGTATCCGGTTCTTCCCCGGCGACAGTAGCCGCGGTAGGTTCGATTGTTTTGGTCGGTATGGTGCGTGCAGGTTATCCGTTGTCGTTTGCAGCAGGTGCGATTTCTACTGCTGGTACATTGGGTATTCTGATTCCGCCATCGATTGTGATGCTGGTGTACTCTGCGGCGACAGAAGTGTCGGCCTCTCGTATGTTTATGGCGGGTTTTGTACCGGGCATTCTGATTGGTCTGATTCTGATGGTGACTATTTATATTGTTGCCCGGCGTAAAAACTTGCCTGCTGAACCCTTTGTTGGTTTTACCGCCATTCTGACAGCAGCGTGGAGCGCATCCGGCGGTCTGATGCTGATTATCCTGGTACTCGGGTCCATTTACGCGGGTGTGGCTTCACCAACCGAAGCGGCGGCTGTAGCGGCAGTGTATGGTTTCCTGGTGGCTATTTGGGGATACCGGGATATTGGCCCTCTGAAAGGTCAGCCCTGGCATAAGGACGGTGAAAATACCGTGGCGATGCTGGCGCGTAATATGGTGTTGTTACCGGTAGGTATCTTCCGTTCGGTTTATCACCCGGAAGTGGGTGGGATTGTTCGTGATGCTGCTCGGGTGTCCATTACGCTGCTGTTTATTATTGCCAATGCCATGTTGTTTGCTCACGTTCTGACTTCTGAGCAGATTCCTCATCAGTTGGCGGCAACAATTACCGATTGGGGGCTGCCAGCCTGGGGCTTCCTGATTGTGATGAACATCTTATTGCTGATGGCGGGTAACTTTATGGAGCCGTCTGCGATTCTGCTGATCATGGCGCCGATTCTGCTGCCAATTGCCTTGCAGCTGGGTATTGACCCGATTCACCTCGGTATCATCATGGTGGTGAATATGGAGCTGGGGATGCTGACACCGCCGGTGGGGCTGAACCTGTTTGTAACAGCGGGTATTACCGGCAAGAGCATTGGCTGGGCGATCAAGGCCTGTGCGCCATGGTTGCTGCTGATGCTGGTGTGCCTGATTGCGATTACCTTTATACCGGAAATCAGCTTGTGGTTACCTAACTATCTGGATGGTCTCTAACGCCAGAGAGTGGGTGTGTTGCCGGGTGGTGAACCCTCCCGGGCAACGCCTTTTTTGTTGATACTCTACGATTTGCAACAGCGACTTTTGCCCGGCTCTGCCGGGCTTTTTTTATGCTGCTACCAGACAGGGCAAGAAGGCTGAAGATGGCTGGTAGCAGAAGGGTCTTTACAGCATAAAGCTGAACGTACCGGATTCGGTTCGATGGCAGCTGTCATTGTTTCCGCCAATGGTGATGACGGTATCGTCTTCCATGCTGTAAGTGGCGGAGACGATGGCGTTGTCGTCATTGCGCTCCAGCTCGGCATCCAGATTGCCGTCACTATCGTATAGATAAACGATGCCGTTGATGGTCTGCTGGTACTCTTCGTCAATTGCGATGGTGACGCTGTCGCCATCCAGACTCATGCTATAGCTGTCGGACCCGGGCCAGCGCATGGTGGCTTCATCAAAGTTGATGATAAACAGATCACTGTAGCTGCCATCGCTAGTGCCGGAGTCGCAGGTCAGGGTGTAGTTGCTGGAACTCAGGGCCAGATAGTCATTGTCATCAAGGGACATCAGAGCCCGGCTTGGTTCGGCGACGGTCAGGGTGTAGCTGCCAGTGATGATAGCCTCAATTTCAATGACATAGTCGCTGTTAGCACTGACGTCAATCAGGATGGCTTCGGTGGATGTAATGTAGCTGGAATTATCAATCAGCTCGTCATCGGCGTATACCAGCAGATCCAAATTGGAGTCGGTCGAGCCATCCAGCAGTATCATCACCCAGCCATCGGCTGCTGCGGTGTAGGTATAGAGGTCGGTTTCATCGGTGCTGCTGAGGTTGCCTTCGACGTATTGGTTAATGCTCAGGCTGTCGCTGCCCTCGGTCAGTGTGACACTGGTATCGCTTAATAGGGGGGAGACTTGGTATTCGGTGTTGGGGTTTGAGTCTGAGTCGTCGTCACTACCACAACCGATTAATGATATGGACAGCGCCAGTGTGGTTAGGCTTGTGGTGATGAGGGAAGGTTTGCTACCGGTCATGTGGTCGTCTCCTTATGAGGCGTGTTGAATTATGGATACGCTAACTACAACGGAGATGTTACTAATCGGTTGACAAAGCGATGGCAGCTTGGGGAATCCCGGCCTGCTATCTGGTGAGACAGGTGTTGTTGGCCAGTAAACCACTGCTTTGGGGTTGTTAATAATTGGCCTGGAAATTGCCGAGAAGTTTTGGCAGAGATGTTGATTGTGGTAATGTCCTTCCTCCAGGCACTGCCAACCGTGTTTCTGTGCAGGGAGCCGAGCCAGGTATCGCTATCGCTATTGGAGCGCACTGTCTGTTGTGGACGCCTGGCATAACACAAAGGAGTTAATACCGTGATTGAGCAGATGTTTGAACGTCTTATCTATGCATCACGCTGGATTCAGGCACCGATTTATTTGGGGTTGAGTCTGGCGCTGGTGGCTCTGGCCATCAAGTTTTTTGCTGAGCTGGTGCATTTGCTGCCGCATATTCTTGAAGTCAGTGAAACCGATATGGTGCTGGTGTTGCTGTCATTGGTGGATATGGCCTTGGTGGGTGGGTTGATCGTGATGGTGATGTTTTCCGGTTATGAAAATTTTGTCTCGCGTATGGATCTGGATGAAGGCGCGGAAAAACTGGATTGGCTGGGCAAGCTGGATACCGGTTCCTTAAAAAACAAGGTGGCTGCTTCCATTGTTGCAATTTCCTCGATTCATCTGCTTAAAGTGTTTATGAATGCCGAGAATATCAATAATGACAAATTGCTCTGGTATGTGGTGATCCATCTCACGTTTGTATCGTCGGCGGTGGCGATGGGGATGCTCGACAAGATTACTCGCAAGGCTCACTAAGGCTTTCAGCCCACGCCTGTCTCATACCTGTGTTGTTTCCTGACGCCATCCTGAGTGGTGTCGGGAACTGCCCACCGGTATTTTTATTCCTCTGTTTTCCGGATATCTATGAACGAGTGGATCAAGCAGTTTGTGCTGTTGTGGTCGGTGATCGATCCGATTGGCACCATACCGGTATTTATTGCGGTAACAGCCTCAATAAAGAACCCGGTAATGATTCGGCGTATCGCGTACAAGGCCATTACGATTGCGGCCTTGGTAATGCTGTTTTTTGTGATGATGGGCGAAATGCTGCTGGATGCGATGGGCATTCCTCTGGAGGCGTTTCAGGTGGCCGGTGGCCTGGTTTTGTTTCTGTTTGCTTTGTCGATGATTTTTGGTGAAAGCAAGCCGGAGGAAGAAATCAGTATGGTCGCCAAGGGAATGCAAACGGCGGTTTTCCCGCTGGCGATTCCTTCGGTTGCGTCTCCTGGAGCGATGATGGCCGCGGTGTTGCTAACGGATAATCATCGCTTTTCCTTCGTTCACCAGATAGGCACCAGTATGGTGATTCTTTCGGTGCTGATGATTACCCTGGTGTTTATGCTGCTTGCCAGTCGGATTCTGAAAATCATAGGCGAAGGCGGGGCCAGTGTGATCAGCCGGGTGATGGGGTTGATTCTGGCGGCTGTTGCGGTTAATTCCGTGTTGGCCGGTATCCAGATTTATTTTGGTCTTGAGCGCTTTTCATCCTGATTGGCTGTGGCCCTTATGCTTGATGAATGTAGGGCTCGGTGGCTGTCGGGTCGGCCAGATGGTCGAATTCCGGGGTGCGCTCTGCCCGCAAGGCGACCCATCCGGCAACGTCTTCACGCCATTCTTCCATTGGTCTTAAACGCGGCGCTGCCAGCAATTTGGCTTCGGTTCCTTTGTTGGTAAAAACCAGAATATGCTCAACTTTGTAGGCTTGCAGGCTCATGGTGGCGTTTGCTCGTTATCAGACAGGGGGCTGGGTGGCGAAGTGTGCGATGTCGTTGGCAGCTCGTCAAAGGCATTTTCACGGAATGGCAGTAAAGTGATGGCTTGCTGCTGATAGGCCAGTATCTGGGGCGTTTCCTGGTCAATAAAATTAGCTACAGCGGCCTGGAAGTCGGGGTGCTGTAACTGGTGCAGGCTGGAGGTGATCACCGGCTCAAAGCCACGACTGATTTTGTGTTCGCCCTGGGTACCGGGATCAAAATGATCTAACCCCTGTTCGAGGCAAAACTCGATGCCCTGGTAATAGCAGGCTTCGAAGTGAAGTCCGTCTATTTCCTTTACGCATCCCCAGTAACGACCGTACAGGGTGTGGTCATCAAAAAAATACAGGGCGCTGGCCAGGTGTTGTCCATCATGGCTGGCTTCGACCAGCATCATTTGCTGGTTCATGGTGGCTGCCAGCTGTAAGAAAAAGGCATTGTTCAGATAACCCTGCTGGCCGCGTTTCCGGTACGTCAGCTGATAACACCGATAAAACCGCTTTATGGCGGCGGGTGTCAGCTGTTCCCCTGTCAGGCGACAGAGCTGGATATTCATATCGCTCAGGCGCTGCCGTTCCTTGCGCACACTTTTCCGTTTGCGACTGGTAAAAAAGCTGAGGAAATGGTCGAAGCTGCTGTATTGGCGATTAAACCAATGGAATTGGCAAGCCCGCCGGATTAACAACCCCTGTGATTCACTGAGAGTGGCCAGTTCGGCCAGGTCGCTGGCATTGGGGAAATTCAGATGCCAACCGGACATTTCCTGATCGCGGGTATGGTGCTGCAGTGCCTGTATCGCGGATTGCCAGGGAGGGGCTGAGTCGTGGTGACGATAAAGTAGACGTGGGCCGGTTGCCGGGGTGAAGGGGGCGGCGCATAACAGCTTGGGGTAATAACGAAAACCGTGGTGTTGATAGGCATCGGCCCAGCTCCAGTCAAAGACGTATTCGCCATAGCTGTGTTGCTTGCGGAACAGTGGCAAGATCCAGTCTGTCTGGCCGTTGTGGTCTTGGTGCAGCAAATATTCCGGCTGCCAACCGGAATCGTCACCCATGCAGCGGCTGTCTTCCAGTGCTTGCAAAAAAGCGTAGTGCAAAAAAGGGTAGCGCCCTGGTAGCAAGGCTTGCCAGTCGTTTGCCGGGATGTCGGCTATCTGCGATATAACTTGAAATGTCGCCATGAATCAGTGACCTGAGTGTGGAGATTGCCTACTATGAAGATAAAATGTAAGAAGATAAATGCTTGCCCGGGCGGTGGGCGCTTCAGACTGATCGGTTTGCTGATGGTTTGGAAACGCTGCTGACCGAACGTCAAGAACAAGGAGAAAGTACTATGTTTTCCCTCGATAGCCGCCTTCAGGCTGATACCGTATTTGTTGGACGCCTGCCATTGTGTCAGGTGTTGCTGATGAACGACAGTCGTTACCCCTGGGTGATTCTGGTGCCTTTGCGCAAAGATGCCAGAGAGTATTTCCATTTGTCGGTTGCCGATCAGACCCAGATGATGCTGGAGTCTGCCTGGGTGGCCGAAAAAATGGCCGATCATTATGGGGCCAAATCCATGAACGTTGCGGAGCTGGGTAATGTGGTGCCACAGTTACACGTACACCATGTGGTACGTAATGAAAACGATCCTGCCTGGCCCGGCCCGGTATGGGGTCACAGCCCCGCTGTCCCTTATGGTGTGGATGCGCTGGAGCAACGGGTGCATGAATTGAAAGACTTGTTATCCAGTCATTTTATTGAAGATATGACGGGCGAAGATGATATTGAAAATAACATCTACTGGTAACGGATAAGGGAGAGGCTGTTATGATCGTGTTACGACGTTATATGAATAACAATCTGCGTAATTACAACTACCTGATCGGGTGCGAAGAGACGCGTCAGGCGATTGCCGTGGATCCGCTGGGTGCCGATGAGATGCTGGCACTGGCAGAGGCGCAAGGGTATGAGATCAAGCTGATTCTTAATACCCATGAGCATCACGATCATATCGACGGCAACCCGCGGGTTCAGCAAGTCACAGGGGCGGCTATCTGGGCGCATAAGAACGCGGCGGATCGTATCCCGAATGTAGCTCGTTGGCTGGTGGCCGGTGATGTGGTTGAGTTGGGCACAATTCGTTTGCGGGTGTTGTTTACTCCGGGTCACACCATGGCGCATTTGTGTTTGCTGAGTGACGATGGTGGGCCGGATGGCCAGCCGCTACTGTTTTCTGGTGACACCCTGTTTAATGCCTGTGCTGGCAACTGCAGCCGGGGTGGGGATGTGGACACCATGTACGATACTTTTGTGTCGCAATTCCAGCCGTTGCCGGATGACACCCTGATGTATCCGGGTCATGACTATATGAAAAACAACCTCGGTTTTGCGTTGAGTCGTGAGCCGGATAATGACATGGCCCAGTACTGGCTGGATCAGGTGGCTGCATTTTCCGCCGAAGAGATGCCGGTGATGACACTGGGGCAGGAGCGTACTTATAACCCGTTTTTGCGTTTGCATCAGCCGCAAATCCGGGCGCAATTACAGGTGCAGTTTCCTGAGATGGAGGTCGCCGCGGCGGACCGGGATGTTTTCCGCGCTTTGCGTGCTCTCAGGGATGCGTGGTGACTAGTCAGTTATTTATTTTTTCTGGGTGTTTAACAGGGAAGATATGTGTTAGGTATACCAAACTAGTGTCGGGACGGTTTTTACGATCTAGGTAAGTATCTGAGCGCTGACAGTCTATTACTCAACTTTCATTGTAAGTGTCCTTTCATTGTAAGTGTCATTATTTGAACCATTATTTGACTGCTACAGATCGGATAGTTGACTGAAGTATAAACAAAACATTACAATTGATTGCAAAATTTAGGACCCTCAAAAAGAGAAATTTCAATGGGATTGGGTATAAGAGTCACGCTTAAAAGAATATTAGGAATGGAATCTAATATTAGCCAAAAAAAAGTAGTCGAATGCAGTGATGCTGCAGAAGTGCCTGGTCAGGAAAAAGTAGTTGAATCTGGTGGCGATGTAGAAGTGCCAGATCAGGCAAAAGTTGTCGAATCTGGTGGCGATGTAGATGTAGAAGTGCCAGAGCAGGAAAAAGTTGTCGAATCTGGTGGCGATGTAGATGTAGAAGTGCCAGACCAGGAAAAAGTTGTCGAATCTGGTGGTGCTGCAGAAGTGCCTGGTCAGGAAAAAGTTGTCGAATCCAGTAGTGCTGCAGAAGTGCCAGATCAGGAAAAAGTTGTCGAATCTGGTGGTGCTGCAGAAGTGCCAGACCAGGAAAAAGTTGTCGAATCAAGTGATGTTATAAGGATATCCACGTTGCCTAATGAAATAACTGCTTATTATAATGTTATAAAAGAATCAGGTTTGCTTGAGGAAGATTATTATATTTCAGCTTATGGTGATTGCGCCCCTTATGAAGATGCTGTTCTTCATTACCTGATGGAAGGGGCAAGTAAATACTATAATCCATCCCAATACTTTTCAACAACATATTATTTAGCTAGTAATGCTGATGTTAAAAATAGTGGTGTTAACCCTTTGTATCACTATATATGTTATGGAGAAAAAGAAGGAAGGGCGCCCAATGCCTTTTTTTCCCCTAGTGCTTACCTTAGATTGAATCCGGATTTGGAAAGTTTTGGTCAAACACTGCTGCTCCATTATCATCTTTACGGGCGTAAGGAAGGACGATTCTACTCAGACTCTGTCAGTGTTTCTAAGAAGGCCGCAAGTCCATATGATGAATGGATAAACAAACATGAGTCAGAGCCTTTTCAATATATTGTTAAAGAACAGCGATCTTTTGCTATCCAGCCGCTCATTTCAATTGTAGTGCCTGTATATAATCCGGATAGAGAGTTTTTGGCGGCCTGTATTGAGTCTGTTATGGCTCAGTCTTATGAGAACTGGGAGCTGTGTTTGGCAGATGATCAATCTACCAAGCCACATGTACGAGAAGTACTGGAAAGCTATCAAACAATAGATTCTCGTATCAAGGTAGTATTTCGCGAAAAAAATGGTCATATATCTGCAGCCAGTAATAGTGCTCTTGAAGTAGCAACTGGCGAATGGACAGCTCTTTTGGATCACGATGATTTACTACAACAGCATGCGTTATTTTATGTCGTAAAAGCTTTGAATGATAATGAGAATGTATCTTTTGTCTACAGTGATGAAGACAAGGTTGATGAAGCTGGTAATCGTATTGACCCTCATTTTAAATCCGATTGGAATCCGGATTTACTCTATGGTCAAAACTACGTGTCTCACCTGGGTGTATATCAAACGGATATAATTAAGCGGATCGGTGGTTTTCGAGTTGGCTATGAAGGTAGCCAGGATTACGATTTGTTATTGCGGTATTCTCGAGAGATTGACCAAAAGAATATTGTACATATTCCACGAGTCCTTTATCACTGGCGTATACTGGAAGGCTCTACGGCTATGGGCTCTGATGAAAAGCCCTACACTACCGATGCAGGAATAAAAGCACTGGAGGATCACTTTGCCGCATTAGGTAAAAATGTGAAGGTTGAAAAAGGTAAGTATGCCAACCTTTATAAGATAAGCTGGCCGTCAGTAGATGAAAATGGCAAGGAACCTTTGGTCTCATTGATTATACCGACCCACAATGGTCGAGATATTACTCAGCAAGCCATTGATTCCATTCTGGAAAAAAGTACTTATAAAAACTTCGAAATTTTATTGGTAGACAATAACTCAAACGATCCAGAGGCTCTGGCTTATTTTGATGAAGTTGGTCAGCATCCAAAAGTGACTCTGCTGAAATACCCTTATCCTTTTAACTACTCGGCGATCAATAACTTTGCAGCCAAAAAAGCAAAAGGCAGTATCATAGGGCTTATTAACAATGACGTAGAGGTTATTACGCCAGATTGGTTAACGGAAATGGTTTCTCATGCTCAGCGGGAAGACATCGGTTGTGTGGGTGCCATGTTGTATTATCATAATGACACGATTCAGCATGCCGGTGTCATTATAGGCTTGGGAGGGGTAGCAGGGCACTCCCATAAACACTTCCCTAGAAATCACGCAGGTTATTTCCGCCGTTTGCAATCAGTGCAAAATTTGACTGCGGTTACTGCTGCCTGTTTGCTTATTCGCAAGAGTGTGTTTGATGAAGTGAATGGTCTCAATGAAAAAGATCTGACCGTTGCTTTTAATGATGTGGACTTTTGTTTGAAAGTGAACAAAGCTGGTTACCGAAACCTTTGGACACCGTATGCTGAGTTGTATCACTACGAGTCTATTAGCCGTGGTGAAGAAGATAATCCAGAAAAACTTGAACGTTTTAGAAAAGAAATTGATTATATGAGAACAACCTGGGAAACAGACGGGTACTTTGATAGATACTACAATCCTCACTTGACCATAGGGCGTGAAGATTTCTCTATAGGTGATTAATCCGGGATTTTGACGGTATTGAAAAATAAAGGGAATAAAGAGCTGACAAATTGAGATTGACAGGTGTTTACCGATCAGTCGGCTATGGGGAGTTCCATGTTTATATGCTTCGCCCTTTACTTATCAGTGATGAGTAGCAGCGCGTGAGGTCTTTTACACTTGGCATTCTCTCCGCCGGGATGGCTGGTGAGCGGCTGTCAGTATTATCAGCAGGTTCGCTAGCCCTATGATGGTAGGCGTTACACTGATTTAGTGTAACGGGTAACCCAACATTGATTGCCACCGTATCTCTGGTTGAAAAGATCAGGGTTTTCCAATGTGTATGAATGTTTTTTGCTGAGCGCTGAGAGACATTGTGTAACACTTTTGGAAGCCTGTTCTGGTTGTGTGTTGTCCAGATTTTGCTGGATGGCTGATGGCTATGGCTACGATGGGTTACTGGTTTTGATATGGGTATGAGTATATCTATATATAACCAAAGTGTAATGTAGAGCTGCCGTGTTGTGGTGTCAAGTATTTCCAGTGTGGAACGAGTGTGCAGACAGCAGAGTAGATTGGGCACAGCCGAGGTGGATTCTGTCAGAAAAGTAAGGTGTCCAGCTGCCGTCTTAATGTCGGGATCGTCTGGGCTTCGAACCAGGGGTTCTTGCTGAGCCAGTGCCGGTTTCTGGGGGATGGGTGGGGCAGCACAAAAAATGGCTCGGGCACATCCTGCCAATGCTTGACTCGCTCTGTCAGGGTTTTGTATTGGCGCAGAAAAGCTTTCGGCAAATAGTAGTTCTGGGCGTATTGGCCAATCAATAATATCAGTTGCAGTTCGGGCATGCGTGCCAGCAGATCTGCATGCCAGCGGGGTGCGCACTCCGCTCTGGGCGGTAAGTCACCACTTTTGCCTTTGCCGGGGTAGCACAAGCCCATCGGCACGATGGCAATCTCCTCCTCGTTATAAAATTGCTCCGGCGTCAGCTGTAACCATTCACGTAAGCGTTTGCCGCTGGCATCATCCCAGGGAATACCGCTGACTTGCACCTTGCTGCCCGGTGCCTGGCCGATGATCAGCAGGCGGGCGCTGGCGCTGATTTGAATTATTGGTCGTGGTGGGCAGGGCAGATGTGCGGCACAGAGCTGGCATTGCCGGACTTGCTGCAGCAAGTCCGGCAGGCTCTGTACTGACAGTGGGGCTGATGGTTCCGGGGTTAATGTCTGGTCGGTACTCATACGTTCCTGTGGATTCTGTCGCGCTGGCGATGTCGGTGTCTGCGTGTTGCTGTGGGTTGTCATATCAATTTCTCCGCAAGATTCCTGCTTGAAGTTGTCTGCCCCGGAGCCGGAGTATTTTGCACCGGGTACTCGGGTAGGAGTGTCGATAGGGCTGAATTCCGTTATAATGCCTGCCTTTTAAAATTTGTACGTCGTTGATTCGATATGTCAGCGCCGTGACACTCACACGTTAGCAGGACCATACGATGCGCACTCACTATTGTGGTGATATCAACGAAACCTTGATCGATCAAACCGTTACTTTCTGTGGCTGGGTTCACCGTCGCCGTGACCATGGTGGCGTTATCTTCCTGGATGTTCGCGACCGTGAAGGTCTGGTTCAGGTGGTTTTTGACCCGGATACCGTTGACGCTTTTAATACCGCTGATAGCGTGCGTTCTGAATATGTTTTGCAAATCACCGGCCGCGTTCGTGGTCGTCCGGAAGGTACCACCAATGCCAATATGAAAACGGGCATGATTGAGGTACTGGGTAAAGAGGTTGTGGTACTGAACAAGGCCCTGACGCCGCCATTTCCTCTGGATGGTTACACCGATGTGGGCGAAGATATCCGCCTGAAATACCGTTATATGGATATGCGCCGCCCGGAAATGCAAGACAAGCTGCGTTTCCGTTCCAAGGTGACATCGGCAGTGCGCCGTTACCTCGATGATACCGGCTTCCTGGATATCGAAACCCCGATTCTGACTCGCGCCACTCCTGAAGGCGCTCGTGATTACCTGGTGCCGAGCCGGACTCATGAAGGCTCTTTCTTTGCCTTGCCGCAGTCGCCACAGCTGTTCAAGCAGCTGCTGATGGTATCTGGCTTCGACCGTTATTATCAGATCGCCAAGTGTTTCCGTGATGAAGACTTGCGCGCTGACCGTCAGCCTGAATTCACCCAGATTGATATCGAAGCCTCGTTTATCAACGAAGACACCATCATGGATCTGACCCAGGACATGATCAAAGGCATCTTCCAGCAGGAGCTGGGCGTTGACCTGGGTGATTTTCCTCGTATGCCGTACGCTGAAGCAATGAACAAGTACGGTTCCGACAAGCCGGATATGCGTATTCCGATGGAGATTGTCGATGTTGCAGAATTCCTGCAAGACATCGAATTCAAGGTCTTTGCCGCTCCGGCGAAAGATCCACATGGCCGTGTTGCCGCGTTAAAAGTTACTGGTGGTGCCGAGCTGAGCCGTAAGCAGATTGACGAATACACCAAGTTTGTCAGCATCTACGGTGCCAAGGGTCTGGCGTGGATCAAGGTCAACGATATCGAGAAAGGCGTTGAAGGCCTGCAGTCTCCGATCATCAAGTTTATCGGTAATGATAATACGATGAAAATCATGGAGAAAATCGAAGCGCAAAATGGCGATATCGTTTTCTTCGGTGCCGATAAAACCAAGGTGGTTAACGAAGCACTGGGTGCGCTGCGCTGCAAATTGGGTGAAGACCTGAACATGTACACCAGCGAGTGGGCGGCATTGTGGGTGGTCGATTTCCCGATGTTTGAAGCTAATGACGACGGTTCGATTTCAGCTCTGCACCACCCGTTTACCGCCCCAAGCTGTTCTGCTGAAGAACTGGAAGCCAAGCCTCTGGAAGCTCTGTCCCGTGCCTACGATATGGTTCTGAACGGCTGTGAGCTGGGTGGTGGGTCGATTCGTATCCATGATCAAGCCATGCAGGAAGCGGTGTTCCGTGCCTTGGGAATCAGCGAAGAAGAGCAGCAGGAAAAATTTGGCTTCCTGTTGGATGCACTGAAATTTGGTTGCCCGCCGCACGGTGGTTTGGCCTTTGGTCTGGATCGTTTGATCATGCTGATGACCGGTGCCAGCTCGATTCGTGAAGTCATTGCCTTTCCGAAAACCCAGTCAGCGGCCTGTGTGATGACCAAGGCACCGGGTGAAGTGAGTAATACTCAGCTGCGCGATTTGCACATCCGCCTGCGTGACAAGCCCAAGGCAGAGCCTGCGGCGGAATAAGCCAGCCTGGTTGCTGCGTTTGTGATTGCTGCTTTGTGATGAAGAACGGGAGCCTGCTTGTGAATGCAGGCTCCCGTTTTTGTATGTCATGCTGACACGACGACGTATCGGCTGGTGATGGCTGGCAGTATATTTATGTCGGCTATCGCTTGTCTGGTCGAATTCTGCTTTATTGTCGCTATAATTTGATTATTCATCGACACTTCAGGTGTGAACTTTGTTATTGCGTGCCCTTTGCCTGTCTGGCTGCTTATATATTCTTTCCGGTTGCGCTTCTTCCAGTGACGACACAAATATTGCCCCTTCTGTTACGGTAACGTCTGAGCTCTCGGTAGCGGGTGGCGAAAGTGTAACCCTGACTGTGGTGGCCAGTGACTCCGATGGCACTATTGAGTCCTATCTCTGGGAGCAAGTCTCGGGTGACGATGTCGAGCTGGAAGGAGAAACCACCGATACGCTTGAATTTGATGCCCCTGCAGGGCTGAGCGGTTATGAGCTGGAGTTCCGCATCACGGTAACGGACAACGAAGGAGGCAGCTCCAGTGTAACCGTAACCGTGACCGTGGCTGAGGGGATTGAGTCCCCCGATAATTTTCTGGTGCGTTCTCCCGTGGACTCTGCTGGCGTTGTGTTTGGCTGGGATGCCATCAGTTTGTCGGATGATGCCGATGGCGAGATAAGCTACTCCCTGTATTACGCTCAGGAGACTTTTCAGAATCTCAGTGATCTGGATGACTATGATGAGCTGGACGGTGCCGGGGTCGAGACGGATATCACGGATACCAGCTATCAGATGGATCTTTCGAACGGTGAGCAATACTATTTTTTGCTGACGGCTTCCTATGTCAGTGACACGCTGGCAGTAGAAAGCCAGCCCACGGCGGAGGTGGCGCGAGTTATTGGCAAGGATTTTTCGGCCACGGATGAATTGAATGATACCAGTGTCACTGAATGTGTGGACACCGAAGGGGAGTGGGCCAGCTGTCCGGTTGATGACCGGCCAGGGCAGGATGCCGAATATGGCCGCACCGCAGAGGAAGAAGCCGGTAGCCTGACCAAAACCGGTACTGGTCTGGGAGGGTTTGACTGGACTTTGCTGGATGAGGATGGCAATGAGCTGTCTCCGGGCAGTGAGCTGGCGGAATGTATTCGTGACAATGTCACTGGCATGACCATAGAGCTGAAAAGTTCGACCACGAATTTGCGTGATCCGGTCCATCAGTTCAGCTGGTACCAGGACGATGACACATTGAATGGCGGTTATGCCGGGCTGGAAGACGGCCCTGAATGTGTTTCCGGTGTGTGCAATACCAGTGCCTATGCGGCTGCTCTGAATCTTCAGACTCTCTGTGGTGCAAGTGACTGGCGTTTGCCGGTGGTCGCAGAATTACGCTCGGTTGCCGATATTGCCGGTGCTTGCCTGGATGATGGTGGCGGCTGCAAGCTGGCTCTGGATTATCACTATTGGACTGCCACCACACGCGCTGATTCCCCGGATCAGGCCTGGATGGTCAATTTGTACGGTAAGGCTGACACCTCTTACGACAAGCAGGCCAGTGCCCGTGTGATTATGGTGAGTGATGGTACTTCAGATGAATAAATATTGGCTGAAGCGGTTGTCGCTGTCGTTGTGCCTTGGCTCGGGAACCCTGTTCAGCGCTCTGGTGACTGCTGAACAACAATGTCTTGATACCGTAGCGGCTAGCATCAGTGACGATCGTTTTGAAATACAGCAGGATGGCTCGGTTTACGACGCTACTTACGGTTTGTTGTGGTTTAGCTGTCTTTATGGCCAGACCTGGGATGACGGCGAGTGCTCCGGTACAGCCACCGGTTTGACACTGACGGAAGCTTACCTTTATGCCGATGAGGCGGTTCTGGCGGGTTATGACAGTTGGCGGCTCCCCAATATCAATGAGTTGCAAAGTCTGGTGGAGTGGCAGTGTGTCAGTCCGGCGATCGATACCGATTATTTCCCGGAAATCACCAGTGGCTATTTCTGGAGTGCTTCGGCCAGAAACAACAGCAGTGACCAGCCAACAACCTTGATGGTGGATTTTTATAATGGTCGTGTACGGGATACCTTGTATCTTAATGGCTACCTGATTCTGGTGAGGGATATGTGATGGCCTCTAATCTATATGTGATACCCAAGAAGACCCTTCTGACAGACAGGCGGCTGAAATGATGAATGCTAGTACCGGAGTCGGCATGGTGAAATATATCCTGATCTTGATGCTGGTGGGGGTTATGGCCGGCTGTGGTTCACAGAGCGGCCCGGAATCGACCAGTGATAGTGATGACAGTTCGGAAACCGATACTGACACTGATGACGACGATGACACTGATGATGAGGACAGTGACAGCGATAATATTGCGCCTGTTGCCAATGCTGGCAGCGACCAGTCCAGTTATGAGGGGGCTACGGTTTCCTTGCCTGGCTCGGGTATCGATGAAGACGGCACTGTGGTCTTGTATGAATGGGCTCAACTCAGTGGTACTGATGCCGAGATAGTGAACCCGAATTCAGCGAATACGTCAGTGGTGCTGCCGGATTTGACGGTGGCCGAAGACATGATTTTCAGTCTGACGGTGACGGATGATGACGGTGCCAGTGATACCGATACCATGACCCTGAGTGTCGCGGTTGAATATGATGAAACGGGCAACCTGGAACCAATGGTAGACGCTGGCAAGGACCAGGAGGTCAATGTTGGAGAAACCGTTTATCTGGAAGGGGAGGCGTCTGACCAGGACGGTAATATTGTCTCTTATGAGTGGATTCAGTCGACCGGAACCGATATTACGCTATCCGATGAAACAGATCCGGAGGCCACTTTTGTGGCCCCTGATGTCACCGAAGACAGTATTGTGACTCTGGTATTGAAAGTCACCGATGAGCAGGGGGCGGTGTCTTCCGACGAGGTACTGATTACCATATTTCCGGATCTGGCTGCGCCGGATAATCTGGTGGCTGAGTCGGATGAAGACGGCATTACCCTGACCTGGGATGAGGTGGATTCGGCGGAGTCCTATAATGTTTATTATGCCCGGGAGACTATTCCGTCGGATGATATCGCCAATTACAGCAGTTATCTGGGTGGTACGCTGGAGATGGATATTACGACCACCAGCTTTTTGCTGGAGTCGGACAATGATTTATTGACCTATTATTTTCGGGTCACCGCCGCCCGGGATGATTATGAAAGCAGTGCCAGTGACGAGGTCATTGCATCCACCACGATCGCGGTGACGGTGGGGGCAACCGGAAACCGTAATGATACTGGTCTGACGACCTGCTATGAAGAATCTGAAGCCGGTACTTCTTGCCCGATTGATGATTTCCCTCAGCAGGATGGCGACGAAGGCCGGGATGCGGATGATGACCTGGTCAAAACCGGATATGGCGATGCGGGCTTTGATTTTCTGAAAATCGACAGTGAAGGCAACGCTGTTGGAGAAAGTGTCGAGGACTGGCGCTGTGTTTTTGATGTCAATACCGGATTGTTGTGGGAATCCAAGCTGGAAGACGAATATGTTGCGCAAAGTGTTGATGAGCGCTTCACCTGGTACAGTACGGATAACAGCCTGGTGAGTGGCACTTTGGGCGAGGAAGGAGATACCAGTGCGTGTTATATCGACATGAATTGTAATACCCAGAACTATATTGCCTATATAAACGATCTGGAATTGTGTGGCTATTCCAATTGGCGTTTGCCAACGGTGGATGAGCTGGTGACTATTGTTCATCATGGTGAAACCTCGCCAACGATTGATACTGACCTGTTCCCTAATACCCGTTATGTATCAAAACAAGGCTACTGGACGTCGGATATCAACTATGACGGCGTCAAGGCCTGGGTGGTTGATTTCTCGGATGGTGATGTCACATTGACGTCGATGGAAAGTTCCTCGGTCGGAATTTATCGATCGATTCGTCTGGTCGTTGGAGAGGAATAGCTTGTGCGATTAAATATAGGGTGTCTTGCTATGGCTGCGCTGTTGTCTTCAGTGGCAGTGGCTGATTCTGATAATGAGTGTCTGTCTTTGGGAGATTTGACGGATAACGATGATGGCACAGTGACCGACGCCGACGCCGGGTTGATGTGGTCCATGTGTCCTTTGAACATGACCTGGACGGACGGCGATTGTGTTGGTGAGGATGAAGACGAACAGGGTTACCTCAGCTGGTCATTGGCGTTGAATTACGCCTCCGAGCTGGTTCTGGGGGATTATAGCGACTGGCGTTTGCCTAACATCAATGAACTCAGAACGCTGGTGGAGCGTAACTGTTCGAGCTTTGCAATCAATGATGCGGTTATCTGGATCGATACGGACAATTATGTGGTGAAGTACTGGTCATCGACCACCTATGTCTCATCACCGGATACGGCCCGGGTGGTTGACTTCCAGAGTGGCGGTGAAGAAGCGGTATCGAAAGGGGAGTATGACTACACCGCGGTCGCTCGTGCGGTGCGGGATATTGATTAACCCTGCGCGGTCAGGATTGCTCCGTTACCCTTGAGGGGCCAGTGGGCAAGCAATAAAAAACCCCGATGCTGAAGTCAGTATCGGGGTTTTTTATTTGCCTGTGATTTTTATCGAGTCAACAGCACCGGCAAAGGCCGGTGCTGTTGGCGGGATTACTTGTCAGAAGCGATAACAGCGGTGGCTGCTTTTTTGGTGTACTCGTCCATCTTGTCGAAGTTCAGGTACTTGTAGATATCAGCCGAC
The DNA here is from genome assembly GCF_030688925.1 of Oceanobacter sp. 3_MG-2023. NCBI lineage: Bacteria > Pseudomonadati > Pseudomonadota > Gammaproteobacteria > Oceanospirillales > Oceanospirillaceae > Oceanobacter > Oceanobacter sp. 3_MG-2023. The sequence continues at coordinate 46,385 of NZ_JAUYVX010000001.1, forward strand.
ATGCTGTTCAGCTTGTTGGCGTATTCCATGTACTCTTCGGTGGTTGGCAGTTTGCCCAGAATCGCACCAACGGAAGCCAGTTCCGCTGAGGTCAGGTAGACGTTGGCGCCATCACCCAGACGGTTCGGGAAGTTACGGGTAGAGGTAGACAGTACGGTGGTGCCAGCTTGAACCCGTGCCTGGTTACCCATACACAGAGAACACCCTGGCATTTCAGTACGAACACCGGAAGTACCGTAGATGTTGAAGTAGCCTTCTTCCATCAACTGGGCTTCATCCATCTTGGTCGGTGGAGACATCCAGAAGCGAGTGGCCAAACCACCTTTGTGCTGGGACAGCAGTTTACCAGCGGCACGGAAGTGACCGATGTTGGTCATACAAGAACCAACGAATACTTCGTCGACTTTGACGCCAGCAACGTCAGACAATGTTTTGGCATCATCCGGATCGTTCGGGCAGCAAACGATAGGCTCTTTGATTTCGTCAAGGTTGATTTCAACGATGTGAGCGTATTCGGCATCTGCGTCTGCACGCATCAGTTTTGGATCTGCCAGCCATGCTTCCATGGCTTGGGCACGACGTTCCAGAGTGCGTGGATCGCCATAACCTTCAGAAATCATCCAGCGCAACATAACGATGTTGGATTTCAGGTATTCAGCAACGGACTCTTCAGACAGGGTTACAGTACAACCTGCAGCGGAGCGTTCAGCAGAAGCGTCGGACAGCTCAAATGCCTGTTCAACGGTCAGCTGATCCAGACCTTCGATTTCCAGTACGCGACCAGAGAATTCGTTGATCTTGCCTTTCTTCTCAACCGTCAGGATGCCTTGCTTGATACCGTACAGCGGAATGGCGTGTACCAGATCACGCAGGGTAATGCCTGGTTGCATGGTGCCGCTGAAACGAACCAGGATGGACTCAGGCATATCCAGAGGCATCACACCGGTTGCTGCGGCGAAAGCCACCAGACCGGAACCGGCAGGGAAAGAGATACCCATTGGGAAACGGGTGTGTGAGTCACCACCGGTACCAACGGTATCTGGCAGCAACATACGGTTCAGCCAGGAGTGGATGATACCGTCGCCAGGACGCAGTGAAACGCCACCACGGGTCATGATGAAGTCAGGCAGGCTGTGCTGCATGGCAACGTCAATCGGTTTTGGATAGGCCGCTGTGTGACAGAAGGATTGCATTACCAGGTCGGCAGAGAAACCAAGACAAGCCAGATCTTTCAGTTCATCACGGGTCATTGGACCGGTAGTGTCCTGAGAACCGACAGTAGTCATTTTGGGTTCGCAGTAAGTGCCTGGGCGTACACCCTGTCCTTCTTCCAGACCACAGGCTTTACCAACCATTTTCTGGGCCAGAGAGAAGCCTTTGCCGGAATCGACAGGATCAACTGGCAGACGGAACAGGTCAGTCGCGCCCAAACCCAGTGCTTCGCGTGCTTTGGTAGTCAGACCACGACCAATGATCAGTGGAATACGGCCACCGGCCTGAACTTCATCCAGAATAACATCTGACTTGAATTTGAATTCAGAGATGACTTCTCCGGCTTCGTTCAGAATTTTGCCTTCGTATGGACGGATATCAATCACGTCGCCCATGTTCATATTGTCAACAGGTGCTTCGAAGACCAGCGCGCCGGCATCTTCCATGGTGTTGAAGAAGATAGGTGCTACTTTGGAACCGATACACACACCACCACCGCGTTTGTTGGGAACGCCAGGCAGGTCGTCACCAAAGAACCACAGTACGGAGTTGGTGGCGGATTTACGGGAAGAACCAGTACCCACAACGTCTCCAACAAAAGCAACTGGCAGGCCTTTGGCCTTGATTTCCTCGATTTGGCTCATTGGGCCGGTGACGCCGTGTTCTTCAGGTGTCAAACCGTCGCGAGTCATTTTATAGGCTGCGCGCGCATGCAGAGGAATATCAGGGCGGGACCATGCATCTGGAGCTGGAGACAGGTCATCGGTGTTGGTTTCGCCAGTGACCTTGAATACGGTCATCTTGATGCTTTCGGCGACTTTATCTTTTTGGGTGAACCATTCGGCGTTGGCCCAGGATTCCATGATGGATTTGGCAACGGCGTTGCCAGCGTCCATTTTGTCTTTGACGTCATTAAAGGCATCAAACATCAGCAGGGTGGATTTCAGCTCTTTTCCGGCCAGTTCAGCCAGGTCAGCGTCATCCAGCAGTTCCACCAGAGTGGCGATGTTGTAACCGCCTTGCATCATGCCAAGTAATTGGACGGCCTTCTCTTTGGAAACCAGAGGAGAGGTCGCATCACCTTTGGCAATGGCGCTCAGGAAACCGGCTTTAACATAAGCGGCTTCATCAACACCGGGTGGAATGCGGTTTTCCAGCAGATCAACCAGAGTTTCTTCTTCGCCAGCAGGTGGCGATTTCAGCAGGTCGACCAGAGCGGCGGTCTGTTCAGCATCCAGCGCTTTGGGTGGGATGCCTTGCTCTGCTCTCTCAGCAACGTGAGCACGATAAGCTTCTAACACGGTGTTTTCCTCATCTCTATGAATCTTCAGATTCACCCGGGTTCCCCTTGTGAGGGTGCCGGCAACCTTCAGATTGTGTTGTTCCATTGGGAATTCAGGGGCGGCAGTATACTCGATTACAGCCTTTCGGTTAAGGAATCCAATAGTCGTAATTGCTTTTGATGTCAGGGTTCTTACCGATAACGATTATTCACCGGGGAAATGGGCTGCGCCGGGATGATTGTTATTCGCAATACACTCCAGTGAGACTGCCAGCTTGTTCTTTGGTCGGACCCGGTGACCATTGTAATGACGGGTGTGGCTTGACAGAATGTTTGTCTGTACCTCAATTGGATAATACCCTTGTGCGAATAGCCGCTGACGAAAACATCCCTCTTGTCGATTCTTTTTTTTCTGAATTTGGTGAGATTCGGCGCCTTGATGGCCGCAACCTGACATCAGACCAATTACTGGATATCGATATTTTGCTGGTACGGTCGGTGACCCGGGTCAACGAAGCCTTGTTGGCAGGGACTTCGGTCAAATTTGTTGGTACCGCCACCATTGGTACAGATCATGTTGATCTTGATTATTTACAGCAGGAAAACATCGGTTTTGCCAGTGCGCCTGGCTGTAATGCACAAGCGGTAGTGGATTATGTCTTGAGTGCTATCAGTGTGCTGGTGGATGTGCGTGGCATCGTCTTTGCTGATCTTTCAGTGGGCATTATTGGTGTTGGTAATGTTGGTTTGTGCCTGCGCCGACGACTTGAGGAAATGGGTGTCACCGTGGTTGCAACCGATCCATTCAAAGAGGCAGCCGACGTCGGGCCACTGTCGTCACTGGAGGAAGTATTGCAGGCGGACATTGTCAGCTTGCATACGCCGTTGGTCCGCGATGGCGAATTTCCTACTTATCACCTGATTGGGGCTGAACAGCTGGATCAGATGAAGCCGGATGCCTGTCTGATCAACAGTAGTCGGGGGGCAGTAGTTAACAATACGGAACTATTGGCACACCTCCGGGCGCATGGTGATTTTGAAGCGATTCTGGATGTGTGGGAAAAAGAGCCTGATCTGGATATTGCCTTGATGCATCGGTGTATGTTGGCGACACCACATATTGCTGGTTATTCCCTGGATGGAAAAATGCGTGGTACGGAAATGATCTATCAGGCTGTATGTGATTTTCTCGGGTTGCCAATACGGCGCAAGCTGGCACAGTTCTTACCAGAACCGGGTATTCGGCGCGTCAATTTTTCTGATCAGGTGCCGTTAAACCAGGCGTTACGGACTGCCATTCGTGCATCCTATGAAATACGGGTTGACGACGGCAAAATGCGCTCGGCCATGTCGCGGGCTGAGAATGTCAAGCAGACGTTTGATCGCTTGCGCCGGGATTATCCGTTGCGTCGTGATATACCTACCATGAAGGTTGGCGTGCCAGCCAAGTGTGTTGATTTGCAGCAACTGCTGGCATCAGCCGGGTTTGCCGTCCGGACCAAATAACACCACAGGGTGGCTATTGCCGGATCAGGGAGTGATCAGGTTGGTCTGAATGATCTGGCTGATCCAGGTCGTGTCATTCTGCAAACGAGCAAATTCCAATACCTGTATCACCGGTGTTGGTGTTTCTGCTGTTGTATTGTCAGCGCTTGGAGAGGTGTTTTTGGATGAGGACAGCAGTCGCATCAGCGCCTTGCTGGTCAAGACAAAGTCATCGATGGATTCTTGCCGATCCTGGCCGCTGAAACGTATGTAGCCTTCCTCTTTTAACCAGCTCAAAGTGCCCATGGCCGACAGATGGCGGTTGCTGTGCAGGCCAAAATCGTCCATCTGGTCCGGCCCGGAAATATCCTCAACAAAGAGGGTATGGGGCCGGGGGAAATGCTTGAAGCCTATCAGCAGGATGGTTGCGCAGTCCTTGAAAAAATCGTCGATATGAACGTCAAGCATGGCCGATTCCAATGGGTCAAATAATGATTTCAGACAGGGGTATAACCCCGGAAAAATTGATCAATCCGGCTCATTGCCAGTGACAGATCCTCTGGTCTTGGTAAAAATACCACACGAAAATGATCGGGCGACTTCCAGTTAAAGGCAGTGCCATGCACGACCAGGATTTTTTGCTGTTCCAGCAAGTCCAGCACCATGCGCTCATCATCCAGAATGTTGAATCTATCCTTATCTACTTTGGGAAAGCAATACAAGGCTCCTTTGGGTTTGACGCAGCTGACCCCGGGGATATTATTGAGCGTTTCCCAGGCAATGTCCCGTTGTTGGCAAATCCGGCCGCCCTTTGCTACGAGGTCGTCGATACTTTGATAACCTCCCAGCGCAGTCTGGATTGCGTACATGGCAGGTACATTGGCGCATAGCCTCATTGAAGCCAGCATTTCCAAGCCTTCGATATAATCTCTGGCTTTGTGTCTGGCACCACTGATAATCATCCAGCCGGAACGAAAACCCGCCAGGCGGTAGTTTTTGGATAAACCGTTAAACGTGATAATCAACAAATCATCCGCCAGGGAGGCTGTTGACGTGTGAGTGACGCCATCGAAAAGGATTTTGTCGTAGATTTCATCTGAAAATACGATCAGCCCATGCTCTCTGGCGATCTCCAGCATACCCAGCAGCAACTCGGTCGGGTACACCGCCCCCGTTGGATTGTTGGGGTTGATCAGCACCATGGCGCGGGTACGGTCTGTGATTTTGGCACGTATGTCGTCGAGATCGGGATACCACTCCGATTGCTCGTCACAGATGTAATGGACGGCCCGTCCTCCGGCGAGGGCAACTGCACCCGTCCATAACGGGTAATCCGGAGCGGGAACCAGCACTTCATCACCGTTGTTCAACAAGCCTTGCATTGAGGCGACAATCAGCTCACTGACGCCATTACCAACGATAATGTCTTCCAAGCCAACGTTAGCAATGTTTTTCTGCTGGGCGTATTGCATGATGGCTTTGCGAGCAGAAAAAAGTCCCTTGGAGTCGGCGTAACCCTCGGAATCAGGCAGGTTATGAATAACATCCTGGATGATTTCTTCGGGGGCATCGAGACCAAACGGTTTAGGGTTGCCTATATTTAACTTGAGGATGCGGTGACCTTCTTCTTCCATCCGTTTGGCGGCCTGAAGAACCGGGCCTCTGAGGTCGTAAAAAACATTGGCTAGCTTGTTGGACTTGCGAACTTCCTGCATTAAAGGGGGCCTGTGTATGAATCGGGTTCTGTAGGTGTATAGAAGCTACAGTGCAACCGAATAAAAAGTAGGGAATCAGCCGATGTCGTCGTGTAACGCCTGATCGGCAGGGCAGAAATGATACTCCCGAGATCGTAAAGCTTAAAGTCCCCGAGAGGGGATGGTTGCGGTAATGGCAATGGATCGACCATAAATCTGGAAGGATGATATTGTCTGCCGGAAAGGTAAGGTTTGATGTCACCTGTGGCGTAACAAGTAAGAGGAAATGAGCGATGACCAGCAAGACCGATAACACCCAAAAAGAGCGAAGCGGCCGCAGAGTAGAGCGCAGCGCAGAGGAATGGCGAGCTTTACTTGATCCTCATACCTACTTTGTCACTCGGGAAGCTGGAACCGAGCGGCCTTTTACTGGCCAGTACTATAAAACAGAAGACCTGGGGGTGTACTGCTGCACTTGTTGTGGTGAGCCGTTATTTGTGTCCGATACCAAGTTCGATGCCGGGTGCGGCTGGCCCAGCTTTTATCAGGAGCTGGACGGTGCTGTGGACAAGCGTACCGACCGATCTCATGGTATGGTGCGAACGGAAGTGCTTTGTGCAACCTGTGATGCACATCTCGGGCATGTGTTTGATGATGGCCCAGCCCCCACCGGACTGAGGTTCTGTATAAACTCAGCTTCTCTTGTATTCCATACTGTGAATCAGGCTACCTAATTGTAGTAATTGATATTACTTGACACTTTTTGGCAGGAAATTTTTGTGTATACTCAGCGACAATTATTTTCAAAGCGGATACTGATTATGGTTTGTAAGTTGAAAGAATTTGTGCTTTGAAGCCTGCTTGATGCCAAGAGATCCAATAAAGGTTGAAAAAATCTGTGATTGAACGCCGACCAACACGATCATCGTTGCAGATTATGAGAGATACGGTGTACGCGCTTTTTATCCGGGAATTACGTACTCGTTTCGGTGGAAGTCGTTTGGGTTATTTCTGGGCCATTGCTGAGCCGGCAGGGCAGGCGGCTGTGTTGACGACTATCTTTTCTCTAATGGGGCGTACCAGTCTGTCAGGCGTAGAGATTCCGGTTTTAATGCTTGTAGGCCTGGTTCCTTTTAAATTGTTCACCAAACTTATTTCTCAATTAAGTAATGCTGTTCTGTCCAATAAAGGCCTTATGGCATACCGGCAAGTCGAGCCTATTGACCCAATTATTACACGCTTACTTATCGAGTTGGCGACGATGGCAATTGTTTTTGTAACACTTATGCTTTCAATGTACTGGTTTTTGGGGTACAAGGTTACACCCGTATCTCTCCCTGGGGTTTTGCTGGCAATATTTTTATTGGTGGCCCTGGCGGTCGGAATTGCTCTTATTTTATGTGTTTTATTTGAATATTTTCCAGATATGTCTAAAGTTGTAGGCGTTATAATGACACCAATGATGATTGTTTCTGGTGTGTTTTTTAGTGCCTCCATGGTCCCGACTCAATACTGGGGGTTACTTGACTGGAATCCAGCATTTCATTGTCTTGAATTGATTCGAGAATCTTATTTTTATGGATATGATCCTGGATTCTCCTCATTGGAATTTGTTGTGAAAGTTGTAATTATTGCTGATTTTATTGGGATGCTTCTTTTTGTTTCTTATAGAACGAAGTTGGTTTCATCATGATAAGGCTTGAAAATATATCAAAATGGTATCCAACAAAATCTGGACGTCATTATATTTTCAAAAATATTGATTTCCAAATACCGATGGATAAGAATATTGGTGTTCTTGGCAGGAATGGCGCAGGTAAATCCACATTTATTAGAATGCTGGGTGGGTCTGAGTATCCAAGTTCTGGAAATATTATCTCTGATTTAAGGATTTCATGGCCTCTTGGTCTTCAGGGGGGGATTCAAGGTAGCATGACTGGTAGAGAAAACGCTCGTTTTGTTGCCCGTATTCATGGTATTAAAAATACCTGTCAAATGGAAGCCAAGGTAGAAGAGTTTGCTGAAATTGGATCATACTTTGATGAGCCAATGAAAAGTTATTCGTCTGGTATGCGATCTCGGGTCTTGTTGGGAATAACTATAGCTTTAGATTTTGATTTTGATGTACTCCTGATTGATGAAATAACCGCAGTTGGGGATGCGAAATTTAAAAATAAAGCAGCGACTTTGCTTAAAAAACGATTTGCTTCAACTCGTATTGTTATGGTTAATCATTCTATTAGCCAGCTTAAGAACTTTTGTAGTGCCGGGTTGGTTATACATAATGGTGGGCTTAAATATTTTGAAAATATTGATGATGCAATTAGTTATTATGGAAATGCTTCATAATGAGGTGGGTGGATTGCTATTATGAAGCAAAATAGAACACATAAACAAAATCAGTATGAGCGTGCCAAGCTGATCCGGGAACGTTTTGTACACCCAGAATTTAATGTTTTTAAAGACCCTGCCGATGATGAAAAAGTGCGTGAGGATAATGTTAAGGCAGATGTGATCAAAGAAGATGCAAACAAGGAAAATGGAAGCAATTGGATGGGGGTATTCTTTAAAAAGAATATGTTTTTTATTGCATTCTTTGTTTTGTATTCCTTGATTGCGATATATTACTTGGCCTTTTCTTCTCCAAGGTTTATTTCAGAATCTCAATTCGTGGTTAAAGAATCGGGTTCTCAATCCAGTGTGAGTGGTCTGTCAATTTTTGCTGGATTTGGTTCAGGTACCAATGACGCACTGCTTGTCAAAGCCTATATTAGCTCAAGAAATTTGGCTCTGAAACTGGATTCAGAAGTGGGCTTGAGAGCTCACTACCAGAATGAAAATATAGATTTTTTCAGTAAACTGCCAATCGATTCTACGATAGAGCAATATTATGAGTATTATAAGAAACATATTCTCATCTCCCATGACGAAGTGTCGGGTATATTAACGGTTGAAGTTCAGGCTTTTGATCCGGAATATGCGAAATTGGTTGCCGATAAAATAATTGATCTCAGTGAAGTGTTTATCAATAATATTGGCGATAAAATGTTCAAAGAACAAGTTGAGTATGCCAGAGAAGAGGTTGTTCGCGCTCATGGTCTGCTATCTGAATGGCAGACAAAGCTGATTGTTTTTCAGGAAACTAATAAACTGTTGAGTCCTCAAGAGGAAGGTGGGGGTATCGTAACTGGTATAAACGAGCTTCAAATCTCGATTATCAAACAGAAGGCCAAGCTTAAAGAGCTTCAGGCTGTTATGCATGATAATACAACCGAGGTATTGGCACAGAAAAATCTTCTTTCAGCTTTGAATCGTCAGTTAGAAGAGGAGAAAAAGAAAGTGACTGATTCAGATAATAATGGCTTGAATCGCCTTACTGTTGAGTATCAGGAGCTTTCGATGTCGGTAGAAATGACATCTGATTTATATCGCTCGGCGCTAGTCAGTCTGGATTCTGTCAGGAGTCAGGCTGTTCAAAAATTAAAGCATCTGCTTATTGTAGAAAATCCTAGTGTGACGGATGAGCCGAAATATCCTAATAAGCTTCATAAATTGGTGACATGGTTACTTATTCTAATATTAATATTTGGTCTGATTTCTCTTTTGGTGGCTATTATCAGGGAGCATAAGGAATAAATGATGAATTTTCTGTTGGCTTCAATGCTGTTGTTTTTCGGGGTGGTCGTTAATGCTCTTGAAGTATCCCAAGGGGTAGATGATTCTGAATCCAGTATGCAATTGGATGCCACTCCCTCTGCACCGCTTTACGCTGATTGGCTATTTGAGGGAGGGTTTGGTGAGACTTCTTTTAATGGGCTTAACCCGGTTTACAAGGTGAGCCAGGGTGATACTTTGTTAGTCCAAATTTGGGGAGGAGTTGACTTTCAAGGGGAAGTTATCGTTGACCCGAGAGGAAATATATTTATTCCCAGAGTTGGTCCTATTAATGTTCAGGGAGTAGAGAATAAATCACTTAACGAGGTCGTTCTCAAGTCGATAAAGCGCGTTTTCAAGTCTAATGTCGATGCCTATGTTACCTTGATGGGTAGCCAAACGGTGAAAGTATTTGTGTCCGGAATGGTAGAGAAACCAGGTGTATATGAAGGGCAAAGTGCCGATAGCATTCTACGATATATTGACGCCGCAGGCGGGATTAAAAGAGATCTTGGTGGTTATAGAAACGTACGGGTTATTCGTCAGGGGGATGAAGTTTCCAGAATAGACCTGTATCGGTTTTTGAAAAGAGGGGAAATGCCCGATGTTCAACTTCAGAACGGAGATTTGATTTTAGTTGGCTCTCGTTCTGGTTATATAGAAGTTGAAGGTGGAGCCGGGTTTAATGGCAAGTTTGAATTGAGGGATGACAGGGAGCTGTTAACAACAATTATAGATTATGTGGCGTTAAATGAGTCAGCGACACACGTTACTCTGCTTGAGCCAAGTGGGACGGATATCAATGCCTATCAGTATTCTCTTGAAGATATAAATGATGTGGTTGTCAAAGCTGGTTCAACCGTGAAAATATCATCTCAATTGCGGCCTAAGAGTATCAGTGTTGAGGTGCTCGGTGAGCACAACTCTTCTACAGAAATGGTGCTCCCATGGGGCAGTACCTTGGATGACCTTATTAATAGAATTGAATTTTCGACTCTGTCTGATCGTAATTCCCTTCAGCTTTATCGGAAATCTGTGGCCAATCGCCAGAAAGAAATGCTGATGGCATCGCTATCTGCTCTTGAGCAAAGTGTGTTGACTGCCAGATCGGCAACAAAAGAAACCGCAGAACTTAGAAAAGCAGAAGCAGAGACAGTTTTGCAATGGGTTGAGCGGGCAAAAAAAATACAGCCGAAAGGACAGGTTGTATTGCTTGACGGGTATGATCCAGCTCAAATTGTGCTTGACCAGGGTGATAAAGTTGTTGTGCCAATTAAAAGAAACCTCGTCATGATTCATGGGGAGGTTCTGTTTCCTACTGCTGTTTCTTACCAGCCGAAAATGAATGTTAAAAATTATGTAGATCAGGCTGGTGGCGCAATGAGCAAATTATCAGGACTAAATGTTTTAATTATGAAAAGTAATGGTACCTTTGTTCAAGCGTCATCTGATTTGGGTGATAGAAAACTAGTCCGGCCCGGTGATGAAATATTTGTTCTTGCCAAGCCCAAGCTTAAGGCTCTGCAGCTGACCAAGGATATAAGTCAGGTTATATATCAAATTGCAGTGTCTGCGGCTGTCGCACTTGCCTTGTAAAGAGATTGGTTTTATGTTGAAAGGAATTAGAAAGAAGTTTTTTGAAATAGATTTCAGATTTTCCATGGAGATGGGTGGAGATCTGGCAGAGCGCGATGTTGGCCATTACACAGCTACTGGATCGGATCCTCAATTCTATTTGCCGAAACTTTTAAGTGGTTGGTACATGATAGAATTATGTATTAACTCAGATATTCCTGCTCAAGAGTCGAAATTCTATTACGATGTCGGAGATGGTTGTTCGGAAGAGAACAGCTATAACTTGATTTACATGACAGGAAAACTTGTCAAACGCGTTGCCTATTTTCCCAAAGGCTCACGGGTAAGATTTGATCCTATGAGCTGTCAGTGCAATTTCGATATTGAGCACTTCTCTATGGTGAAGCTAAGCTCTTCTAATGCCAAGCGCTTGATTGACAAAAAATTGGCATCCAGAAAATTGTCGGGTGGCATGTCAGAATATAATGAAATATTTAAACTCAAATTTTCCGGGTATTCAGAGTGGATGGCCCTGGTAGAGGGTGGACTCGTTCAAAAACGATTGGAGCAATGTAATACGCTGGCATCAGATACTGATATGCCAATGTTGTCTGTGGTGATTCCGGTGTATAAACCGGACCTGGAATTATTTCGTCGATGTGTGCAATCGGTGCTATCGCAGAGCTATCAGAAATTGGAGCTGTGTTTGGCAGATGATTGCTCTGGTTTGGATGAGTTGAAGGAAATGATGGTTGACCTTCAAAGCCAAGATAATCGGGTCAAAGTCGTTTTTCGGGAGCAAAATGGTCATATCTCTGTCGCAACCAATGATGCACTAGCATTGGCAACAGGTGATTATATTGTATTTATGGATCATGATGATGAATTATCGCCGTATGCTCTGGAGGTTGTCGCAGATGAAATTGTCAGGAATCCTGAGGCGGATATTTTTTATTCGGACGAAGATAAAATAGACGCTTTGGGGCGTCGAATAGATCCCCATTTCAAGTCTGGTTTTGATCCTGAGCGAATATTGGCTCAAAATTATATGTCGCATATGTCTGTGATTCGAACGGATTTGGTGCGTCGTGTTGGAGGGCTTAGAAAAGGAGTTGAAGGGAGTCAGGATCACGATCTTGTTTTGCGGTGCCTTGATGCCATTAACTGGAATCGGAAAGGTGTTATTCATATTCCATTTATTTTATATCATTGGCGTATGGTTGAAGGCTCTACAGCCTTGGCATCCGATCAGAAAAGTTATACTGCTGTATCTGGTTTGAAAGCGGTATCGGATGTACTTTCCAGTAATACTTTGGTTGATAGCGTGGAACCTGGTGATGTTCCAAATACATATCGGGTGATATGGAAAAGGCGCCCCGATATCAAGGTATCTATTATAATGCCAACAAAAAATGGTGGCGATCTGGTTCGTTGTGCAGTTGAGTCTATATATGAGAAAACAACGCATAAGAATTTTGAAATAATCCTTGTCGATAATAATTCTGATGATCCAAAGGATATTGCGTATTTCAAAGAACTTGATTCAAAAGGAATGGTGAGACTGCTGGAGTATCCTCACCCATTTAACTATTCTGCGATTAATAATTATGCCGTTCGATATGCTCAGGGTGACGTTGTTGTTCTGTTGAATAATGATGTAGAGGTGATTGACGGTGCCTGGCTTGAAGAGCTTGTTGCCCATGCCATGCGTCCCGGGGTGGGTTGCGTGGGCGGAAAGTTACTGTACAGCAATGGGCTGATTCAGCATGCTGGCATTCTTTTGGGATCAGGAGGTGTTGCAGGGCATCAATTCAAGCTGCTACCCCAGGATTCTCCGGGTGAAGATGCACAGTTAGCAGTCGTTCGGCAGACCAGCGCGGTGACGGCTGCATGTCTTGCGGTGAAAAAAACCGTTTTTGATGAGGTGGAAGGGTTTGATGAGGATCATCTTGCTGTCGCCTTCAATGATGTAGACTTTTGCGCCAAAGTGCATTTTTCCGGTTACCGAAATATCTGGACTCCCCATGTACTTTTGTATCATCATGAGTCTTTGAGTCGGGGATACGAAGATACTCCGGAGAAACAGCAGCGTTTTGCCAGTGAGGTTGAGTTTATGCAGAATAAATGGGGAGACCGTCTTAAAACAGATGAATTTTATAATAATAATCTTTCATTGATTGGTGAAAAGTCCCTTTATGGTTGCCGATTCGATTATACCGATATATCTTTGCTAGGGGCGTGATAGATGAAGGTTGCAATAGTTTCAATTCTTAAAAATGAAGCAGAATATATACTGGAGTGGATTGCGTATCATCGCTATGTGCTCGGTGTAGATGATTTTTTTATTGCTGATAATGTCAGTGATGATGGTAGCAGCGAGTTGCTGGAAGCATTGGATCAGGCGGGGATTATACATCGTATCCATCATCCGCGTGTTTCTCAAGAAATTGGTGTTCAAAAACCAGCATATGACAGAATTATAAAAGAGTATTCAAAAGACTATGATTACTTTTTGTTTCTGGATGCCGATGAGTTTTTGGTTAATGAAACTGGTAAGGGTTTAAAAGACTGGATAAAACGAGCGGAAAATAATGATGATTTCGCTGGGTTTGTATTAAATTGGAGAATATTTGGATCATCTGGTCGAAAATTGCCTGGGCAAGGGCTAGTTGTTGAAAGGTTCAGTCGCTGCTCCAGGGTTAATGAGCCTCGGAATTCTCATATAAAAACACTGGTTAAATGTGACCTTATTGGTGATATGCGGATACATCATTGTGCTATTACATCGGGCTCTTTTTATAATGAGAACATTGAACGTGCAGTTTTTTCATCAGCAATGTTAGAACGATCTGCTAATGTGATTGATCAACCATCTCCATTTACGGTAAATATTAATAATAAAAAACTTTACGTCGCTCACTTTGTTGTTAAATCGTATAAAGAACACTTCGATAAGAAAAGCCGAAAAGGATCCGGTGCAGGCTCAGCGACTCGAGAGAAAGGATTGGCATATTTTAAAGAGCATGATTTGAATCAGGCTATATCATTTGATCTGTTTAAACACTCTTTATCTATTCGTACTGGGATATCTTTTCTGATTAAAGAATTGGCAGAGAAAACTCATTATTACTCGTATATTCAGTTTGCTATTGATAAGTCCGCTGAAAATATTGCGGGTTGGGTGATTTCTGATTCAATGGCCGACATAGTGCTTGTGATAGCTTATAATGACGAAGAAGAAGAGTGTAATCTAAATATAAAACGCCCAGATCTCGTAGAAAAAAACATGACAGATATAATGATGTCAGGATTTAAGTATCCAGTACCAAAAGATACTGATCTGGATAGTTTTACGGTTAGGGTAAAAGGAACTGATTTTTATGTTTGGGGCGGATGAATTGTGATTTTGAAGATAATAAGTGGGTGTTTTAATTGTTTTTTAAGTTTAAAAATCAATTGCTAGTAAAATCACAGATTTACCTTAAGAAAACCGGCTATGGCCGGTTTTTCATTTTTTGGTATACGTAGGTGTTATTTTGTTGTAGATGATCGCAGTATTTTCAATATGCTTGTCCGATAAATCATTAATCAGGCCGCCACTGTTACAGTTGTTTTTCTTCTCTTTGTTTGGGTTTAATATCAGCTTATTCTGACAGCTCAAGTTGCGGATTTTCTTCTGGAACTTCTGAACGGATTCAGAGTTGAATCTTTGAAAAACTGTTTTGGTGATCGAATAAGTTTTTTGAATTTTTTTTGTTGTTTTTTATAGCGATGGTGGTTTTCTTTTCTGGTGTTTAACTTGTTGAAGCTGCGAATGGAGGTGTCGCTGTCAAATTTTTTGACTATATCATCAGGACAATAGAAATACGCATTTTCAGAGGCCTGTAATGCGCTCAGAGATGCTTGGTGATATTGTTTTTTGTTGCTGAGAGTCTTTAGTGCCAATTCAAATTCGTCCTGACTGTTGAATAGTTTTAATCCATCGCAAAAATATCTGTCGAAATCTGGATTTTGGGAGGCTACGACTGGTACTCCAAGGGCTGCGCTCTCCCAGAATTTCAAGGCACTTTTGCAGTTGTTAAACGGGTTTTTTAATAATGGAGCAATGGTTATCCAGCTGCTGTCAATATACTGGCTTAGCTCGTTATAAGGTAGTTTTTTAGTTGTAGATACTCGGTCTAGATTTTCTAATGTTGGAGGTATTCCAATATCTCCGATGATATGCAGTTTTGTATCTGAATTTTTTTTAATCCAGTTTTCTAAAGCAGATTCTATTACTTTGAAGTTGCTGGTATGGTTAGCTGTTCCTGGAAAATATCGAATTATTTTGTTGTTGAATCTGTCTTTGATAGAATTGTTTTGAACCGGTTTTTCGAAAGATGGTATCTGGTTTGGTGTGAAATAGTAGAGGCATTGTGGATGAATTTCTTTTGCTGCCTTGATGAGCTCTGTAGTTGACATGTGGCAACGATGGAATAACAGTAGCGCAGCTTTGGAGCGCCGCGCATTCTTTTTTGCTGACGCCAAGCTTTCTTTGTTGCAGAGAACCATTGGAGAGGAATAGGCCAAGTCTGGTCTAAATAATAGATCATCAAAATCAGCTTCTGCCGTAATACCAAGATTGTAAATATTTTTTATAACTTTAATCAGTTTTCTTGATATTCTTGGGCGATGAAATATTATCTTTGAATAATTTTTCAGAGAGATTTTTTTTATTTCTGACATATGAATTATGTCACTTTTAATGCCATTGGCCGAGTTTTTCATGGCTTGATAGATGCAGCGATATCGAGCCGAGGCATCATTGGCGTAATATTGACCTCTTTTCGAAAAACTTACATAAAGAATGGTTTCTTTCTGCTTGGCAATTTCCATTTAATTCACTGCATTAAAGCTAAAATATTTCTATGGTATATAGAAGGATTGGTGTTTGGTAGAGCAGTGGAACTGTAATTCAGAATTTCCATGGTTTGTATTGACATACTGAGTCGGTTGAAGCGTGCCAGTTTTGTTTGTAGCCGTTCTTTAAGGCATGAAATGACTTCCAAATTTACTCCTGTCAGGGCTGGGGAGTGACTCCTTTCCTGAAGGCTGCCTGCTCAGCATCTTCCGATGCAGAGTTGGTGCAGGCTTCGGTAGGTAGTGGCAACGTGTTCAGAAGGGCCCTGCTAGTGTGTTCAAGGTGAGTATGATGAGTTGTATGTTACTCAGAGCGTTGTTGCCTGCAATTATGTTGAAAAATACCAGTAACATCAACCAAAGCTTCTCGCCGTTATTGTCAAGGCATTATAACTCCGCGTAGATGTGGTGTAAGTATGTTTCTATGGCTCATCAATGAGCTTGGCAGCTACCTGTCGCGCCTAATTGTTTTCGATAGGGGCTTGCATTAAAAAATAAGGTAAGTAAAATGCGCACCACTTCAGAGACGTCCCCATCGTCTAGAGGCCTAGGACACTGCCCTTTCACGGCGGCAACAGGGGTTCGAATCCCCTTGGGGATGCCATATTCTTGATGTGCATTTTAGTAGATCAAGTGGTGGTACAGGCGGGAATAGCTCAGTTGGTAGAGCACGACCTTGCCAAGGTCGGGGTCGCGAGTTCGAATCTCGTTTCCCGCTCCATTTATCAGCCTGGTGCTGGGTAAATGATCTGAATGAAGGTGTTATTGATTTTGTGTCCCCATCGTCTAGAGGCCTAGGACACTGCCCTTTCACGGCGGCAACAGGGGTTCGAATCCCCTTGGGGATGCCATTCTCTTGAATGCTCTTTGAGTATGACAACCAAGAGAGGCGTCATGCGGGAATAGCTCAGTTGGTAGAGCACGACCTTGCCAAGGTCGGGGTCGCGAGTTCGAATCTCGTTTCCCGCTCCATTTTTTGTGTAGCGCACAAAATGGATAATGTAGTGAGTTGTTGGTTTTTTTGTGTCCCCATCGTCTAGAGGCCTAGGACACTGCCCTTTCACGGCGGCAACAGGGGTTCGAATCCCCTTGGGGATGCCACTCTCTTGATATTATGATAGAGTAGTATGTAAGAGATAAGCGGGAATAGCTCAGTTGGTAGAGCACGACCTTGCCAAGGTCGGGGTCGCGAGTTCGAATCTCGTTTCCCGCTCCAGATTCTAAAAAGCCGATTCAGAAATGAGTCGGCTTTTTTTATTGTATTTTTGCCGAAAAACCTGCGTTTTAGCGCCGCTCAAGTGCAGGTGTGATTGGCGCACTTGAGCTGTTGTATCCCGGCTTCCTTATTGTGCTTCATCCTGTTGCTGAAACTGGTCTATTTCTTCATCGGTTAGGTAGTGCAGGCAATCGCCACCGAAGATCCACAGCAGTTCTCGATCAATAACAGGGGCGAGTTGTGGAGTGTGCATCATCAGATTGTTGAGCCATTGACGGGTATCTTCATAAGCTGTTTCAGACTGTTGCGTCAGCTGATCAATTAAAGACTCAAGCTGGTGTATCATATCAGTACTGATGACTTCGCTTTCACTAGCCGCTGCCAAGCGGCTTTTTAGTGTTTGCAGCAAGCGGATGTGGTTCGGTTGTTCGCTCATGTATTTTCTCAAACAGGTTGATTTGTATGGTTCCGGCACTGAAAGTTCAGGGCTTATCCAAAGTGTATGACAATGGTTTCCAGGCGCTCAAAGGGATTGATTTGAGTGTGGAGCAGGGGGACTTTTTTGCCCTGCTGGGCCCGAATGGTGCGGGCAAGTCTACCACGTTAGGTATTTTATCGGGGTTGGTGCAAAAAACGGCTGGCTTGGCTGAAGTGATGGGCTTTGACGTCAATAAGCAGTCATTTGGCGCCCGTCTCAATTTGGGGGTTGTACCGCAAGAGTTTAATTTTAACCAGTTTGAAAAGGTTGAAGATGTTGTGGTCACGCAGGCCGGATATTTTGGACTGAGTCGGCGTGAAGCGCGAACAAGCGCTGAATATCTGCTGAAAGAGCTGGACCTGTGGGATAAGCGTGATGAGCCATCCAGGATGTTGTCTGGTGGGATGAAGCGGCGCTTGATGATTGCTCGTGCGTTGGTGCACAAACCCAAGGTGCTGATTCTGGATGAGCCAACCGCCGGGGTTGATATTGAACTGCGGCGTTCGATGTGGACCTTTATGAAGGCGCTGAATGAAGCGGGCACGACCATTATTCTGACTACGCATTACCTGGAAGAAGCGGAGCAACTGTGTCGCAATATTGCGATTATCAATCGCGGGGAGATTGTTCGCTGCACCAGTGTTCGTGCATTGCTGGCCAATATGAAGTCTGAGACCTTTGTGTTTGACCTGATGTCGCAAGCTCCTGCCGATTTGCAGCTGGCCGGATGGGTTGTCCGGGTTGTGGGAGAGGATACCATCGAGGTGGTTGTCAAGGAGGGTCAGAGTATCAATAGCGTGTTTGAGGCCTTGTCTGCCAAGGGGTGTCTGGTACGTAGTATGCGGCCCAAATCCAATCGTCTGGAAGAGTTGTTTGTGGATCTGGTGCAAGGAGATAACCAATGAATCATTTGGCCGTGCAGTGGGTGGCATTAAAGACGATCGTGGTTAAAGAAGTTCGCCGTTTTACGCGGATCTGGCAGCAAACCCTGGTGCCGCCTGCAATTACGATGACCTTGTATTTTGTGATTTTTGGTAATCTGATCGGCTCCCGGATCGGCGAAATGGGTGGCGTGGACTATATGTCCTTTATCGTGCCAGGTCTGATTATGATGAGTGTGATTACCAATGCGTATGGCAATGTGGCCTCATCGTTTTTCAGTAATAAATTCCAGCAGAGTATCGAGGAATTGATGGTGGCTCCGGTTCATCCTGCCACCATTCTGCTGGGGTTTGTCTCAGGGGGAGTCGCCAGGGGAGTTATGGTGGGCGTCATTGTGACTCTGTTGTCGTTGTATTTTACCGATTTGACGATTCATCACATCGGCGTTGTGGTCGGCATTGTTTTGCTGTCGGCGGTGCTGTTTTCACTGGGTGGCTTTATTAATGGGGTGCATGCCCGTACTTTTGATGATATCGCGATTGTTCCCACTTTTGTGATTACACCGTTGACGTATCTGGGGGGTGTTTTTTACTCGATCAGTTTGCTGCCAGAGCATTGGCAGTGGGTATCCCAACTGAATCCGATTTTATATATGGTGAATACCTTTCGTTATGGCATTCTGGGTGTGTCGGATGTTGATGTAGTGTTTTCATTTTTAATGATGGGTGTGTTTATCGTAATTCTGAGCAGCTATAGTTTGTGGTTGCTCAAACGCGGCACTGGCATGAGGCAATAAAGGTTATGGCAACGATTGATTCTGAATTAAACCCGCTGGGAAAGTCGTCTGTTTACAAGGATGAATATGACGCCTCTTTATTGTTTGCTATTCCTCGGGCGGAAGGCCGCTCCCGTCTGGTCGGGGGGAATTTTGTGCCTGTGTATGGTGAAGATATCTGGAATGCGTATGAATTGTCATGGCTGAACGCAAAAGGTAAGCCTGTGGTGGCGATGGGGGAGTTTCGGATTCCGGCTACAGGTGCCAACCTGATTGAATCCAAGTCCTTCAAGTTATATCTGAATTCCTATAACCAGACTCGGTTTGACTCTCCTGCGGATGTCCAGGCCCGGATGGCGGCTGATTTATCGGCGGTCGCGGGATGTGCGGTCACGGTTGAATTAACGGCATTGCCGGATGTACTGGACTTTGGCACGGCACCGACAGCCCTGTGTGTTGATGATCTGGACGTGACTATTACAGCCTATCAGCCCGATGGTACGTTGTTGGCGACGGCAGATGGCGAATTTGATGGCTGGTTGTGCTCTCACTTGCTGAAGTCGAATTGTCCGGTGACGGGGCAGCCAGACTGGGGGAGCGTGTATGTATATTATCGCGGCCCTGTGATTGTACCTGAATCCTTTCTCGCTTATGTGGTGTCGATGAGGCAGCACCAGGGCTTTCATGAGCAATGTGTGGAGCAGATATTCCAGGATATCAACCGCTTCTGCCACCCTGAATCTTTGATCGTTTGTGCTCGTTATGTGCGCAGGGGAGGGTTGGATATCAACCCGGTACGCTCATCGCTTGAAGGTGTATCGCTGGAAAATTTCCGAACCGTTCGTCAGTAAGAGGTGCGCAGGTTGTCTGGGGGCGGTTGCTTATTTTGATGATTTCATCTGTGCGGCGACTTTGGCCGCACGCTGCTGGGCGGTCGGGGCTTGTCGTTCTGGGGCGCGGGTTTTGACCTGGTTTCTTAGTTTACTGGCTGCCTGTTCCAGTGCTTCAGCGACCTTGCTGCGCTCACTATCACGTACTTTCTCGGATTCCAGGTACAGTGAAAAACCTTCGGTTTCATGATTCATAAAGCCGGAGTTGGCGCCGAGATCCCGGCGGTAATCGACTACCTGATAAAGCGGTACCGGATCACGGAACCCTTTCACCATGGCAGTTCCTCGTTGTCGACAGATGATTTTGTCTTTAACCAATGAGAATGTATCGTGAGAGATAAGGATTTCTCCGGCATCAGCCGCACTTTCAAGTCGGCTGGCCAGGTTTACCTCTTTGCCAACGATGGTGTAATCCATGCGGCTTTCGGTGCCAAAGTTACCAACGGTGCAATAGCCGGTATTGATGCCCATGCGGATTTGTAATGGCGTCGTCATTCCTTGTTCGGTCCAGTGTTTTCTCAGCTTGAGCATATGGCGGCGCATTTCAATGGCCATGGCAACACATGCCAGGGCATCCCGTTTGACGCCTTTGGTGTTCGGGTCGCCAAAAAAAATCATAATGCCATCACCAATAAATTTGTCGATGGTGCCGCCATACTTCATGGCGATTTCGGACATGTCAGTCAGGTAACCATTCAGTAGATCGGTGAGAGGCTCGGCTTCCATTTGTTCTGACAAGGAAGAAAAGCCAACGATATCAGAAAAAAAGATAACCAGCTTTTTGCGTTGCGTCTCAAGCTTGGCTTCGCGTTTACCATTAAAAATAGATTCTCTTACTTGCGGAGCGACGTATCGGGATACCTGGGTCGATAATTCCTGAAAGCGGTCTATCTGGCTTTTCAGGCGATACTGCATGGCGCCAATCTGGTTGCTCTGGCGTCTGGCGAACAGTGCCAGGGCAGCAAAAAAAATCGCGGTTGCTACACCACAAACAATAACCAGGGTGTTAGGTATAAGATCGGCCTGCCATGAGCTGAGCCAGAGATAAGAAGCCATCATGCTGGTTGCAGAAATCAATACGCCAGACAGCCAGCTGGCCTTGCTGCCTGTCAGAATCAGACTGGTATTCAGCATTAGCAAGGCGGGGAGAGTCAGTTCAATGGGCGCGTGAATGAGTCCCAGTAATAGGCCGGTAATGGCGGCATCTATTTGTGTCCAGAAAGTGAGAGCCGTATCGCGATTCCAGGGAGTGCGACGCTCAATGACTTCGACCAGGTGTGGGTAGACCAGGCAGAATGCCAAGGCGGTCCAAAAATTTTCAGGCCAGTAGTGGATGAAAATACCGGCAGCAATCGTCACTGCGCCCGTCCCGTAGCCCAGTATGCGCGCAATGTAATCTGGGTAGGGGGTGGTTCGGGGGGCTGTATCAATGTTTTCGACTAAATCGCTCATAGTTCTGCCATGGGTACTTTCGGCTGCCGCCACCCTGAATCTGAATAAAATGAATTACTATCGCCTGTATAGCGGTAAATGTGAGCTGCATCAAGGAGAGTCCGTGATGAAAATGGTGCTGGTTGATATATGTCTTGAGGTTATGAAGAAAAGATGACAAAGCCAAGCAGAACTTGGTTGCATCAAATCTGGCCCATTTCGGGATTGCGAGATGGGGTGTTGCCGGCTTGGCCAAGGGGCTTGAGTGGAGGGGTGAGTGCTGGATGTTGTGGGTGACTTAAGAGCGGCTGCCAATAAACAACAATTTTTGGTTGACGCGCTAGGTGTAGATCAGTATATTGCGCGGCCTCTGTTGGGGGTAAGTTCCTGACGTAAGGTGAGGTGTCCGAGTGGCTGAAGGAGCACGCCTGGAAAGTGTGTATACCGCAAGGTATCGAGGGTTCGAATCCCTCCCTCACCGCCATTATTCAATAAAGAGCCCTTAGCTTTTAATAGCTGGGGCTTTTTTTGTTCGGCAAGTTACTCATCATCCTGTCATCCTGAATACGTTGTTTTTGTGTGCAGGTGGTGCCTTCTGGATTGGTGTCTCCGCATTTGGTCAAAAGTTGTTTGCTGCACTGGATACTGATCAGGGACGTTACAAATATCCCGTTAATTCTGGAAAGGGCTTTTCAGGTTGGTGGAAGTATTTATCTTCTATCCCGGGGCAGTGACCTGGAAGTCGTTTAATAAGTGATCTGTTGTATTCCCTTCTTTTTTCTATTCTGAGCTGTATTCGTAACGCTCGAACAGGCATTTTGCTGGCTTGAGTTTCTGTTGGATCAATCATCTGATTTTGTCCGCTTGCCGGGATTCATCTGGGCGCTGTGTTCTGGCTGGTTGACTGGATCATGGCCGTGATCAAGCTGGTCTGTTTGGGTGTCGCTTGGAGGTCTGGTTGTGAAATTCGGGGGTGACGGGGTATGTTGAGCGTGCGGAAGTATGTTGGGTGAAAAATTCGGATAGTAGTATTGGGGATAACAACTTGTTTGTGTGATTTTTGAACCTGGCACGCGGTACTGTGTTTCGAGATGCTGTATCATCAAATTCCAGTGAGATCAGTTCTGAAATCGGTTTGGTATTTTGTCGATCATTGTTGATGATGTCCGGATTGTTGCATGATAATTGCTTGTCACTCTGACAGCTAATACGGAATACGACAGGTAACGTGTTGATTTGGATGGCAAATGCTCTTTTTAATGTATGAACGACACCATTTGGGAGAAGCCGAAGCAGGCTGTCGCTCTACCTGGCAGGCTCTTGGTTTGGTTGATGACCTGGTTGGGTTGGTGCGTATTTTTGAATGTGCTGTTTGTGTTTGTGCCACGAATGGATACTTGAGCAATGAGATGGTTGGTATGGAGCCAGGTCAATGAAGGTTGTTACGGATGACGCATCACACTTGCATCAGGCATTGATGCAAGCTGAGTCATTATCCAAAAAAAGTCATCCGAGCAGTAAAGCGGCTTCCGATAACGGCAAGGTATTGCTACTGCAAGGGCCTGTTGGGCCATTTTTCAAGCGATTGCAGCGTTATTTGACGTCTGAAGGTATGGATGTCAACCGGGTTTGTTTTAATCCGGCGGACTTGCTGTATTCCTGCCGTAAGAATCGCATTTATTTCAGTGGCGGGTTTATTGAATGGCGCCGTTGGTTAAGAAAATACCTTCACGTTTCTCGTCCTGATGTCATTATCTTGTTTGGGTCCGAGCGTCCGGCTCATCGTATTGCCCGGCAGTTGGCGGAGCGTTTGGGTATCCGGGTGTTGTCGCTTGAAGAGGGGTATATCCGACCTGGTTTTGTGACGATGGAAGAGGGTGGTAATAATGCCAGTTCGCCATTGGCTGGTGTGACGCCTGATGTGTTTTTTTCTCCGCAAGAAAGAACGACGGAAGTGGGAGTGCCATACAAAAGTTTCGGAAAAATGAGCCGTTATGGGGCGATGTATTATGGCATTCGCACTTTTTTGAGTATTGGTGCTCAAAAACAGCTCTTTCATCGCCGCTTTCACTGGTGGGAAGAGTGTTTTCGTTGGGGACGGAATGCGTATCGGCGTTTGGCTGGCCAGGGAAATAATTTTGCCACGATCCAGCGATTACTTGAGCATTGGGACAAGCATTTTTTTCTGGTACCACTGCAAGTTTCTGCGGACTCTAATATGCAAGCAGCCGCGCTTGGCTGGAATTCAATGCGGTTGATCTCTTCCTCTATGAGGTCGTTCGCAGTCACCGCGCCTTTAAATACCCGCCTTGTCTTCAAAATACATCCTCTGGAGCGAGGCCACTGTGATTACTTGTCGTTTATCGCCGAGGAGGCGCAACGGCTGGGCGTTGGCGATCGGGTGGATATTATTGATACCGGGTCATTGGGGTTATTGGCTCGCCATGCGGCCGGTATGATTACGATCAATAGCACTTCTGGTTTGTCGGCCATTCACCACGGTATTCCCTTGCTGGTGATTGGCAAGGCTGTTTACGCCAATCCGGTGTTGGCGGTGTGTGCCAACGGGCAGCCGGATTTTGATCACTTCTGGACTTGCCATTATGTGGCAGAGCTGTCGATACGGCGTGGCTATCTCGAGTGGCTGAAGCAAGAAGCCTTGGTTGCCGGTGATTTTTATGTGGAAGATGGAATAACACAGGCATGTCACGGAATCGCGGAGAAGGTCACGTCGTATCTGCAGAGTGACTGTGTTGGTGAATGCTTGGCGTCTATCGATCCCGAACCTCGCCAGGTCTCTGTGGTTTAGTGGTTTGGCGTGGCTGAATTGATCGACAGTCCGTGCCAGTTGCTGTCTATTTCTCTATAATCCCGGGCTGAATTCATCTGGTTTTGAGAGACATCATGACAGTCCGCACCCGAGTTGCGCCTTCTCCAACTGGCGATCCGCACGTTGGCACCGCTTATATTGCACTCTTCAATCTTGCATTTGCCCGCCAGCATGGTGGTCAGTTTTTATTGCGTATTGAAGATACGGATCAGCAGCGCAGCTCGCCGGAGTCCGAACAGGCCATTCTCGACAGCCTGCGCTGGTTAGGGATGGAATGGGATGAAGGCCCGGATGTGGGCGGCCCTCATGGGCCATACCGCCAAAGTGAGCGTCGCGATATTTACCTCGATCATGTACAGCAGCTGCTGGATAAAGGCTGTGCATTCAAATGTTACCGCACGGCAGCAGAGTTGAATGACTTGCGCATTCAGCGTGAAGCCGAGGGTAAAAATACAGCATTAAAAGCCTCCGACCTGGAACTGCCTGCGGATGAAGTGGCGCGCCGTGAGGCAGACAATGCTCCTTTTGTTGTGCGTATGCGAGTACCGGAAGCCGGCATTTGTGTCGTCAATGACATGCTGCGTGGCCCGATTGAACTCGACCTGGCACAGGTGGATGCGCAGATCTTGCTGAAATCCGATGGTATGCCTACGTATCATCTGGCGAACGTAGTCGATGACCATTTGATGGCCATTACCCATGTGATTCGGGGTGAAGAGTGGATCAGTTCTGCTCCCAAGCACAAGCTGCTGTATGAGTACTTTGGTTGGGAAATGCCGCAGCTGTGTCATATGCCGTTGTTGCGCAATCCGGATAAAACCAAGCTGAGCAAGCGTAAAAACCCAACCTCTATCATGTTTTATGAGCGCATGGGGTTTATGCCGGAAGCGCTGCTGAATTATCTGGGGCGTATGGGCTGGTCGATGCCGGATGAGCGTGAACAGTTCAGTCGTGATGAGATGTTTGCCAATTTTGATATCAAGCGTGTCTCTTTGGGTGGGCCGGTATTTGATGTCGATAAATTACGCTGGCTGAACAGTCTGTGGCTGCGTGGTTTGTCACCGGAGGCCTTTTGTGAGCAATTCGCCAATTGGGGCTTGCGTGCTGAAAACATGCTGCCGCTGGTGCCCCATGTTCAGCCTCGTGTTGATGTGTTCTCGGATGTTGTGCCGCTGGCAGGGCATTTTTTGTCTGGCTTGCCTGCGCTGACTGCTGAGCAGTTTGATCACAAGGCTTACGATGATGAAAAACGGTTGCAGACCCTGCAGTTTGGGTTGTGGCAGCTGGAAGCCATTCGTCATTGGGACAAGCCTGAAATTGAACAGCGCTTGTTTGCTCTGGCTGGGCAGCTGGATCTGAAAGTCCGTGATTTTCTGTTTCCGTTTTTTATTGCCATTGCGGGCACCTCCTCGACTATATCGGTACTGGATTCAATGACCTTGCTCGGGCCGGATATGAGTCGGGCGCGTTTGCGTGTGGCGATTGATGTGCTGGGTGGTGTGGGCAAGAAGCGGCTGAAGAAAATGGAAAAGGATTACTTCGGGATTGCGCGTGCGATTGATCAGGTTCTGCTTGAGCGTGCGGCTGCCGAATAAGCTGGTAACGGCCTGCGTATCAGGCCAAGTGATTATTTTTACATTTATTTTAAAAAAGTAGTTGACGGCCACAGGGTCTCTAAGTAAGATGCGCACACGTTTTGAGACGGGGCCTTAGCTCAGCTGGGAGAGCGCAACACTGGCAGTGTTGAGGTCAGCGGTTCGATCCCGCTAGGCTCCACCAAATCTCAAAAAATATGTCCCCATCGTCTAGAGGCCTAGGACACTGCCCTTTCACGGCGGCAACAGGGGTTCGAATCCCCTTGGGGATGCCAACTCTATTTGGCATCAGAAGAAAGCGGCAGATAGCCGCTTTTTTTGTGCCTGTCATTTGGCGAATATAATTTTACCCCTTCACGCTTGCATCTGCCGACTGGGCCAAAAGCCAAATCAGGCGTGTTGGCGGTTGGTGTGTCTACCATCTGTTAGTGATCGTGGCTGGCCGCTGACCGGCTTATGTGCACTGACAATGACAGCAAGGTACAATGCCCACCAGTTCGCCGTTCTGGTACCTGATACTGTGTGATCAACCAGTGGGCGACAAGATACTTGCACAGAGGAATTTTCATGTCCTGGACCAATCCCTTGCCGGAAGCACTGCAGCAGCGAGCCGCCATGATCAAACTGGTGGTATTTGATGTTGACGGTGTGTTAACCAATGGCACGCTGACCTACAGTGGTGATGGTGAGCTGGTAAAGCACTTTAATGTCAAAGATGGTGTGGGCATCAAGCTGCTCGAGAAATTTGCAATTGCCACAGCGATCATTTCTGCCAAAAGCTCTGATGCCTTGGCGAGACGTGCCCGAGACCTGGGGGTTCGGCATTTTTACCCTGGCAGCAAAGACAAATGGCCTTGCCTGGAAGAGGTTATGTCGCAGTTGGGGATTACTCCGGGTCAGGTCTGTTATGTCGGTGATGATGTGATCGATCTGAAAGTCATGACCCGGGTCGGCCTGCCAATGGCTCCGGCCGACGCGTTCTGGATGGTGCAGCAGCGTGCTGCACACGTCACACAGGCCGCTGGAGGCTGTGGTGTGGCGCGAGAAGTGGCTGATCTGATCCTTGGCAGTCAAATGCCACTGGAAGATGCCTATATCAAGGCGATGCTGCCTGAATTTGAGGAACAGAAAGGATGAAAGCTCTGGTAACCGGCGTTGCTGGTTTTATCGGGTCGTATGTGGCCAGGCGCCTGATGGCAAAAGGGTATGAGGTTGTCGGAATCGATAATCTCAATGATTATTACGATGTTGCTCTGAAACGTGCGCGCCTTGCGTGGGTCGGCGAACAAGATGGTTTTACCTTCGTCAAAATGGACCTGGCCGACAAGGCTGCCATGACCAACCTGTTTGACAGTCACCAGTTTGATCGGGTGGTGCATTTGGCGGCTCAGGCCGGGGTGCGTTATTCCATTGATCATCCTGATGTCTACGTTGCCAGCAACCTGGTGGGATTTGTCAATATACTGGAAGCCTGTCGGCATCAACAAACGCCGCATCTGGTGTTTGCGTCCTCAAGCTCGGTGTATGGTCTGAACAGCAAGCTGCCGTTTGCCACTTCGGACAGTGTTGATCATCCTGTCTCCTTGTATGCCGCCACCAAAAAATCCAACGAATTGATGGCGCATACCTACGCTCATTTATATGGCCTGCCGATTACCGGATTGCGCTTTTTTACTGTGTATGGCCCATGGGGACGACCGGATATGGCCGCCTGGGGCTTTACCAAAAACATTCTGGCGGGCAATCCCATCAATGTTTATAACTACGGCAAGATGCGGCGGGACTTCACCTATATCGATGATATCGTTGAAGGCGTGGTGCGAGTGACTGAGCGTATCCCCACAGGCGTTGACGGCTGGACGGTGGAAAGCGGCGATAAAAGCTGTAGCACGGCACCCTATAAAATTTATAACATCGGCAATCACAACAGCATCGAGCTGGGTGAATTTATCTCCACACTGGAAAATGCACTGGGCGTGAAGGCCAAGATCAACTATATGGACATGCAGCCTGGTGATGTTGTGGCCACCCATGCTGAGGTCGATGACTTGATTGCCGCCGTGGATTTTGCTCCGAATACGCGCCTGGTCGATGGCATGGAGCGGTTTGTGGGCTGGTATCGTCAGTATCACGGTTTGTGATGTGACAGCTGCCAGGGCAGATCACACAGTGGATGCCCATTTCAGGGTTAGTGCTTTTCGCGCCAGCAGACAATTGACGCACGTATTGGACACAGGTCTCTCGGATTGAGGTTATGAAAAACTACAAAATCGTTATTCCAGCACGCTACGCTTCCAGCCGCTTACCGGGTAAACCTCTGATTGAATTGGCCGGTAAACCCATGATCCAGCATGTGTATGAGCGCGCATTGGAGACCGGCATTAAAGACATCGTGGTCGCGACTGATGATGACCGTATCGCTGATGTAGCCCGTGGGTTTGGAGCCGATGTGGTCATGACCTCGGTGGACCATGAAAATGGCACTGAGCGCATTGCAGAGGTCGCCCGGGTGCGGGGCTGGGAAGATCAGGATGTGATTGTCAACCTGCAAGGGGATGAGCCGTTGATTCCCCAGCAGTTGATTGAAAAAACTGCGGCGAGCTTGCTGGATCGTCCGGAAGCGGGCATGAGCTCATTGTGCACGCCGATTCATGATGATGACGATGCATTTGATACCAACGTCGTCAAGGTCGTGCTGGATCGTGCCGGGTTTGCCATGTACTTCAGCCGCGCCAGTATTCCCTGGGACCGCGATGGCTACAAGGCCAATCCCGGAGTAATGACCACCAAGCTGCCTTTATATCGCCACTTGGGCATGTACGGCTATCGGGTTTCGTTCCTGAAGCAATACACCTCGATGGAACCTTGCGCGCTGGAAGGTGCTGAGTCACTGGAGCAACTCCGGGCGCTCTGGTATGGCGTCCGTATTCATCTGTCGGTGATTGATGAGCCACCGGGACATGGTATCGATACGCCAAGCGATGTTGCTCGGGTTGAGCAGTTGTTGGCAGCCATGGCTGCCGACTAACTCTCTTCAGGTTACCTGACGGGGTGGTGTCGCCGCCCCTGGCACTATTTGCCAATACCCGTGCGGCGAACAATCACCATTCGATTACAAGTGTCGTAGCGGTAACTCTTTGCTGGGGTTGCCGCTGTTAAAGCTGTTTGTCAAAGCTTGCTGGATTGTCCAGGTCGTTCTGGCATCGGCGGCATTCGCTTGCAGTTGCATAGGGCGCGCCCTCTGGCTCGCTTCCGACCCGGTTTGGGATTGATCTTCAGCAAACCAGCTTTCTCGCCCGAATACGCCCTGGGTCTGATCGACATCACTATTGACCATGACTTTAACCTTGCTGTCCACTCGGCGTGCCATGGTGAACAGTGGTAAGTCCGTAATGTGGTTGTCGTGCCGGATAACCAAATGGATGGCCCGGTGTTTTCCTTGGCGTAAATATTTGACCAATGCTGAAATCAGCAAGGGATGATGCCAGTAGGGATTTTCTGGATCAGACAAGGCCAGCATGACAGAAGTGGGTTGCTGGGACAGTTGGGTCAGTAAAAATCCCAAAACCTCGCAGGCACTGCTAAGTGTGTGCCGGTTGTTGTCCTGACCGATGCGGTAGGCGTATTGATAATCTTCCGGTGGGAGGCTGGTGTTCAGAGGCAAGGCAATATCCAGATGAGGAATGCCTGCATCGAGGTAAAAGTGACCATCGTTATAGAAGCCGAGTTGCCAATAAAAGCTCATGGCGGTGCATTGTGCACTGGCCAGCAAGAGAGGCATGGACATCGATTCTGCCAATGCCTTGACCTCTTCAACCAGCTGTTGGCCAATACCCGCTGAACGGTATTCCGGCAAGACAGCCAAGCGGCCAAAATGACCGTCATCGAACAGGCGAATGCAGCCGATAGTGCGATCACCATCCTGGGCGACCACATAGTGAGCGACCTGGTCTGCGGCTTCATCCCATTCTTCCTCCGGTGGAATTTGTTGCTCCTGAATATAGACCCGGTCTCGGACATCCCGGATGCCTTGCTGGTGGTCAGCCCAGTTAGTACGCACCATACGAATGCTCATGGTTGTCTCCTTCTTATTAGTATCGGCATCATTCAACCTGATAAATCAGTTGTTGTAACCAGAGGTGGCGCAGTAGTTCATAGCCTTGTCTGGAGCAGGGGACATCGGCCATCTGCTCACGGGGATATTGGTTGCGGCTGCTGAGTAATTGCGCCAGTTCCAGGTCGTCGTTATCGAGTACTGATGTTTTCCCCTGGGCGTAAAATACCAGGCCGCTGGCAGTTTTCTGATAGGCAAAGCGAGCATGCTCACTTTTGCGTAAATCGGGTAGTTGCCGATGCTGGCTGCGCCATGCTTCCCAGTCGTCATCATTCAATCGTTCGGATTGATGCTCCGGGTATTTGGGTTCTGTCATTAAAGTGCCAAGAATGTCTCCCAGATGATCCGGTTGCATCAGCATGTCTTGCAGGAGTTTGGCCAGACGCGTTTTGGCAGCGGCGGATATTTCGCCCGGATTGCCTTCCTGAGCAGTGTAATCGGCATCGGTGTAACGTTGATCTTCGCTGCTGTTGCTTAATACCTGATCCAGTGCAAACTGCGCCAGTTCGGCGACACTGGGGGCACGGAAGCCGATCGAATAGGTTTGGCACTCGCCCTGGGCGATGCCGTAATGGGCCAGCTGTGGCGGCAGGTACAGCATATCGCCCGGATCCAGCACCCAGCGGTCGGTTTCTTCAAACCCGGCCAGAACCCGTATCATCGGTCCTTGTATAATCGGGGATTCATCGTTGCACATCTGGCCAATACGCCATTCTCGCTGACCTTCGGCCTGTAATAAAAAGACGTCGTACTGGTCGTAATGAGGGCCAACACTGCCGCCATCCACGGCGTAGCTGATCATCAGGTCGTCGACACGCCAGCCCGGCAGAAAGCGAAAATGCTCCAGCAAATCGGCCGCTTCCGGAATCCAGTGATCCACAGCCTGTACCAGTAACGTCCAGTGGCTGTCTGGCAGGTCTGCAAAAGCGGCTTCGTCGAACGGCCCTTTGCGAATTTCCCAGGGGCCGGCAGGGCCATTTTCCATCACCAGTCGGGACTCGATTTCAGACTCCAGTGACAGGCCAGCCAGCTCATCGGCTGCCAGCAGAGGCTGGAATCCGGGCCAGGCCTGACGAATAACAACCGGTTTTTTTTGCCAGTAATCACGCAGGAATACTGCAACCGAAAGATCACCAAGGAGATGCATAAAAGAGTGTTCCTGACCAGGGCGAACCCATGGCATTCACGGGTTCGCAAAATAATGAATGTCCAAGCTGCGTATTGTTTGAGCTTTGTCAGCCAGATGCAAGGAGCCTGTTTTTTGACGGACTTGACTCGAAGAACTGTGCTACCTCTTTGATCTTTCTCAAGTTCCGATTCATTAGCTGGTTGTCAATGAACCGGGCATTCATAACTATAACAGCAGTTACAACAAAGCCGGTTACGACATCAACGTGGTGACGCTCAGGGAGAGATACATAATGAAAAAATATCAGTTAGTGGTATCGCTGGTAATGCTTGGCTGTGTCGCTACAGCCCAGGCTGTAGGGCCAATACAGCCCTTGGAAGCTGTAAAAGACGTCAAGCAGGCGCAAGTGGAGTTAGGTAAAAAACTCTATTTTGATCCCCGGTTGTCAAAATCCGGGTTTATATCCTGTAACTCTTGCCACAACTTGAGTATGGGCGGTACGGATAACCTGAAAACCTCCATTGGCCACAACTGGCAGCAGGGTCCGATCAATTCACCTACGGTGCTTAACTCGGGGATGAATATTGCCCAATTCTGGGATGGCCGGGCGGCCGACCTGAAAGAGCAGGCCGGTGGGCCGATTGCCAATCCGGGAGAAATGGCATTTACCCATACACTGGCGGTGGATGTCTTGCAGTCCATTCCCCAGTACGTTGCAGAATTCAAGCAGGTATTCGGTACCAGTCAATTAACCATCGATCAGGTGACTACAGCGATTGCCGAATTTGAAAAAACGCTGGTAACGCCCAATTCCCGTTTTGACCAGTGGTTGCGGGGAGATAAAAATGCGCTGAGCAGTGATGAAAAAGCCGGTTACACCTTGTTCAAGGATTCTGGCTGTGTCGCTTGTCATAATGGCCCTGCGGTTGGAGGGAATTCGTTCCAGAAAATGGGGCTGATAGAGGCTTATCAAACCAATAACCCGGCCGAAGGCGTTGCGGCTGTGACGGGTAAGGATATTGATCGTTTCAAGTTCAAAGTGCCGACATTACGTAATGTCGAGCTGACCTATCCATACTTCCATGATGGTGAAGCGGCCACGCTGACAGAGGCAGTGGATATCATGGGGCGCTTGCAACTGGGGCGTCATTTCAGTGATACAGAAAATGCCCAGATAGTGGCTTTCCTGAAAACACTGACTGGCGAGCAACCATCCTTTATGTTGCCGATCTTGCCGCCATCCACCGACAGCACGCCACGTCCACAACCCTTTGATTAACGGCTGGCGTTGGGTTTAAGACGGTGGGGTTTTAGGCGATGTAGCGCAACGGCGAGTCATGAATCTGACTCGCCGTTGTCTTTCTGGCTACCCGGGTTACCGGAGTAGCCCAGCGTTTATCAGACCGCCTTGGCTTGCGCCTCCGCGTTGCCAATATAACTGGCTGGCGTCATGGCATTCAGTTCTGCTTTCACCGCTGCTGGCAACTCAAGGCTGGCAATAAAGTCGCCCATGGCATCCTGGGTAATGGCTTTGCCGCGCGTGAAGGCTTTCAGTTTTTCGTATGGCTGTTCGATGCCATAACGACGCATCACTGTCTGGATTGGTTCTGCCAGAACTTCCCAGGCATTGTCGAGGTCAGCTGCGATACGTGGTGCATTCACTTCCAGCTTGCTGATGCCTTTCATACTGGCGGCGTAAGCAATCAGACTATAACCAGAACCTACCCCCATGTTGCGCAATACCGTGGAGTCGGTCAGGTCGCGCTGCCAGCGAGAGATCGGCAGTTTGGCGGCCAGATGACCAAAAATGGCGTTGGCGATACCCAGGTTGCCTTCGGAGTTTTCGAAGTCGATCGGGTTAACCTTGTGCGGCATGGTCGAGGAACCCACTTCACCCGCGATGGTGCGCTGCTTGAAGTAGCCCAATGAAATATAGCTCCAGATATCACGATCAAAATCAATCAGAATGGTGTTGAAGCGGGCGATGGTGTCGAACAGCTCGGCAATGTAGTCGTGGGGTTCAATCTGGGTGGTGTAAGGGTTGAACGTCAGCCCCAGAGACGTTACAAAAGCGTCAGCGTTGGCTTGCCAGTCTACATCCGGGTAGGCGCTGAAGTGGGCATTGTAGTTACCTACCGCACCGTTGATTTTACCCAGCAGTGGTACCTGGTCCAGTTGGCTGATCTGACGTTCCATACGGGCGACAACGTTGGCCATTTCCTTGCCCAGCGTCGTCGGCGAAGCGGTTTGTCCATGGGTACGAGACAGCATCGGCACGGCGGCATGCTCATGGGCCAAAGCGCGGATGGCGTTGGCAATTGCTTGCATTTCGGTACTGATCAAAGCGCGACCGGCTTTCAGCATCAGGGCATGAGACAGGTTGTTGATGTCTTCCGAGGTGCAGGCGAAGTGTACGAATTCGGTGACAGCATTCAGCTCGGCGTTGTCGGCGATCTGTTCCTTGAGGAAATATTCGACCGCTTTGACGTCGTGGTTGGTGGTGGCTTCGATGGCTTTGATACGCAGCGCATCGTCTTCACTGAAGTTCGCAACAATACCGTCAAGCAGGGCGTTGGCGCTGTCACTGAAAGCCGGTACTTCGGTAATGGCTTCGTGAGCTGCCAGACGTTGCAACCAGCGAATTTCCACCTCAACCCGCGCACGGATCAATCCAAATTCAGAGAATATCGGGCGCAGTGCCGACGTCTTGCTGCCGTAGCGGCCATCGATTGGTGAAATTGCTGTAAGTGCAGACAGTTCCATAGACATTTCTCGCTGGAGTTCAGATTGCTGAAGACAAGGGGGCGATGGCATCAAGCGCTGGCCAGCCGTTACCTTGTTGTTGAAAAAGGCGCGAAAGTCTACCGGAAAAACCGTTATTTCTCAGCTGTTGGCGGAAGTTTTTATACCGGAGCGGCAAATGGCCTGGTTCATGGTGATAGAATGCCGCCGTTCAAGGGCTGGCCTGGCGCCGGTTTTGTCTGTGTCTGTTTGAGGTGTGTCTGTTTTTATGCTCGATTCGATGCTGGCGGTATCGCACGATCCGTCCTGGTTGGTACTGATGGTGATTGTGTCGACTTTTATGCTGGAAGACCTCGCCATTATCGGAGCAGCGATGCTGGCAGCCAGTGGGCGGATGCAGCCGGAGGTTGCCTTTCTTGCCACCTGTGGTGGCATGTTTATCGGGGATTCAGCGCTGTACCTGATGGGCCGCGGGGCGCTGGTCTGGCCCTGGCTGGCGCAGAAATTCCAGCACGATATGATCCGCCGTCAGGTGACGCCGTTGCAGCAAGCGCCCTGGCACCAGTTGGTGCTGATTCGCTGTATGCCGGGGTTACGCACGTTTGGCTATATCGCCTGCGGTCTGGCACGGGTGCCCGGGCTTACCTTTACGGTGGCCAATGTGGTGTCGATTGTGGTGTGGGCGGCGGGATTGTTTGGTGTGGCGTACTGGCTGGGCAGTCAGTACGCTGAACAGATGCACGACTGGCTCTGGTGGTTACTGCCGGTGGCGCTGGCTGTCTTTGTGTTGGGTCAGCGCAAGATCCGGCAGAATATGGCGAACGGTGCCTGAACGCCTGAAACGGTCGTTAGGGCAGTTGTTGCGCCGCGATAACACTGAACTCAACCAGAATCTCTGCCCGTGCCAGACGGGCTTCAACGCAGGCGCGCGCGGGTTTTTCAACGGTTGCAATCCAGCCATCGTAGACGGAATTCATGGCGGCAAAGTCTTTCATGTCGCGGATGTAAATCGTCACGGACAGCAGTTTGTCGCGACCGCTGCCCGCTTCTTGCAGCAGGTTATCGATCTTGAGCAGGCAGCGACGGGTTTGTTCCTTGATATCCCAGTCAATGTCGCCTGCGGTTTGGCCACACAGATAAACCGTGTGGTTATGTTTGACGATGCGGCTCATGCGTTCCGTACTTTGGATGCGTTCAATCTCTGACATATTTATGGCTCCTGGATAGCGCCGATCAGTCTATCGGCGGTGAGGTATAAGCGATGGGCGGGTGGTTGGCCGGAGTGGCTGTCAGGCCTGCGGACGCTGGGCGATCGCCCCCTTGTTGATGCCTTCATAGGCGCGTACCAGAATGTGCTGGCCGGGCAAACCGGTGGCAATGGTGCTGGCAAGGTGCTCGGCAATCAGCTCAACGGTGGTATCTGTGTTTATCAGGTAACACTGTGACTGCGGCAAGGTCAGCTCAAAATGCCCTTGCGGGGCGTCGTAGGCAAAGTGATAACGGCCCTTGTGCTGCCCGGTACCTTCACCTTCTTCCTGGTTGGCGACAAGGTCGGCGCTGGTGCCGATATAAATATCCCGCCAGCGCTGCGCCCATTGCTGTTCCAGTTCGTCCGAACGTTCACCATTACAGAAAATCTCGATCCGTGAGCGATGGCCGTGAGCGATACGCTGGCAGTTGCCGTTGTGCTTTTTAAGGCCGTGGCTGTAGTGGTAAAACGCCGAGTCGATACGCTCTGGTTCAAAGGTCAGTGTCAGTTGGTCGACGTTGACCGGGAAGCTGGCCTTGAGCTGTTCGCGACACCAGGCCGAAGTGCTGGTGGCGGTAATACAGTCTGTAGTGATCAGTGTGACGGCATCTGCCGGGCAGTCCAGTTCGATATCTCCCTGATCTGCGTGCCAGGTCAGGGTGATGCGGCCATCGTGGCAACGGTACTCGAGACGGTCAGAGTGTGCCGGTACCAGCAAGCGGTGATCCAGCTGTTCATCAAGCCAGTAACGCAGCGTCTGTTTGACGATGCCAAAGTCGCAGACCATGCCTTGCTCGTCCAGAATGCCGTCCAGTATGACAGAGGCAAGCCAGGTTTCTCCAACCAGGCCGCGCTGGGCGTCCAGGTAGCTGAAATCGACATTGGTAAGCTGGTTTACGAACAGTTGCATAGATGGCGTCACCTCAAATTGGCCGGGCATTTTAGCCGAGTGCAACGCGCTCTGCATCCTTCGCGGTACAGTCATTGCCAGCTCCTTGTTGTGGCTGCTGACAATTCACTGTCTGGAATCGATAAATACTGACAATTCTGGGTTAGGGCGGGTCTGTTGGAGTGGCCAAAGCCTGCTATGATGACAGCCATTTTTCGGCTCGGGCGCTGGGATTGGCCGTGATGTCAGTTTCAACCATCGAGCCTGGTCAGACAAGTTAGGGTCAGATTACGTATGTACAAGCGTTATAGCGGGATGTTGGCGGGAGCTCTGCTGGCGGTAGCTGGTTTATCTGGATGTTCCGACAGCAGCAGCTCAAGTTCCACCGTGTCAGTCAAGGTCTGGGTCAACCAGGGCGATTTTGAGGATGCTTATATTTGGTCTACCTCAATCACCGAGGGCGGTCAGGTATCGGTCGATAGCGAAAGCCGCCTGAGCTATGCAGAATACGATCTGGAAGAAGACAGTGAAGTCACCATTACGATCTCAGCGGAAGAAGTCCAGCAATTCACTCTGATAGGCAAGGTTGAAGACACCGACTTTGATGTGACGGCAACCTCGCGCCTGTGCCAATGGATGGACGGCTGTGTTGACGGCGAGACCACCGTGGCCTTTGGTGAAAGCTACAGTGCGGTGGGTGAAATGTGGCGTACGGTGGCCTATGACCTGAACGAAGACGAACGGGTTCGCCTGACACCCTTTACCGACCTGGCAGCAACACTGGCGTACGAACGTCAATACGTTGAGTCAACTGGTGAATGGGACGTAACAGGTTATTACTCCGCCTGGTCCGTGGTGCAATCGGTTTCCCAGTTGTCGCGCTTGATTGGAGTGGATGATATCCAGGTCACTCGCCCGGCAGACCTTACCCGGATAGATAACTGGAATGACAGTCAGGCCACCATGCTGGACCAGATTCGGTACGGCGCATTGGTTGCAGCCTGGAGTCATCTGGAAGAGAGCTATGACGGAGAAGACACGCTGGCAGCCGACGTAGGGGCCGACCTGGTCAGTAACGACGGCCAGTGGTTGCAGAGCGGCGACAGCCAGACCGTAAGTCTGGCAGAACTGCTGCAGTTGGCACGGGATAACCTGGATGCTCTGGAGGTTTCCGATACCACCGCAGCAACCTATGTTGCCACGGTTATCGCCACGCTGGATGCCGATATTGCCGAACTGGAAGACGACGAGCTGACCGATATTATCCCCGAGACGATCGAAAACCTGGTTGGCTCCGATGATTACGAAGACTTTGAACTGGGCTTGCAGCGTACCAAGGCCTTTATCGAGACCCTGCGCACCTATGAAGACAGCTTCTTTGAAGACGGCTATCGGGAAGATGCCGATGCCTACGTGGATATGGTCAAGGCCATCGGCGAAGACAACGCTGATGAATTCCAGGCCTTGCTTGATGCCTATTTGGATACCTATGAACTTTACACCAGCTGTTACCTGAGCGCCGGTTGTCCATCGCAAGACAGCAGCATGACCTGGTTGACCAGTATCGACAGCTACGATGCATCTTCCGGCATACTCAAGCTTAACGATGGTGATATTACCGTCAGCCAGCGGGTCGCGGATGTAAACACCACCGACGACGATGACGAGCCAGACTCTTCCCATGCCATCGACGTACTGATTGTCGGAACCTATCAGCAAAATGATCTGATCTTCAACGTCGACCACTATTATGAAGACGACGACGATGATAACGACATCGAACGGCCGTCAGCGGTACGGGTGTATTTCACCGATGAAGTCTCAGAACTGGCCGATAGCAGCAGTAACGAGATCATTGGCTATGAATTGCGCTGGGGCGACTTCGAGTTTTATGACCAGACCACCGAAGGCACCGATGACGAACTGGAATTTGACGGTTATTTCCGCCTGTTCTATCGGGGCGTACGTGATCCGCAAGATGATTCCTCAGAACTGCGCTTCAATATCGATACCGTGGTGATGGACAGCCGGGTATCCGACGAAATCAGCGGGGATGACGACGACGATGACGAATACGCCGACCTGTATATTGGTGCTGCGGCTTCCAACGCCTCCGAATATTATCCGGACGAAGTGTTTGCTCCTTTTACTGGCTTCTTTACCCCGAACAGCGGCACAGACTTCACCAAAGGCTCTGTCTCCAGTGACCTGCTGAGCTATGCCACCGGTACTGAAACCATCAGTGGCGAAGAAGTGGAATACCTCGATATTTATATCCCGCTGGGAGAGTCAATACGTTATCGCCTGTATCCAACCGTCGAGCGTGAAGACGAATACGATGCCGATGATGACGACGATGAAGATGAGCTGATTTACACCTACGACACCGAAGAGTGTTACCTGGAGCAAAACGGCAGCAGTTGGGAAGTGGACACCTGTGAACCAACCAGCCGTTATTATGGCGAAGCTGATTTCACCGATTACGTCAACGACCTGTGGGCCAGCGGTGCGCTGTCGCGTATCTCCATTGATGGGCGGGGCACCTACTTTGTTGAGTGGGCTGCCAACAGCTCCGACAGCAACGGCTGCCTGGTACTGGACGACCTCGCCACCAGTGGTGAATCAATGGATGGTACTCTCTATGACCCGATGGTCCTGGGGCTGAACACACTCCGCCTGCAAACCTCGCTGGAACTGGATGACCAGCCAGATACCTTGCTGGATATATACGTCAACGCCCCCACCAGCGATGACTACCACATCTCGGCAGCTCTATCCCATGACTACAGCAGCACCTCAAGCAACGGTTATGTAACAATCGGCAGTGGTTCGGATCTTGATCGTATCGTCCTCAACTATCGCACCGACTATACCTTTGAGACCACCGGCAGCCTGTCGATCTACAAAGATGGCGTCTCGCTGTCGCTGGACGATGGCACCACTGACACGGTAGACAGCACCTTGACGGTCTACCTGAATGCCTCCAACGATGTGGACCCATTGCCGTACACCTACTTGGTGAACGACGAAGGCGACTACGAACTCTGCGTGATATCTAACGAAGCGGAGTGGGATGAAAGCTACAGTTTCGACGACTCAACTTTCTACCTGAACTACCGTGATGTGGTGTACGGACGTATTGTCAAAGAAAATGGCACCTGGATCGTTCGCTATATCGACGGCACCTTCGAGACCTTGCAATAACCTCTGGTCTTGAATCAGCTACCCACCTTCTGTGTGGGTAGCTGGCTATTCCGACTGACCATACCAGCAGCCAAACTGTTCCAGGTGACATTGGTATCAGTTTTCCCGATGCGGCCAAGCGTCTGGGAGGGCGTATGTGTTTATATGGGTTAAGCAGTACTGCGACGCCCCCTGGTTCTGACTCTTTTTTTGTACCTGCATTCCAAGTCTTTGATTTTAAAGGGTTTTGGATTCATCTGAAAAATAGGGTGAAAACAGATAAAAGCAAGGAAGCTCTTTAGCAACAAAAGAATATTGTTATTCTGTTGCAGTTCACTGCCGTACAGGCAGCTCAGAAAAAAAGCGCCTGGAACAAACGTAAACGCTCCATGTTCACTGCCGCACAGGCAGCTCAGAAAAATATCTTGAAACCTGCCCAGGCAACCCCTTGGTTCACTACCGCACAGGCCGCTCAGAAAATAGCGGCGGCCATGTCGCGGGCGTGAGTGTGGTGTTTCTGAGTGGTTTTGGGTTATTGGCGCTAACTACATATACACCACGGCATGGCATACAACCCGAAACGCAACGCCAATCAGGGCGCCATAAATTGCGGGTTTGGCGACGGCGGCGACGGGTTTGCCGGCGGATAGCAATATCGCAACGCCGGCAACATCGAGGGGGCAGAGCAGTAATCCAGCCAGCAGGTTGATTTGTTGTGGGCTGATAACGCCATTGGCGATCTGGTCCATGGCGATCCCCATCATGGCGGTGCCGCCAGCAATGTATTTGGTAATGGCCAGAACCAGGGTTTCGGGTGGGTAGCCAAGCATCAGGAAGAGCGGTGCCATGGCGGACTCCAGTAATTCGATGACCCCGGTCAGTCGCACCAGGTTAACGGCGACCAGGGCGACGACGAGTAACGGCAAGGCACCAATGGCAATTTCCCAGGCGTCGCTGCCTGCGCGGCGTATCACGGCCATCATGCCGCGCGGGGGTTCGGTCTCGGGCATCAGGTCTTGTTCGTGGTTGAGTTCTTGCAGGCTGAGGTGGCGACCAAAGAGGTAGTAGGTGGCTGCGGCGGCGACCAGTCCACCTCCCAGTGCAATAAGCAGTGTGACGGGGATATTCAATCCGGCAGCGGCCATCGGGAACACCACATTGGCCTGGGCCAGTGCCAGCACCATGGCGAGGGTGGCGGCGATATGGCGCGGCGCAGAGCCGGTGCGGGCCATTACGGCCAGTGTGGCCAGCGGAGCGGCGAAGCTCACCATCATGACCTGAATCAGGGCGAAGACGCCAAGGCCTGTCAGGCCGAACGGCTTGAGCAGGGGGGCGGTAATCGAGACGATCCGGTTAAGCCAGCCGGTGGCTTCCATCCAGCGCATCAGGCTGAGCATCACAATCATAATGGGCAGTAAGACGAATAACGCCAGTTCGACGGCGGATTTGCCAGAGCTGAGTATCGTGGTGGCGATCTGATCCATGGGCTGTTCCTGAATGGCGATTGACCGGTCGCAGTAATAAAAAGCAGGTAGCGCCTGCGACTGGCGGTTATATCAAAGCGACGGCAGGCTATCGTACCGAAAGCAGGTCGTCGATATGTAGTGGCTGATAGTAGGAGATTATTTTTATGGGCTGGCGCTGGGGCGGCTTGGCAGGTTGATCTGAGAGGTTGGTTCGCGTGGATGGCGTATCCGTGACGGCTTTGGCGGCGGTCACGGCTAATAGCGGAAAATATTCTCTCAGTGTCTGTTCAGTGACGGGTAATGTCGACGTTTACAACCAGGTGTCAATACAAGGCTCACGACAGGCGTCATTACAAGCAATTAATGCTCTGGCAAGTTGTGGAACAGGGTTTCCAGTAATTTGTTCAGGCGCTGGATCTGGGCTTCGCTCATGCCTTTGAAGCTTTCGCGGAACAGGTCGTGAGTGACCAGTTGGATATTTTCAATTGCCTGGCGACCTTCTTCGGTGATGGTTACTTCGGTGACTCGGCCATCGTCGCATTTTTGGCGGGTATCGACCAGGCCATCGTCTTTCATGCGGTAGACGGTTTTGGTAACGGTGGGCAATTTGGCAACGGCATGAATGGCGATTTCAGAAATGCTCGAGGTGCCTTCTTCCTTGAGGATAAAGAGGATACGCCAGCGTGGAATATCCAGTTTGATTTTTTTCAAGGCCTTTTCCATCGCCAGTACATAACGGCCATGAACCCGGGCGAGCCAGTAAAACGGGAAATCTTCTTTGTGGAAGTCTTCGCTGGCAGGATTGTAACGCTGACTGCGGGGTGATCGGGTCGGTTTGGTCATTCTTGCTCTCGGGCAGAGGTTCGGGGGCATAAATTCGCCAGAAACTGTACAAAAGTTTTACATGAACAGTCAATGAATCTGGAAGCGAAACCCGACAGTCCCCGAGCATACTGTGCACGGTCATGACTTTGTCGGGTTGGCACCTGCTGCCATGGTGGCTTTGGCAGGGCCAGACGTGTGGTAAAAAAAGAAAGCACCACCACCGATAAAGGAAGGAGGGAGGTAAACAGAGTGCTTCCTTTTTATCCGGCAGCTATTGGTTATGAGAAACCGGATAAAAAGAAGACGACTCTGTGGTGGTGCTTTCAAAACGGTGAGGCCAGGCTGGGGGTATTACCAGCTTGGGCCTTTTTCGGCTTCCATTTTACGAACCATGGCGTCGAAGAATTTTTTGGCAAAGCCACTGTCTTTGATCAGCATCTGGGTCAGGTCGGCACAGCGCTGACTGATGGACTCTTCCAGCAGGTTGTCTTCACCTCCCAGTGCCCCGGCGGTGACTTGAATCTCGGCAGCGCGCTGGACAGTCCAAAGCAAGAACAGGGTGCGTTCGATATCCATTTCGCCCACGGCGATGCCATGGTTACGCAAGACCAGTATGTGTCTGTCACCAAGGCTGTCGAGCATGCGGCTACGCTCTTCCGGAAACAGGGTGATGCCTTCAAAGGCGTGGTAGCCAACGCGACCAAACAGCTGGGCACCGTAAAAATCGTTGTGGGTAAAGCCGATTTTTTTCTGGGCGATGGCAGACACTTCATTGGTGTGGGTATGAATCACGCAGTGGATGTCATCACGGGCGCCATGGATAGCGCCATGCAAGGCAAAACCTGCGGGGTTGGCGTCGTAAGGGGAATCATCCAGCTTGTTGCCGTCGACACCTACCTTGATCAGGTTGGCCGGGGTGATTTCGGTGTAGTTGAGGCCAAACGGGTTTACCAGGTAACAGTCATCCTGATCCATCAAGCGGGCTGAAATATGGTTAAAAATGGACTCAGTCCAGCCAAAAAAATCGATCAGATGGTAGCAGTGAGCCAGTTTGACACGCAGATCCCATTCGCTGTCGCTGATGTTGTCTGGGCGGATCATTTGCTGCTTCATAACATATTTCCTTCGTGATTCTACGGTCGTTAATATTCAGATAGCTGTTGATGGCTATCGGTGGATCAAGCGTTACGCTGCTGTTGGGACAAAAACTCGGCCAACGCCAATATATGGCGTGTGGTGGGCATATCGATGCCGGTTTTTTCGGCAACCTCTACGACTGCGTGGCCGATGGTGGCCAGCTCCAGTGGTGCTCCGGCTTCGAAGTCTTGCAGCATGGAGGTTTTGATGGCGCCCATGCCGGTGCCCATTTCCATAATGGATTGTGGGTCAAAACGAACCCGGGCACCGTGGGATGCGGCGGCAAGCAAGGTTTCGTCCAATACGCGTCGCACCAGTGGTTGCAGCTGCGGATCGGAGTAGAGTTGCTCCAGCGTGGCACCACTGATGACCGACAATGGGTTGGAGGTCAGGTTGGCGATGACCTTGGTCCAGATCTGGTCGCGAATATTGTCTGTGCTGCGGGCTTCGATACCGGCGTGTTCGATCAGTTGCCGGATGCGTTCCAGACGGTCGGTCAACTGATGGGTGATTTCTCCGATGATCATCAAGTGCGGGTTGGCCGCGTTGACGATGCCGGGGGCAGTACGGGTGGCGGTAATAAACACCACGCAGCCAATCAGGTGCTGTTGAGGTACCAACCGGTTCAGCTCGCCGTCGGGATCAATGGCCTTGATCGGGTCGTTGGCAAACCGGCTTTCGATGCCTCGGAAATACCACCAGGGCAAACCGTTCACCACAGGAATCACCACGGTGTCGGGGTGAAGCATCGGCTGTATTTGAGCGAACACAGCACCAAGAGCAGGGGCTTTGGTGCATACCAGGATCAGGTCTTGCGGCCCCAGGGCTTCGGCAGACTCGCTGGCGTGGACACTGACTGTGTGCTCGCCATCGAGATCGTTCAGTCGGATACCGTGGTGTTGCAGCTGCTGCAGGGTTGCCCCACGAGCCAGAACATTCACTGGCTGCCCGG
Organism: Oceanobacter sp. 3_MG-2023; assembly: GCF_030688925.1. Classification (NCBI taxonomy): domain Bacteria; kingdom Pseudomonadati; phylum Pseudomonadota; class Gammaproteobacteria; order Oceanospirillales; family Oceanospirillaceae; genus Oceanobacter; species Oceanobacter sp. 3_MG-2023. Next base: position 89,969 of record NZ_JAUYVX010000001.1, read on the forward strand.
AAGCCGCGATACGAGCGGCGAGGGTGCAGCCGATCGCGCCGGCACCGGCAATACAGATGCGCATAACATACTTCCCGTTCAAAATGGATAGAGTGGCCCGCCTGCGCGGGCCTTGAGACTATCAGGTGTTAGCTGGAGAGCAATTCCTGATGCTTGCTGGCCAGACCCAAATAGGCATCGATCACGCGTGAGTCGTTGGCCAGTTCGGCGGCCGGGCCGTGCATGGCAACCTGACCTCCTTCCAGAACATAGGCGTAATCGGCGACTTTCAGCGCGGCACGGGCGTTTTGTTCCACCAGCAGGATCGATACACCCTGACGCCGCAAGTCGGCAAAGATGCGGAAGATCTCTCGGGTGATCAGTGGTGCCAGACCAAGGCTGGGTTCGTCCAGCATCAGCAAGCGGGGTTTGGCCATCAAGGCGCGACCGATAGCCAGCATCTGCCGCTCACCTCCGGACAGCGTGGCTGCCAGTTGGTGACGACGCTCCCACAGGCGAGGGAAAAGGCTGTAAACCTCTGACTGGGTGGTTTCATAACCGGTATCGCCTCGGCGATAGCGTTGAAAGGCTCCCAGCAACAGGTTGTCGGCGACGGTCATGGTGCCAAACAGCTCGCGTTTCTCCGGCACCAGGCCGAGGCCTTTGCCGACCAGGGTCTCGACTTCTGGCACGGTGTACACCGTGCCATCAAAGTTCATGTTTCCCTTGGAGGGCAGGATGCCCATGATGGCTGATAGCAGCGTGGTTTTACCGGCACCGTTGGGGCCAATCACGGTAACAATCTGGCCTTCACCGACGGTAACATCGACGCCGGTGAGGGCTTCGACATTGCCGTAAGAAACGCGCAGCCCCTGAACATCCAGCACTTTGTTGGCGACGTTGTTGGCAACCTTGTTGGTGACGTTATGCGATACAGGGTTAGACATCAGTCAGCTCCTCCCAGGTAGGCTTCCAGTACAGCAGGATTGGTCTGGATTTCTTCCGGCAGACCTTCGGCAATTTTCTGACCGAATTCCATGACCACAATGCGATCCACCAGACCCATAACGAAGTCCATATCGTGTTCGACCAGCAGGATAGCCATGCCTTCACCGCGCAGTCGGGTGAGCAGTTCCGCCAGTGCCTGCTTCTCCAGATAACGCAACCCGGCGGCGGGTTCGTCGAGCAGCAGCAAGCAAGGGTCGGCACACAGGGCACGGGCAATTTCGAGAATGCGCTGTTGTCCCAAGGCCAGGCTACCGGCTTCTTCATTCAGGTAGTCACCCAGACCCACCCGTTCCAGCTGGCGAGCGGCTTCTTTGAGCAAGCTGCCTTCTTGCAGGCGTTCCATATGCAGGGATGAGCGAACGACGCCGTTTTCACCACGCAAGTGGGCACCAATGGCAACGTTTTCCAATACCGTCATGGTGGGCAGCAATTTGACGTGCTGGAAGGTGCGGCTCATGCCCATTTTGGCCACTTCGCGGGAGTTGCTGCCGGACAGGCTTTTACCCTGGAACAGCACTTCCCCGGAGGTGGGCGTATCAACTGCCGACAACTGGTTGAACATGGTGCTTTTACCTGCGCCGTTGGGGCCGATCAGCGCCAGAATCTCACCGGCATGCACTTGCAGGCTCATTTCGTTATTGGCTACCAGGCCACCAAATTTACGGGTGACGTTGCGCGCTTCGAGAATCAGATCACCTGAGTTGGGCAGAGTACGGCGGGCCAGCTCTGGTGACGCGTCGGTACCGGCGAGCAGATCACGCTTGGGTTTGAAAGCCACCGGTGCCCACTTCATCAGGATGGGCCACAGGCCGCCCGGAGAGCGCTGCATCATAAAGACAATCAGCAAGCCAAATACAATGTGATCGTACTGGCCATCGTTGCCGAGCAGCACCGGCAGCCAGTCTTGCAGCCATTGTTTCATCATGGTCAGAACGCCAGCTCCCAGCAAGGCACCCCAAACCGAGGAGATACCACCAAGCAATGCCATAAACAGGTAGTCGATACCCATTTTCAAACCAAAAGGTGATGGGTTTACAAAGCTTTGATAATGGGCATAAAGCCAACCAGATATAGATGCCAGCAAGGCAGAAATAACAAAGGCCACCAGTTTTGAGCGGAAGGTATTGACGCCCATGGACTCAGCCATCAACTGACCTCCTTTCAAGGCACGAATGGCACGGCCTTCACGGGAGTTCAGCAGGTTCTGTACCAGCCAGATAGCAGCCAGCAGCACGACCCAGATCAGGTAGAAAATCTTTTCTCCCTTATCCAGCGTCAGGCCGAACAGTTCAATGGCAGGCAAATCACTGATACCGGAATGGCCTCCCAATGATGACAGCGTACCGAACAGGTAGTAGATAGAGATACCCCAGGCAATGGTGCCCAGTGGCAGGTAATGTCCGGACAACCGCAGGGTCATGGCACCCAGTAGCAAGGCTACCAGGCCGGTCAGTATCAGGCCTGCCAGCAAGGCCAGCCAGGGCGAACCGGATGCCCATTCAAGCCAGCTTGGTAACTGCTGGGTCGCGGTCAGATAAGCGCTGGTGTAAGAGCCGAGGCCAACAAATGCCGCCTGACCAAAACTGGTCATGCCTCCGACACCCGTCAGTAAGACCAGACCTAACACCACCAATGCGTACAGGCCGATGTAGTTCATCAGGGTGATTTGATACACCGGCATAATCATGGGGGCAAAGGCGACCAGCAGCAGGAAAACCACCAGAATGCTACGGGATTGGATATTGCTTAATTGGAAATTGAGGGATTTCATTCGTCGTCCTCCACATGATGACTGGTTAGAGAACGCCACAGCAAGAATGGGATAATCAGTGTGAAGACGATAATTTCTTTATAGGCGCTGGCCCAGAACATGGAAAAAGCTTCTACCATTCCGACCGCGACGGCACCAATGGCTGCTACCGGGTAACTCACCAGGCCACCAATAATGGCGCCGACAAAACCTTTCAGGCTGATGATAAAGCCGGAGTCAAAATACAGCGTGGTGATAGGGGCGATCAGAATACCCGATGACACACCAATAAAGGCGGCCAGGGCAAAGGTTGCCTTACCGGCGAAGTCCGGAGAGATACCCATCAGGCGGGCACCCATCCGATTGACTGCGGTGGCTCGTAAGGCCTTGCCATACAGCGTGCGTTCAAACGCAAGGAACAGGGATACGATCAGGATAATGGACACCAGGATTACCCACAGGGTCTGGCTTTTCAGCATCACCGGCCCCAGCGACAGAGCAGTATCTGTGAACGGCTGGGTGCGGGCACCTTCAGGGCCAAACAGCAACAAGCCAACACCCACCATGGCAACGTGTACCGCGATTGAAACAATCAATAACACCAGTGGTTGGGCTGAGGCGATCGGCTGGAAGAAAATCCGATACATTACCGGGCCGATAGGTACCAGCAGCAACATGGTCAGCAAAGCCTGGGCAAACATCGGGATTTGATCCAGTGTCAGGCTGTGCATCAGGATCACCAGGCCAGCGGCGTAACCCAGTTTCAGTCCAATAATTTGTAGTTTGCGTGTATCAAAACCGCGCTCACGCATTGCCCAGGCATCCAAAGTGCCATCGAGCAGGGTCAGTCCCAGCAAGACCCACATCAATGCTGTCGGCTCACCGGCTTGAAAAGACGCCATCGTCAGGGCGCCGAATGTGACAAATTCGCCCAGCGGAATCAGCAAAATCCGCGTCACGGTAAACACTAAAATAATAGACAGAGCCAATAACGCATAGATGGCTCCATTGGTTACGCCGTCCTGGCCAAGCAGGATGGCTATTTGCAAGTTCATGATTTTGTCCCAGTGAAATGGAAATGAGAAGGCAGCCGGTACATTAAATCAACGTATTAAAAACGTATCGAAATAAGTATTGTCGATACGTTTTTCCGGAGCTGGCTCAGATACTAAGCAGGCTCTCTTGCCTGGATACCGTTTCTGCCAGGAAACTCTGGAGCAAGGATTCGGGCATTTGGCATTTTGAGCCATAGGCGCAACAAAAGGCGTTTTTGTGCTGGGTCATCATCATCCTCGAAACTTGTACGGGAGTGCATGACGGTATAGTTGTTAGCAAATTGGATATCACCTGGTTCGAGCATCATATCCATGCGAATTGTATTGTCATGAATAATCGAGTCGATCAGATCAAGAACTTCAACTTCAACTTTCGATAAGCTGACCTTGCGGATAGCTTGTCCATCCTCAATGTATTTGCGGAGATAGCGGCAGGCGAGTTTGCCATCGTGATAGCTGAATATTGGTGACAAGCTTGGAAGTTCTTCACCTAGGTGATTGAAGTACAATGGTCGATATAGCAGGCCGATATATTCTGGATGCCTGGTCAGAACTTCGTTGTATACCGTTGCCGCACTAACCAAACTGCTGAGCCCTCCGGTTTTAGCCTTTCGGATAGACAATAAACCAACGACATCCGATAAATCGGTATGGTAAGGAAGATAAGAGTTCGTTTCATAAACTCGGGTATCTCGTTGGTTCGGATCACCAACGCTGGTTACTTTCCCAAGCATATCCCCTTTGGGGTTCTGGCTGACAGGGGTGCCCATATGAAGGCCAATTCCATAATAGATAATGGCAAGATCTTCTTCGTTATACCCCATTTTGTTAAGGCCTCGGATCAACATGAATCCTCGACCATTTTCCAGCTCTTCACAGAAAAATTTAATATCTTCCTTTAATTGTCCATCTACGGGGAAGTCTTCTTTATTTATATTCGGAACCTTTGCTCCCCTGGCTTTGCAGAGGGCTAAGGCTTCTGCAACGCCGGCCAGAGATTCATCAGATAGATGAAAAATCCAGGAATCATCTCGGATCAGTTCCTGACCTTTCCAGGCAACAGGATCAGTGATGGGTTTATTCAGAATAATGCTCATGTGTCGTTCTCCGGCGTTTGCTTTGATCTAATCTTATTTCAGTAATTTCCACTCACCGTCTTTGACGGTAATCATTACTCTGCCGCGTTCATCAAAGCCGCTATGATCTTCAGGCGTCATGTTGTAAACACCTTGGGTTCCCGGTAATTCTTTGGTGTTTTCCAGCGCATCACGCAATGCAGCACGGAATTCTTTGGTGCCAGGCTTGGCTGTTTTCAGTGCTACTGGAATGGCATTTTGAAGCAGCAGTCCGGCATCGTAGACGTTCGCGCCAAAAGTTGCGGGATGGTTGCCATAAATGCGGGCATATGAATCCATATAGTCAGCAGCAATGTCTTTAGACGCGCTCTCAGGTACCTCGTCAAGTACCAGCATCATGCTGGCAGCCAGAATAGTGCCCTCGGTTGCTTTGCCTCCCAGACGCAAGAAGGGATCCAGTGCAGCTCCGTGGGTTTGATAAAATGCGCCACGGAAGCCTTGTTCTTTCAGTGTGGTTTGTGGAAGAACCGATGAGCTGCCAGGAGCGGCAATCAATACGGCATCCGGGTTTGCCATCAATACTTTGAGTGCTTGGCCGGTGATTGACGTGTCTTGGCGCTGGAAACTCTCGGTGGCTGTGATTTTAATTCCTGCTTTGGCTGTCAAACCACCCATTACTTTGGCCCAGTTTTCACCGTAAGGGTCGGCAGTCCCAATCAAGCCAAGGGTTTTGACGCCATTTTTTTGCATTTGCTCTACTAAGGCACTCGCAATCAGGTCATCGTTCTGAGTGGTCTTGAAGACCCACTTTTTTTGTTCTGTCATAGGAAGAACAACCGCTGCACTACCGGTTGGTGCCAGCATGGGGGTGCCGGATTCAGCAGCAAACTGGATCACACCCATTGCGCTGGCCGTCCCGCTAGGACCAATCAATGCGTCAACCTTGTCATCATTAATCAGCTTTTTAAACGCTTTAACAGCAGTGCTGGGATCGCTGCTGTCATCCAAATGGATATAAGTGACTTTTTCACCGGCGATGCGTTTTGGCAGTAGCGGCACTGAATTCTTCTGAGGGATGCCGACTAGTGCAATTGGACCGCTGGAAGAGGTCACTACGCCAATCTTGATATCGGCTTGAGCCGCGTTAAACCCCAGTGTTGCGCCAACCAGCAGTACAGGAAGTAATTTCTTGGACAGCATGATGATCTCCGTTTAGGTGCAAGGCTGTTTTGAATGAGTGGTTACCGTGGTTAACGGAACCTTGTTGCCTTGCAGGCTGAGTAATGAATCGAACCCGTTGGGAACGACTGACTGGAGATAGCCTAGCAGTGACTGTGCCAATTTCGTATCGGCATCATGTCTGGACTGTACGATTGTTCGGTAAATCCAGCCCATTAAACATGGCTCAACGGTGTTGGTTTTGCGTCCTTGAAACGCTCCGGATTCCCCGAAAACACTAGACTTTTCAAGTTTTTTTGGCGGTTTTGGCTTTGCCTTTTTGGATCACAAACAAATTAAAAAATAATCTAATAAATTCTTTTTTTAGCTGCTTTATTAATGGAGATGGAATGTTTGTCGGAGGCTCATTTGTGGGGCCTGAGTGGGAATAAACTACTCATTTATTTTGTATCTCCTTGTGATTTTTATTAAAAAATTCATATAAAACAATAACTTAGTGATATTTTTTTGACTAATTGAGTGTTTTTTGAACAGTGTGAATTTTTGACCCAGATCAGTGCATTATTAAAAAACACGTCCATTTTTGTGCATTGAAATTTAATTGAAATTTCAATTGACAGTGTGTCTGTTTTTGGGCGATTTTAAAAAAACGCAACGGGGCACGAGTGTATCTCGGCCAATTTTTACGGATAAACAGTTACGCAGCATGAAGACTCCACCAGGTCTGTTTGCGGCTGTCGAGTCAGCAACTGGCTCAGTCCATTATTAACAGGAGACCAGAGAATCATGGCTGGATATCAGATCGACAAGTCCCTCTGGGGAGGGCCTGCATTCGATGAACTGCTGACCGACATACGCCAGCGCCGCCAGGAATTCGAAGACCAACAGTACGTTTCGCAAGACATTGTTGAGCGTTTTCGCAGTATTGGTGTTTATCGCGCCATGGTGCCGAAAGCCTTGGGTGGTGATGAGCGTAGCCCGACCGAGTTTTTGCAAATGGTTGAAGCCATTGCGGCCGCTGATGGTTCTGCCGGATGGGTGGCCAGCTTTGGTATGAACCCGGCCTACCTGGCGGCATTGCCGGTAGAAACGATCGACAAGGTGTGGGCAGAAGGCCCGGATGTGGTATTTGCAGGTGGTATTTTCCCGACGCAGCCGGCCCAAAAAGTAGAGGGTGGTTACCGGGTCTCTGGTCGCTGGAAGTTTGGCAGTGGCTCCATGGGGGCATCCTTGATCGGTGTTGGTATCCAGCCTGATGCCGGCGAACCGCTGCCACGCATGGCAGTCATGCCAGCCGACCAGGTGACGATTGAACCCAACTGGGATGTTATCGGCATGGTTGGCACCGGCTCCCACGACATGGTCGTCAATGATGTATTTATACCAGAAGAATGGACGTTCGTTCGTGGCGGCAAACCCAATATCGAATCCGATTTCTTTGCATATCCAAGCCTGTCATTTGCCGCCCAGGTTCTGTCTGTCACTACGGCTGGCCTGGCTCGGGAAGCACTTGACGTGGTTCAGGCCATGGCTGCCGGACGTAAATCGGTGACCGGTGCACCGAATCTGGGTGAGCGTGAATATGTCCAGATTGAAGTTGCCAAGGCCGAAGCCAAATTGCGCTCTTCACGAGCCTTTTTCTATGAAGTGACGGAAGACACCTGGGAGACCATCCAGCGGGGTGAAAAGCCGTCCCGTGAACAGGTCAGCCTGATCCGTCTGGCAACCAGTCACCTGACCCATGAATGTGCCGAGGCAGTTCGTATTGCCTATCAGGTGGCAGGCATGACCAGCACCTATACCGATCACCCGTTATCACGCATTTTGCGGGATTCGATGATGGCGACTCAACACGCCTTTATGGGCGCAATTACTTTCCGTAATGCTGGTGCCATTTTCTTCGGACACGACCCGTATCCGGGTTATTTGTAACACCTGTTAGAACATCGTAACCGACTGAATTAACCGCCAGGAGCTACACATTATGAGTGATAAAAAACCCCTCCGCGTACTGTTTTGCATGGGTATCAACCAGAATTTCATGGATGCCCCCAGAGAAGAGCAACTCGATGTTTGGGCTGCCTTTGGTGAAATGTGGAACGGCATTCATGACATGGATGGTGTGACCGTGATCGGCAACATGGACGACGACCAAAGCATGGTTGGCCCATCATCCGGCTACCCATGGACAACCTACCTGATGGCCGATGTGGCTGATTACGACACCGTCGTTGCCTGCTGCAACCTGTTCCGCAGCACCGCTGTTGGAGAGACGCCTTACAAACTGTGGCGTTACGCCAAAGTGGAAGCGCGTACCGGTCGTGAACTGATCGTACAACGCAGCTGAGGTCGCCGGAATGAATGAAATTGACGTGTTGAAAGAGCGTTTGCAGGCACTGGAAAGCGAGCGAGATATCCGGGCTTGCATCAACCGCTATATGGCGCTGTGTGATGAGTTGTCGTTGCAGACCCCAATGGATGAGCTGGGTGACCTGTTCACTGAAGACGCTGTTTGGGAAGGCAAAGGCAAGCGTTACGCCAATAGCTTTGGTGGTTTTCAGGGCCGTGATGCCATCGTAACCATGCTGGGAAGTTACGCTTCCGAGCCGCCGCATTTTGCTCTTAACGTTCATTTCCTGACTTCCGAGCTGATCGTGGTGGAGCGTGATCATGCGCATGCCAGCTGGAACATGCTGCAAACCTCCACTTTTGCCAGCGGCGCATCGCACCTTAACAGTGCCCGCCTGGATGTGCGCTTTAAACAACAAGAAGGGCGTTGGCGCATCGCCCATTTCCAGACAGAGAATCTGTTCAGCCGACCGGTGGATCATTGGCAAAGCGACGAGCCGCTGCCAGTGCCGGAAAAATAACCCGGCCATGACCGCAGCTATAACGACCACGCAACCGGCAATAGAACCGTGCGCCACACCGGCCAACAACCAGAGATGACGACAATGAGTGAATTGATTGAACTACAAGATATCAGCCTGAAAGCGGCAGATATGGTCGAAGAAGGACGTGTCCACAAGTCACTGTACTCCGACCCGGAAATTTTCGAAGAAGAACTGGATAAAGTATTTAACAACACCTGGGTGTTTGTTGGCCACGAAAGTGAAGTGCCGGATTCGGGCAGCTTCAAAACCTCGTTTGTTGGTCGTCATCCAGTGATTCTGACCCGCGATCGCAAAGGCAATCTGCACGTGCTGCAAAACCGCTGTCGCCACCGCGGTGCCACTGTGTGTGAAGGCCGCAAAGGCAAAACCAAGGCGTTGACCTGTCCATATCATGGTTGGGGTTATGGCCTGGACGGTTCACTGCGGGCACTGCCAAAACCTGAAGAATACGACGGCGTTTTCGACAAAAAAGACATGTCGCTGGAAAGCCTGCGCTTTGAAACCTATCAGGGCATGGTGTTTGCCACCTTCAATGACGACATTGAGCCGCTGGTGGATTTCCTTGGTGGTGCCAAAAAATGGATCGACCTGTTTGCCAAACAAGGCGGCGGTTATCCAATGAAAGTCCTGGGAGAACACCGTTTCAACTTCCCGGGTAACTGGAAAATCCAGCTCGAAAATACCACCGATGCGTACCACTTCCCGATTGTACACAAGTCTTTCGTCAGCTCTCTGGACGATGCAACAGCCGATATTTTCGACTTCCTGGATGGTGAGGGTTTTGTGGAAGACCTCGGCCATGGTCACAGCGTGATGGTGATGATCCCTGAACTGGTGGATCTTGAAGCCGACCTGGATCAGCCAATTCCTGCCCGTTTCGAAGCTCTGGCAGCGGAGCTGCGTGAAGAAGGCAAATCCGAAGATGAAGTGAAAAAACTGGTGCGTGCAGCACACGGTACCGGCTTCAACCTCAACCTGTTCCCGAATGTGTCGTGCTCCATGGCGTTTTTCCGCGTCCTGCGTCCTGTCAGTGTGGGCGAGACCGAAATCCAGCACGTTGCACTGGGTGGTGAAGGTGCGCCTCAGGCGTTTAACCGCAAACGCATGCGCTTGCACGAACACTTTCAAGGCCCGATGGGCTTTGGTACGCCAGATGATGGCGAAGCATGGGAGCGGGTACAGAAGGGCTCTCAGTCCGGTAAAGATGGCTGGATTCTGGTGAACCGGGGCATGACCAGGCTGCGGACTTCGGTTGATGGTAACCCACAAGGTGCCGTCTGCTCTGAAACCGGTATGCGTGGTGCGTATCAGCAATACAAGAAAATGATGGCTGCTGGCAGCACAACCAACACTGCGCCGGCAGAGGAGAAGTAAGCGATGAAATCCAATACCGAATTACTCGCCAAAGTCACCGAGTTTATTGGCTACGAAGCCGACCTGCTGGATCACAAAGGCTATCAGGAGTGGTTGTCGCTGTGGACGGACAGCGGTCTGTATATCGTTCCGACCGATCTGAATGAAACCGATTACCTCAACACCCTGAACCTGGCTCTGGACGATGCGGACATGCGCCGTATGCGAGTCGCGCGCCTGATTAATGGTGAATCGGTTTCTGCTGATTCCGTGGGTTACACCGTTCGTATGATGTCCCGTATTCGTGTACTGGAAGCCAGCGATGACGTTGTGGTTGTCCGTTGTGCCATGACGCTGAACGAGCTGCGCCACGGCAAGTTGGTGACTTATCCAGCCAATATTGAATACCGCCTGGTTCCGACGGATGAAGGCTTTCTGGTTGATCGGAAAGTGGTGAAATTGCTGCATGCCGACGGCTTCTTGCGCACGGTCAGCTTTATTTTCTAACGGCTGTCAGGGCGGCATGCCGCCCTGATTGCGTTTGATGCCGTTAAAGCTGTTAAAGCCGTTAAAAGCCATTTGAGAACCGTGTGACAGTCGCTTGTAAACAAGCAACCAACCGACAGTAACAAGCAGTACCGAGGAGAAATTCATGACCGTATCAACACAGGTAGCACTGGTCACTGGCGCCGCGCAGGGGCTGGGCAACCACATCGCCAGGCGTCTGCATGGCGCGGGTTACAACGTCGTTTTGAGTGATATCAACCTGGATGCCGCTCAAGCCGCCGCCCGCGAACTGGATGCCAGTGGCGATACCGCCATGGCGGTTGTTCTCAATGTGGCCAACAAAGGCGACTTCGAGAGTGCCCTGGCTGCCGTACTGGAGCAATGGGGTGCCTTGCACGTGCTGGTAAACAATGCCGCCGTGACCCGGGCGACGCCAGTGATGGATATCTCTCTCGAAGAATTTAATGAGGTCGTCAATATCAACCTCGGCGGCACCTTTGCCGGTTGTCAGGTGATTGGCGGCTATATGGCCAGCCAGGGTTATGGGCGCGTGATCAATATGTCGTCGCTGGCCGGGCAAAACGGCGGCACCTCAACCGGCGCCCATTATGCCGCGTCCAAGGGCGGCATCCTGACCCTGACCAAGGTGTTTGCCAAAGAGCTTGCTGCTGGCGGCGTCACCGTTAATGCCATTGCGCCAGGGCCGATCGATTCACCCATGGTGAAGGCGCTGGTGCCTGCTGAGCGCTTGCCTGGCCTGCTGGCCAATATTCCGGCGGGCAAGCTTGGTGATGCTGACTTTATTGGTGACATGGTCGTGCAGCTGGCACGCCCCGAAGCCTATTTCACCACGGGAACGACCTGGGATGTGAACGGTGGCCTGTTTATGCGGTAGTCGCCAGGCGCTGATTCCGGTCAGCGCCACGGCGCCGCATAAATCCGCACGATCACCCGATTCAGCCCGCCACTTTGTGGCTGCACAGTAGAAGAAACGCCGGTATTGACCGGATGGAGATAGCGTATGACAGACGAACTCTTGACCGTCGTGGTTCGCAAGCGCGAACAACACGCCGCAGGCGTAGTTGCCCTGGAGCTGGTCGACCCGCAAGGCCAGCCATTACCGGCGTTTGAAGCCGGTGCCCATATTGACCTGCACCTGGGTGATAACCTGATTCGTCAGTATTCCCTGTGTAATGACCCGGCCGACAACAGTGCGTATCGCGTTGGTGTCTTGAAAGACCCGAATTCCCGCGGTGGTTCGATCGCCGTTCACGAACGGTTGCTGGAAGGCACCGAGCTGCAAATCAGCGCGCCTCGCAACCTGTTCCCGTTGGCGGCTACCGACGGTCGTTCGATTCTTGTTGGTGGTGGTATCGGTGTGACGCCGATGATCGCCATGGCGTATGCCCTGCACGCCGCAGGCAAGCCGTTTGATTTGTGGTATTGCGGTCGCTCGCGCAGTAGTTGTGCCTTTGTTGATGATCTGCTGAATAGCGTTTTTGCCGATCGGGTGCACCTGCATTTTGACGATGAACACGACGGTGCCGGTGTCGATCTGGATCGGGTGTTTGATGGTGCCGATGACAGTAGCCATATGTACACCTGTGGCCCTGCCGGGTTTATGGAATGGGTGATGGCCAGTGCCGCCAGCAAAGGCTTTGCCGACGAACGCATTCACAAGGAATTTTTCCAGGTCGAGGTTGAAACCGGTGGCAGCAGCTTTGAAGTGTATGCCGAAGCCAGTGACATCACCGTGACTGTTGGCGAAAACCAGAGCATTGCCCAGGCACTGACCGAAGCCGGTCTGAAGGTCAGGGTATCGTGTGAGCAAGGTACCTGTGGCACCTGTTTGTGCGATGTCATCGAAGGCATTCCGGATCACCGCGATGTGTTCCTGACCGACGAAGAAAAAGAGGACAACGACCAGATGCTGCTGTGTTGTTCGCGCGCCAAATCCCCACGTCTAGTACTCGACATCTAACTACCATTAGAGGAACCATACCATGGTCGATATTCAATTATTCCGCAATGGCATGTCGTTGCTGGGTGGAGCTGTCACCGTTATCACTACCGATGGTGACGCCGGGCGCTTCGGCTTTACCGCCACCGCCGTCAGCAGTGTCACCGATGAGCCACCGACCTTGCTGGTTTGCATGAACCGCAATTCCTACGCTCATGAACATTTCAAAACCAATAAGACGTTGTGCGTCAACGTGCTGACCAGCGAGCACCAGGGAGTTTCCTGGGATTTTGCCAACCGCGAACTGACCAGCGAAGAGCGTTTTGCCAAGCACCGCTGGAGCTGTCTGAAAACCGGTGCTCCGGCACTGGATGAAGCGCTGGTGAACTTCGATTGCGTGATCCATGAGAGCCATGAAATGGGCTCCCACACCGTATTTTATTGCCGCATTGCTGATGTACGCATCGGTAATGCAGATGACGGTCTGGTGTATTTCAACCGGGCTTACCATTGCTTGAATGACAAATCGGTTGCGTCTTGAGTGTACGTGACCTTGCGATTTTTTGTGCAGTAATCGAGTAACCCATAACAAGAACGCGGCAGGGATTTGACCGCGTCGGCAACAGGGGGGCGACAGAGCGCAAGACGTTCTGTTACCAGGCGAGTAAGGCCGGTTTCTTCACCGCAAGGGAAGGAGTGGCCGGTACAACCACACGCCAGCAGTCACTGGTACTCAATGAAAAGCAGAAGGGAACATATAATGAAACAAAGCAATCTGTGTAAAGTCGGAATCGTACTGTCAGCCGTGACGGGATTGGCTCTGCCAACCACCGCTCTGGCGGATTTTGTTGCGGACAGCACCGTTAAACTGGACCTGAAAAACTTTTATCTGACTCGTAGCTACGATACTGATGCCGACGACGTAGGTAGCTGGTCTCAAAGTGGCGACCTGCAGTTCACTTCCGGTTACACCGACACGACCATTCAGGTGGGTCTGGATGCGTCTTCCCAGTTGGCCTATATCATGAGTGCCGATGGTGACGATGGTTCTGTGCCTATCCACGCTGACGGTGAAGCGCCAGACACTTATGGCCGTACCGGTGCCACGTTCAAGGCCAAATACTCCAAAAGCGAACTGACCATTGGTGATCATCGTCCGCATCTGCCGATCGCCTGGGATGACACCAGCCGTCAGCTGGATACCATCTATGAAGGTGCGATGCTGCAGTCCAGGGAGATTGACGGACTGACGTTGACCGCTGGTCGTTACTGGTCTGTGGTAACCCGTGAATCGTCCGACAAGGAAGGCATGTCCATTTTCTTTGGTAACGATGAAGAACGTTCCGATGGCCTGGACTTTTTTGGTGCCAGCTATGACGTTAACAAAGCGTTGAACGTGACCTACTTCCTGGGGACGTTGAACGACTACTACAAGCAACAGTACGCTGGCCTGACCTACAAAACCCGCTTCGGCGATGTGGGTTCGCGCACCGACGTGCGTTTGTTCCGCGTCAGCGATGACGGTGAAGCCCGCAATGGCGAATACGATACCCAGGCATTTGGTGTACGTGAGTCGTTGAGCATGGGTAATCACGCGGTGATGATTAACTATCAGAAGATGAACAACGACAAGTTCTTCCCAACCCTGAATGGTTATATCCCGCAGCCTTATCTGGTGCAGTGGTCAAACCTGGCGTTTGTTCGTCCAGACGAAAAATCCCTTGGTTTGGTGTACATGTATAACGCCAAAGACACCTTGCCAGGCCTGAAAGTGTTCGCCCGTATGATCAAGGGTACGGACATTGATGTGGGCGATTTGACGGATGAAAATGAAACCGAGAAAAACCTGTACGTGACCTACAGCCTGCAGGAAGGTGCATTCAAAGGACTGACGTTTGATGTACGCGGTATCTTTATCGATCGCAGCTTTGCCGCTGGATACGATGAGTATCGGGTAACCACTACCTATACTGTTAACTTCTGAGCCTTGATGCCGGGCTGGCTGTGATTGCCACAGACAGTCCGGCAGTGGCGAACCACTATGGCTATATCAATAACAAGGCGACTGAGCCTGGCTATCACGCTGCTGGGATGTTTGGTGTTGTATGCGACCAGCGTCCGGGCGGCAGTTTCTTCTCATGTCATAACGTTTACGACCGTGACCATGTCCGACCAGCAATTGTTGCGGGGCAAGGGCGGCGAGCAGGCCGGTATCGTCGGTGCTTTAAGACTGCCACCAGGTGACAACAATCCGGTGGTGATCCTGCTGTACGGTGCCAGTGGCTATACCTACGAACTGCAAGACTGGGTTGAGTTACTGAATCAACGGGGTATCGGCACCTTTATGGTCGACAGTACCAACGGCCGGATTGAGTCCACCAGCAGTCTGCGGCGGATGGCGCTGATTCGGGATGCCTACGCGGCGCTGGCACAGCTGGCAAAATATCCGGGTATTGACCCCAAACGTATCGGACTGATTGGCTTTACGCAGTCCGGGCAGGCGACCCTGTACGCAGGCATGGAACGGATGCAATCCTTGTACGGACAGGCGGGCTTGTCGTTTGCTGCCATTGCGGCGTTTTATCCTGATTGCAGTTTTCAATATCGTGAAGATGACAAGCTGATACAGGCACCAATCCGGATTTACCACGGTGCCAATGATCAGGTGAATGCGGTCGACCAGTGCCGTGATTACGTCAGTCGCAGCGCCAGTACCGGAGCCAATATCCAGATTACCAGCTATCCGGATGCCGGACATGCGTTCGACCTGGTCCACTCGGAAAAGGTTCGTAGTGGCCTGGAACGCTCATTACGGGATTGCACGATTCGGGAGGGCATCAAGGGCATCTTGCTGAATCAGGCAACGGGCCGGATGTTCCGCATGGGCGATGAGTGTGTCCAGCCATCGGGGCCGTGGGTTTATAACCCTGCTGCTGCCAGCGATGTACGGCTGAAGCTTCCGCAATTTTTCACGCAGGTCTTCGATCTTGAAGAGCCGGTGCCTGCAGCACGGGTGGCGACTCACTAGTCGCCCCGGCCAGACCAGACAGGAAGCCGACCATGCGACGGTATTACCGCGGTTATGATCCGCAACGTATTCTCAGTGTGGCCGAAATGGCCCATGTAGCCCGCCATCGGCTGCCTGGTTTTGCCTGGGAATATCTGCAAGGTGGCGCGGAAGACGAAAGCACTTTGCAATGTAACCGGAGTGCTTTTCAGCAGTACCGTTTGCACAGCAAAACATTGGTTCCGAATGACCCGCCCATATTGGCTGGCTCACTGGTTGGCTCGGCCAGCCAGCTGCCGCTGGCCATTGGCCCCAGTGGTTTTAACGGCATGTTGTGGCCCAATGCGGATGTCGAACTGGCGCGTGCAGCCACTGCGCATGGCGTGCCCTTTACGCTCAGTACGGTTGCCAACGCCTCCCTGGAGCAGGTTCGCCAGCAGGTCCCGGATGCCGATCTCTGGTTTCAACTCTATGCCTTGAAAGACCCGTCGCTGGAGCAGGATTTGCTCCAGCGGGCCTTAAAAGCCGGATGCTCAACGCTGGTGGTAACCAGTGATGCCCTGGTGGTTGGTAATCGTGAGTGGGACCGGCGCAATTTTGCTTCGCCACGCCAGCTGACCCTGGCCAACAAGCTGAATGTCTTGACCCGTCCTGGCTGGTTGTGGCGGGTGATGGTGCCCGCAGGCCTGCCGACCATGGGTAATCTGAATGCCTATTTGCCTGATGGTGAGCGCACGGCATTGGGTGCCATGCAGTTTATCGCCGAGCAACTGGATACCCGACTGGACTGGCAGCGGTTGGCGGCGATTCGTGCCAACTGGCCCGGCAAGATGATTCTGAAAGGCGTGCTGCATCCAGACGATGCGCGGATGGCAATCAGCCTCGGTCTGGATGGGGTGGTCGTCAGCAATCATGGTGGCCGCCAGCTTGATGGGGCAAGCAGCAGTCTGGACGCCCTGGCGCGTATTGCACCGGTTGTTGATGGTCGTATCAGTCTGTTGCTGGACGGTGGGGTACGGCGTGGCACCGATATTATCAAAGCGCTGGCGTTAGGGGCTGAAGGCGTTTTGCTGGCTCGTACCACCTTGTATGGCGTGGCAGCTTATGGGGGTGCCGGGGTGGATCGGGTCTTGACGATTGTTCAGGAAGAACTCGGGCGATCGCTGAACCTGATGGGATGCCGGGGCATTACGTCTCTGGATCGTCGCTGGTTACTGGCACAAGGTGATTCGCAGTAAAGGACAATCTGAGCCATCCGGCCCTTGCCGGGCGTAAACATGGCGTCTTGCCATACCGGTAGGGAACGTCTGTGCCAGACTGGAGCCATAATAAAAAAACAGAGAAGCATAGGTTATGACTGCAACAGCAATACTGCTTATTGGTGCCATTTGGTTGGTTTTTTTTATTGGTTTTACCGGCTTTTTCCGGCTGCCTTGTTATCAGGAAGCATCGCGGGATACCCCTGCGTTAAGACGCAAGCATTCCCGCTAAAAAAACTCGGGCGCATGGCTGCTGGTGTCCTGAGCGATATTGGCGGCTTGCAGTGACAGTTGCCGATATTCCCGTGGCGAGATGCCGCGTTCCCGCTTGAAAGCACGTGAAAACTGCGACACATCTGAAAACCCCCATTTGAAGGCAATATCCGTGATCGACAGGGCATCGTTGCCAGGCCATTCCAGTTCGGCGCTGCAGCGGTCAAGTCGCAAGGTCAGGATGCGGTGGGCAATACTTTGACCCTCGGACTCAAACAGCCGGTAGAGAGTGCGGCGGGAAATATGCATTTCATCGGCCAGCCGTTCCGGTGACAAACGATGATCTTGCAGGAGCCGTACAATATGCTGTTCCGCCAGTGCCCGCAAAGATGAAGGGGCTTGTTCGTGCAGGTTTAGTGCCGGTTGCAGCAAGGAGGCCAGCGCCTGTTGTAACGCCATACCTTCGCTGTCTGCTGCACCAAAATGAGTATTTGAGTAACGTAATTGCTGCATCATATTGCGTAACATTTGTGTGCTGATGCCGTTGGAGGATAGCTTGTGAAAGGGCTGTTTGCCCGGTAAAAGGTTCTGCACCAGTGTGCGTGGCAAGTGCACCGACGTTTGCTGGATCAGCCCTTGTGGCAGCATGTTGAAGCGCCAGGAAGAGTCAATCAGAACGATTTCTCCGGGCTTCAGGGCCAGCTCTTCACCGTTGCAGGCGCTGAACCCCATGACGCCCCCGGTCTGCAGGATCAAAAAGCAGTAGCGATCGTCCTGGGTGGCTTTATAGCCGCGTTCAACGCGATGGGCGTTGGTTTCTATATGAGCGACTTCAAGTCCGCCGAGATTGCTTAGTTGGATGCTGCCCAAAAAAGGAATATGGCGCTGGGGGTGGGTCGAAAAATTGCCGCAAATTGCGTGTACAGAAGATTCCCAATGCGCGAGGTCAGATTGTGGATGCATGCAAAATCTCACTTTTTAAAACTTGAATATTCAATTAAAAAAGCAAGAATTGAACCAGTCTGCTCAAAACCCGAGACAGTGGCTACAGGAAATGAAAACAGCGACTTCTGCAGGCAGCTGTCCGGCAAGCCGGGAGGATGGATCAGGGGGCAGATATGGCGCGGAAGGTATAAGCATGGACGGTATGGGCGCGCAGGCCGGTGTTGGTCTCATCTGCGCCTGACAGGGAGTCATGGGAGAGACCAACACCGGGATCAGAGCTTAATACGCCATAATGACCGATTTGGTTTCTGTGTACTCATCGATAAACGCACTGCCAAATTCACGGCCAATACCGGAGTGTTTGACGCCACCAAAAGGCACCGCAGGGTCCACCATGGTATGCAGATTGACCCAGACAGTGCCGGACTCAATTTGTGGAATCATACGCATGGTGGCCGACAGATTGTTGGTCCACAAGCTGGTGCCGAGGCCGTAAGGGGTGTTGTTGATCAGACTGATCAGTTCATCTTCTTCTTCATACGCCATAAAGCTGAGGATAGGCCCGAAGGTTTCTTCCTGCATCAGGGTGTCGTTGGCGCTATTGACTTGCACGATGGTGGGCTGAACAAAATACCCCTTGCCATTGACCGGCCCTGGTACCGCCTTGCCACCGGTCAGAATGCGGCTTTCCTGGTTGGCGATGTCGAGGTAATGACACACTTTTTCATATTGTGGCTTGTTGGAAATCGGGCCAAAAACCACTTGTTCATCCAGGGGTGATCCCATCGGTGCCGCACTGAGTGCGCCACCGAGTTTGGCGGTCAGTTCATCCAGTCGCGAGGCGTGGACGTACACACGTTCTGGCGCAGCACAAACCTGGCCCTGGTGAATGTAGCCGGTTTGCAGCAAACCACCGACTGCACGGTCGATATCCGCATCTTTTAATAGCGCGGCGGTGTTTTTGCCCCCCAGTTCCAGGGTGCAACGGGTCAGGTCGGCTGCTGCTGTCAGATTCACTTTTTTGCCCGTTGGTACCGAACCGGTAAAGGACACCTTGGCGATATCCGGGTGTTGGATCAGCTGCGCACCAACATCCCCTTTGCCATTAATCACGTTCAGCGTGCCATCCGGCAAGCCCGCTTCTTTGGCCAGTTCGGCCAGACGCAGACAGGTGAGTGGCGTAAATTCACTGGGTTTCAACACCACGGTGCAACCACAGGCCAGCGCCGCGCCGAGTTTCCAGACGGCAATCATCAGCGGGAAGTTCCACGGCACAATGGCGGCTACCACTCCGATGGGTTCGCGTCGGGTAAAGGCGCTGTACTGCTCTCCGGCCATGGACGGGAACGAAGGTTGTAGCGTGTCGCCAGTGATTTTGGTGGTCCAGCCAGCGTAATAACGCAGGAAAATGGCGCTTTGCTGGGCTTCAAACATCCGTGACAGGTTGATTGATTTACCACTGGACAAGGTTTCCAGCTGCGCAATCTGTTCGGCATTGGCTTCGATCAGATCAGCCAGTTTGTTCAATAGCTGGCCGCGAGCGTAGGGATTGAAGTTGGCCCAGGTGCTTTTGAAACAGGCCTTGGCATTGTCGACCGCCTGGTTCAGCTGGTCGGTCGAGGCGCTGGTGACCTGGCCAATAACCTGCTCGGTTGCCGGGTTGGTAATATCAATGACTTCTGTACCGGCGGCAGGCGCCACGGCGCTACCATCGATGAACTGTCCGTGTTGACGTTCCAGAAAGGCGAGGGTTTCTGGCAGCAGTTGAATATCAGACATGGGCGGGTTCCTTTTTTGTACTTGGAGTAGTGAGCTGGCTGGTGGTCGTGGCAAGGATCTGGCCGGGGTTCAGAATCAGATCGGCACCACGTTCACCGATCATCATGGCAACGGCGTTGGTGTTGCCGCTGGGCACTTGCGGGCAAATCGACATATCGATCACACGTAAGTTGGGAACGCCGTGAACACGCAGTTCCAGATCGACAACGGCGTCTTGCGGGTTGGTGCCCAGCTTGCAGGTACCCCCTGGGTGATAGACCGTCTTGATGTTTTTGCGGACAAAGTTTTCAAGCCCCTTGTCGTCGTCAATGGCAATGTTGTCGGGTTCGATCACGCGTTTGATCAGGCGCTTGAGTGCCGGTTGTTCCATGGCTTTTAGTGCGACCTTGACGGCGCGAACCTGGTTTTTCAGATCGTCCGGGTGCGATAACACCTGGGCGTCAATCTCGACCAGATCACTGGGGTTACTGCTGGCAAGGCGTACTTCGCCCCGGGATTTGGAGCGCAGATGACCCACCTTGATAGAGACACCATGGGCTTCGGCTTCTGGTTTTTCTCCGGGTGTGTTATCGAAGTTGTCGAGCAGTGGCAAAAAGTGGAATTGCACATCCGGGCGACCTACGCCTTCGGAGTCGATAAACGCGCCACCTTCCAGAATGTTGGACGTCATCAAGCCAGAGCGGGTCCAGAGCCACTGCAGCATGTGCTTGATGGCAGAAGGCCCCTTGTCTTCTTCATAGATAGAAATCGGATCTTTGGTGGTGGCATTGATCGACATGTGCTGGTGGTCGTGGAAGTTCTTGCCAACCGGCAATTCCACCTCGGTTTTGATACCGACCTTGCTGAGGTTTTCGTTGGGGCCAATGCCAGAGAGCATCAGGATTTTAGGGCTGCCAAACGCACCGGCGCTGATAATCACTTCTTTTTTGGCATTTGCTGTTTGTGCCGCGCCACCCTTGATTGAGTAGATCACACCGCTGGCGCGGTTGCCAATCACGCTGTTGGTCAGGTTAACCTTGTGGACCAGTGCGTGGGTTTCGACCTTGAGCCGCGGGTTGTCCTTGACGCTTTTCAGGTAGGTTTGTGAGGTGCTTTGGCGCTCGCCATTCTTGATGTTGGTCTGGTAAAAACCGGTGCCTTCCTGGGATGCGCCGTTAAAATCGTTGGTATACGGCAGGCCCATTTGTTCGCAAGCACGGATACAGGCCTGGGTCAGCGGATGACGGTAGCGGTTTTCGCCAATATGCACCGGGCCGGTTTCGCCATGATACCGGTCACCCAGACTTTCGTTGGCTTCGCCTTTGCGGAAGTAGGGCAGTACATCGGTGTAGCCCCAGCCGGTGCAACCCCACTGGGTTGCCCAGTCATCGTAGTCCTGATGCTGGCCGCGAATGTAGATCATGCCATTCACCGAGCTGCCTCCACCCAGTACTTTACCCTGGGCGATTAACATTTGCCGATTGTCGCAATGCTCTTGCGGCAAGGTCATGTAAGGCCATGATTTTTGCTGGAAAACTTTCACCACAGTGGCTGGAATTTTATGAAACATGCTGTCGTCTTTTTCACCGGCTTCCAGCAGCAGTACGCTTTGGCCAGCTTCAATCAGTCGGGTGGCCAGTATGCAACCGGCCGATCCGGCTCCGGCGATGATGTAGTCGTATTCAGTAGCAGACATGAGTCCCTCGATCATTTGCTGATGATTCTTATGAAGAGACCAGGTGGTTTCTTCATGGCTGCATTGATTAAACGCTGTTGGGCTGTTGCGGTTCTTGGCACCCAGTGCCGTGTATGCGCTGGTTTGTGTCATGGCGACGGCATTAACCGGCATTAACCGGCATTGGCTGAGATTGGCGGGAATCGATGTCGCAGGTATTGGGCGTGAGTGGCGTGAGTGGTGCGAGTGGTGTATCAGGCATTTGACGTACCTGGTTTGAACGTCGTTATTGTGGAAGGCGCTATGACCAGGGTCGGGACGTGTTCGGCCTGCTGTTCCGGCGCTCTGAAATTCCACGCCACCGTGTATGATGGCGGGCAATGCGATATATCAGTTCTGGAGTAAGACAATGGACGCAAGTTTCTGGCATGCAAAATGGGAGCGCGGCGAAATTGGTTTCCACCAAAATGAGACCAACCCGGTGCTGGTCAAATACTACGAGCGGTTGGCACTAAAGGAAGAGCAGCGGGTATTTCTGCCTTTGTGTGGCAAAACACTGGATATTGGCTGGCTGCTGGGGCAGGGCGTGCAGGTTGCCGGTGCCGAGTTAAACGAAAGCGCGATTCAGGCCTTGTTTGCAGAGCTGGGAGTGACGCCAGAGATTCGTCAGATCGGGCCTTTGTTGCAGTATCAGGCCGATGGCCTGGATATTTTTGTGGGGGATATCTTTGACCTCAGTGCCGACGTACTGGGTGAGGTGGATGCCATCTATGACCGCGCAGCACTGGTGGCGTTACCGCCGGCGTTGCGCCAGCGTTACAGTGAGCACCTGCGTCAGTTGACGGATACGGCCAGGCAGTTACTGGTGAGCTACGAATACGATCAGGAAAAAAGAAAAGGCCCGCCATTCTCTGTGCCTCGTGCAGAACTGCATCAGCATTACGACCAGGATTATCGACTGCTGTTGCTGGAAACCGAAGAGATTGACGGCGTTATGAAAAACCGGCTGAGTGCAACAGAGTCTGTGTGGATATTACAGCCCCTGTCTTGATCCGCGGTGTTCTGACCACTGGCTATAAACTGGCACTGGCTCTGGCTACATTACATAGAGAGTGCAGGAGGGCTAGGCTCAGGCAGGGGAGTCGGATAACAGGTCATAGACAACCCCAAAATCCGGCAAGTTTTCCAGCTTGAGCGGGCGTATTGCGCCCATCCAGATAGCCCTGTCCCGGTGATCGATCAGGTCTTGTCCGGTAATCGGGTGAATAAACACCGTCAGGCCCTGGCGGTTCAGGCTCAAAAAGCCAAGGACATCGGCAATCAGATCATGGCCAAAAGCCAGCTGGCAGCTCCAGTCCGGGTGTGGGCCAACGGCTTTTTCATGCATGCGACCCTGCTGGATACCCGGCAATGCTTCCGTCAGAGCCTGGCACAGCTCGCGGGCTTGCCCTTGGGTTGCGGCATCAAAATAGACATGGGCATGCCAGCCCTTGATATGGCGAGTATCGATCCAGTGAGTCACGTCGAATTCCTGTTGTACAGCCCGGACAACGGGCATTAAGAAAAGACACCTTGGGCAAGTGCAGCCGGGTGCCGTGTTGGTTTATGGCGGTAAAGGTTGATATTGTAGCGCTTTTTGGTCGGGTCAAACGATGGTCAGTCTTGGCTGGTCTCGTGAGCGGAGTAGCCTGAAACCTTACCGCACCGGCTTTGCCACCGATTATCTGACACAGGGCGCCATCGCGTTTATGAAAACCCAATTACGAAAACTGTTTGCCCCGCTTCTGAATCTGTTTGAAAAAGGAACCGGTGAATACGCCTATAAACCTTCCTTTCGTAAAATTCTGCTGGCCGTTGGCTGCCTGTTTCTGGTGATTTCCAGCGGTTCGTTATACGTTGCCATCAAGGCGGCAATCTGGGGTGGTTTGTTGCCAGGAATCGTTTTTTTCACCGTTAGCATTGTGTGCCTGATTGTCGGCTTTTTGGGCAGTGACCGGGCAGTGGCGCAGATCTGGAAGAGTAAATAAGGCGGCTTGGGTAAATGTAAATTGCCCTGAAGGGGGCATATATTTAATCCTGCACGGCTCTGCGCGAGTGTTGCCGTTGTTCAGGGCAAGGCGACGAATGCAGCGAAATGACAATACACCGGTGGTCAGCTGGGTGGATCAGGAGACATGAGGTTCTGCTGAACATAAATCAGCCCCTCAGATGAGGGGCTGATTGTCGGGTTGCATTATTTGCCGGTGGGCTGATCTCAGCCTGCCATTTCTCCCCGCAGTTTTTCGCCCAGGTTCTTAGGCATCAGCGAGAAATACAGCAGCGGGATTACGATCAGCGTCAACAGGGTAGAGACCATGATGCCGAAGATCAGTGAGATCGCCAGGCCGTTAAAGATCGGGTCATCCAGAATAAAGAATGCCCCGATCATGGCTGCGACAGCGGTCAGTACAATCGGCCGGGAGCGCACGGCTGCGGCAGTTACAACGGCTTCTTCAAAGCGCATTCCTTCTTCTAGTTGCTGATTGATAAAGTCGACCAGCAAGATGGAGTTCCGCACGATAATCCCTGCCAGGGCGATCATGCCGATCATGGAGGTGGCGGTGAACTGGGCACCAAACAGGGCGTGACCCGGCATAACACCAATCACTGTCAGTGGAATCGGAGCCATAATAATCAACGGCACCAGGTAGCTGCGGAACTGACCGACCACCAGCAGGTAAATCAGGATCATGCCGACACCATAGGCAATCCCCATATCGCGGAAGGTTTCGTAAGTGATTTGCCACTCGCCGTCCCATTTCATGCTGATATCGTCAGTCAGCGGTGGTTGCTGAATAAACCATTGTTGCCAGTTGAGTCCGGCGTCTTCCATGCCAAACGAGATACCAAACAGGCCGTACAGCGGGCTGTCGAGTTCTCCGGCCATATCAGCAGTGACAAAAACGACCGGTTGCAGGTTTTTATGGTAGATGGTTTTGTCGGCGATGGTTTTACGAATGCTGACCAGGTCAGCCAGTGAAACCAGGCTGCCATCGGCGGCTTTCACTTTCATCACCAACAGCTGGTTCAGGCCCACCTTGTCGCCTTCGTTCAGTTCAAGACGAATGGGGAGCGGGTATTTGCTGTTGGCACTGGAGAGATCTCCTTCTTCAGTGTGGGTGTGTAAATAGCTGACATCCTCGCCACCCAATGCGGTGTTGATGGCCTGGACGATGCTGGCTTGTGCGACTCCCAGCATGGCGGCGCGCTGGCGATCGATACGAATGATCCACTGTTGTTGGTCGGCTTCAATGTAGTCATCGACATCGACGATATCGGCCGTGGTTTCAAACTGGCCACGCAAGGCCTTGGCGGCTTCGATCTGGCGGCTGTATTCCGGGCCATAGACTTCCGCCACAATCGGTGCCATCACGGGTGGGCCAGGTGGTACTTCGATGATTTTGACGTTGGCGTTCAGGCGCTCGCCAATGACTTGCAGCGGTTCTCGTACGGACAGGGCAATGTCATGGCTTTTACGGTCGCGATGGTGCTTGTCGACCAGATTAACCTGGATATCGCCCTGGTTAGGCAAGCTGCGCAAGTAATACTGGCGTATCAGTCCGTTGAAGTTAATGGGGGCTGCGGTACCGGCATACAGTTGTACATCGCGGATTTCTTCCACGGTCATTAATTCATCGGCGAGGGCATCGAGAACCATCAGGGTTTCTTCAACCGGGGTGCCTTCAGGCATATCGACGACAACCTGGAATTCTGACTTGTTGTCGAATGGCAGCATTTTCAAGACCACCAGTTCTGTGGCGGGCAAGGCAACGGCGACAACAATCAGGCCGGTAATCCCCACAAATAACAGAATACGTTTTTTGACTGCGCCAGAGCCTTGCAGGAAGGGTGACATCAGGGCATGGAAAAACCGCTGCAGCTTTGAATCGGCAGGGGCTTCATCAGCCGATGTGCTGTCGGGTAAGTGGCGTTTGAGCAGTTTGTAGGATAACCAGGGTGTAACCACAAACGCCACCACCAGGGAAATCAGCATACCGGTTGAGGCGTTGATCGGGATTGGGCTCATATAAGGCCCCATCAGGCCGGTTACAAACGCCATGGGCATAAGAGCCGCGATCACAGTAAAGGTGGCGAGAATGGTTGGCCCACCGACTTCGTCGACCGCAATCGGGATTACGTCCAGCAGTTTTTTGCCGCCCAGATGCAGGTGTCGATGGATGTTTTCGACCACCACAATGGCGTCGTCCACCAGAATACCGATGGAGAAAATCAGCGCGAACAGGGATACCCGGTTGAGCGTAAAGCCCCATACCCAGCTGGCAAACAGCGTGATGGCCAGAGTGATAAAAATAGCACCACCAACAATGATGGCCTCGCGCCAGCCCATGGTTGCCAATACCAGAACCACCACGGCAGTGGTTGCAAACAGGAGTTTGGCGATCAGCTTGTCGGATTTGTCTTTGGCTGTGATGCCATAGTCACGGGTGATATCGGCGTTGATATTGTCGGGAATAACGCGCTGTTTGAGGTCGATCAGGCGTTGTTCGACGGATTGGGTGATGTCGACCGCATTGGTGCCGGGCTGTTTGGCAATCGCAATGGTAACGGCTACCTGACTGTGAGTGTTGCCGAGGTCGCGATGCATGACAAATTGTTCCGGAACGTCGGCACCCTGGTGAATGTCGGCGATATCGGCGAGATAGACCAGCCCGGTCTCGGTTTTGCCAACAATCAACTGTCCGAGGTCGGTACTGTGCTGCAAAAATGCTCCGGCCTGGATTTGAATCACTTCGTTGTTTTGTACCAGAGGCAGGCGTTGACCACCGGCATTGGCGCTCATCAGGGTATTACGAACGTCGTCAAAGGCGAGGTTGTAGCCATTCATGCGAGCAGGGTCCAGCTTGACCAGCACCACATCGGAGTGGCCACCGATGCTGTAGATGTCACGGGTGCCCGGGATGCGCTTGAGTTCGGTTTCCAGGGTATGGGCGATCTTGGTTAACTCGGCAGCAGAGACCAGAGGGTCGTCAGAAGATAAGGTGATTGCCATGATCGGGACATCATCAATCCCCATCGGTTTGATAATGGGTTGGCTGATTCCCAGGTTTTGCGGAAACCAGTCATTGTTGCTGTGGACTTTGTTATAGAGGTTGATGATGGCCGTTTCTCGCGGAACACCAACCTTGAAGGCAACGGTCAGTATGGCCTGGCCTGGTTGGCTGATGGAGAAAATATCATCGACATCCTGAATCTCAGACAAGACTTGCTCAGCGGGGATGGCGACGAGTTGCTCGACTTCGCGGGCACTGGCACCCGGGTAGCTGATAAAAACGTTGGCGAAGGTAACGTCGATTTGCGGCTCTTCTTCTTTCGGGGTGATCATCACCGCAAAAAAACCGAGCAGCAGGCCAACCAGCGCCAGTAATGGCGTAATGGCTGAATTCTGGAAAGCGTGGGCGGTTTTACCGGAAATTCCCAATGGAGTGGTGTCTGCAGACATGGTCATTATTCTCCAGCGTGGTTGGAGGAGGCTTCAGCCTGTTGGGCAATCATTGCCAGTGCTGCGTAGCCATCAATGGCAATGGTGTCACCGGCACTGAGTCCTGCCAGAACTTCAGTCTCACCGTTGCTGTTGTTGCCCAGCCGTACCTGACGCATGGACAGTTGCTGGTCCTTCATAACGTACACCGAGGTGACTTCGGAATGTCTGACGACGGCATCTTGTGGAATCATCAGGCCTTCCCGTTCTCCCACTGGTACCCTCACTTGTGCCCACATTCCGGGATACCGGCTGGCGGCGCCTTCTGAAGGGAGTTCGGCCCGTAGACGCAGACTGTGATGCTGGTCATCGGCGTAGGGGTAAAGGGTGATTTTGTCGGCGTTGATATGGATCTGCTGATCATCGACCAGAACCTCAACACTGCTTTCGGCTTGACGGCTACGGAAATAACGGGCGATACGCTGAGGTAAATTGGTGACCGCTCGCAGTGGTTGTAATGCCAGACCAGTCATCATGGGTTGCCCGGGGCTGACCAGCTCACCCACTTGTACCATACGGGCTTTGACGATGCCGGAGTAGGGGGCGGTAACACGGGTGTAGGACAATTGGGTGCGGGCCTGACGGACATTGGCGTTGGCTGCTGCAACTGCCGCCGCGGCGCTTTTGGCCTGGGCGGAGGCGCTGTCGTACTGGCCTTGGGAAATAGACCGTTGCTTCAGTAGTTGCTGGTTACGTTTGAGTAGGATCTGGGCGTCTTCATTCTGGGCTTCTGCCTTTGCCAGTTCAGCCTGGGCTTGGGCGAGCTGGGCTTTTTGCTGGGTGTTGTCGATTTCGATAAGCAACGCCCCTTTTTTGACCTGGTCGTTTACATCCACATGGACGGCCAGAATCGAGCCGCTGGTTTGTGCGGAAATGGTACTTTCGTTAACCGCTTCCAACGAGGCTTCAAAATCGTAAAACACCGGGATGCGGCTGGTTTGTAACGTACGTGTCTCCAGCG
Organism: Oceanobacter sp. 3_MG-2023; assembly: GCF_030688925.1. Taxonomy (NCBI): domain Bacteria; kingdom Pseudomonadati; phylum Pseudomonadota; class Gammaproteobacteria; order Oceanospirillales; family Oceanospirillaceae; genus Oceanobacter; species Oceanobacter sp. 3_MG-2023. The sequence continues at coordinate 118,087 of NZ_JAUYVX010000001.1, forward strand.
CATGGGTCGGCAGGGTGAGCAGGATAGACAGGCCAAGGCTCAACATCAAACGAGAAGGCAGCATAAGGAGCATCCTTTATTTACTGGCTGGGTTTACTGGCAGGACTCACAGACTGGTGTGAATTCCAGATTATTTATATTCCTGTATTAGAATATACTAATATATGAAATGCAATAACCAGACGCGACCGGATGAGCTTCATTTTATTGCTCTCCTGGCTTCTGTGCGAGAAAGTCCTGACTGCTGCCTGGGTGGCAGCGGTCTGGGCGGCAGGCTATAGCCTTTATAGTAAATATTGATTTAACAGAGGTTGAGCTATCGATATAAGCTATGAGAATACTTACCCACTATGGCCTAGCCCTGAATCGCACTCCAGAGAGTAAATCAGAGTGGCGGTCATGCCCCTTACTGCGGAGAAGCTGTTTATGAAACGTGTCACTATTTTTGGTCGAGAAGGTTGTGGCTACTGTCGGCGTGCCAAAGAATTGTGTGAAATCAAAGAGCTGGACTTTAAATACATTGATATCAATGTTGAAGGTATCAGCAAGGCTGACCTGGAAAAGACCGTTGGCAAACCGGTGGATACCGTGCCCCAAATCTTTATCGGCACTGAACACGTCGGCGGCTATACTGAATTTGCGGCCTTGATCAACGCCAAGTAAATGGTAAGTCGATAGATTGCGGGTATCATGCCCCCTGAGTTCTGGCACCCTGGAACACCACAAAAAGGCCTGGTCTGGATGACCGGGCTTTTTTGTGGCCGGAAGACTTCAAGGCAGAGCCGCATGCGCGATGTGAAGCCATCAGAATCCGGCAGCAGTCACCATAAATCACCGTATTGGTCGCGCTGACACAGGTATAACCGGACATCCAGCTCAAGCTGGAAATAGTCTGGCTCCATATGCTGACAAAGTTGGTAGAACGCCTTGTTGTGGGCTTTTTCGCGCAGGTGAGCCAGTTCATGGACGATGATCATGCGCAGGAAGGCTTCAGGGGTGTTGCGAAACAGGGTCGAAATACGGATTTCGTGCTTGGCCTTCAGCTTGCCGCCCTGTACCCGGCTGACAAAGGTATGTAGCCCCAGAGCGTGTTCCACTACGTGGATCTTGTCGTCGTAAATCACCTTGCTGATCGGGGGTGATTTACGCATATAGCGGTGCTTGAGATCCTGCGCGTAGTCATACAGTAATCCGGCCGACGCCAGGGTGTGTGCTTGAGGGTAACGGTGTTTGAGCAAGTCGCCCAGTTTGTTTGCCTGCAGCAGCTGGCTGGCCTGGTGCTGCAGATCGGCCGAGTAGGCCGACAGATAACGTAACGAGTGGGAGGTCATAAAGCAGCCAGGGTCGGTGAGGGAGTAAGTCGAGGCGGGATTGTAACAGAGAGACCAAGGTGGTTGAAAAACCGTCAGGCTAGCGACATGATGCTGAAATAAATTCATCTTTCAGGATTGTTCATGCGTCGCCTGCCTCCCTTGAATGCCTTGCGTGTCTTTGAAGCATCGGCCCGAAAATCCAGCTTTGTTGCTGCCTCCGATGAGTTGGCTGTGACGGCTTCGGCGGTCAGCCATCAAATCAAGACACTTGAAGAATATCTGGGAGTACAGCTGTTCAGTCGCAACAAGCGCAAGGTGGCACTGACCTCCGCTGGAGAGCAGTATCTGAATGGCATCAAACACGCGCTGGATGAAATCGAGGTTGCTACCCAGCGGCTGACCAATGGCCACGAAAGCAATGTGGTGCAGATCAGTGTGGCGCCCAATTTTCTGACGCGCTGGCTGATGCCGCATATGTCGCAGTTTCAGGAGTTGTATCCGGATATTGAGTTGCAAATCAACGCCTCGCAGGGGCTGATTGATTTTAATCGTGTCAGTACGGATATCGCCATTTATTACGGTAATGGCGAGTGGGACGATATTGAAACCCATTTTCTCTGCAAGGTCATGCTGGTGCCGGTGTGTAGCCCGGCGCTGCTGTCCGGCAAATACCCGTTGGAAAAACCCAGTGACTTGCGTCGTCATACGCTGATTTACGTCAGCAAGCGCAAGTGGGAATGGGAAAACTGGATGCATCAGGCCGGGGTCGACAATCTGGTGCCGAAGGGCAGCTTGCAGCTGTCGAGCAGTCAGCTGGCGACGGCAGCGGCGCAGGAGAACCTGGGCGTGGCCTTGGCCGACAGTACGCTGACTTCCCGTGAAATTGCCTCTGGCCGCCTGATGATTCCGTTTAATATCCAGCTGGATACCAATAAGGCGTTTTACTTGGTGTACCGCAAAAACCGGCCCTTGACCACCGGGATGAAGGCTTTCAAGGAGTGGATGATGAGTGCCATGGCAGAGTCCGGTGACTCGGTTTCAACGGGGTTCTGATCGATAATGACGACGGACGGCCCGGGTACGCATTAATCGGCAATGTGGCTCGCTGGAGTGCTGGAGTGCATTGTGTTGGCCATATGATGCGAAGTTCGACTGCCGCCACGGTGCTGCCTATTCAAGATCTTGTTTTAAGATCTTGTTTTAAGATCTTGTTTTAAGATCTTGTTGCTAAACACCTGGCTGTCAGCCTTCAACCCATTATACCCATGACTGCGAATATGCCCTCGGAGCGATTCGCCACGTATACTGGCCCATCTTTTAATCTGCGGTCGGCCATTGACGGCTGGGCGTAACGGTTTTTGTTGCGGAAATTCAGGATTCTATGTCTTCAGCGTTATCAGTATCGTCAAACCAGGTTGTGCAGTTTTTTTTCAAGGACGGGGCCACCACCGCCATGTGTCGCTGGCTGGACTTCCGTTTGTTCGTGGCGCAAAAACCACTGTCATTAACAGCGTCCGACACCGCCAGTGGTGATGCCAGCAATACCCTGTCGCCAGTGGATTATTTGCGCCGTTGGGAACAACAAGCCTTGCAGCAGGGCAGCGACGACGGGCTGACAACCCCCGCCCGCTGGGTATTGTTGCTGTTGGGGCTGGTTATTGCGGTGGTCGGTTTTGCCAGTATGGCGGGGGTGTTGAACTACGCCAGCCAGCAGCCGGTGAATATCTGGGTACCTCTGCTGCTGTTCGCTTTCTTGCCCTTGCTGTTTACCCTGAGCAGCGCCTATATGACGGTGTTGGCACCAGCGCGTGAACCCGCTCGCCTGGCCAGTGCCCATCCCTTGTTGCTGGCGTTGGCCAACAAGCTGCGGCTGACGCATTTTTTGCCGTATCAGAAGGTGTTGTTCCCCTGGATGCTTTGGCAAACCCAGTGGCTGGGATTGGTTTTTTCAGTCGCTGCCTTGCTGGCCTTTTTTGCACTGGCGACCTTTCAGGATTATCAATTTGGCTGGTCGTCGACACTGATCAGTGACAATCGCACCATGGTACACATGATGGCGGTTGTCAGCTGGCCCTGGCACTGGTTAGTGGCATCACCGGGTCTTGAGCTGATCAGTCAGAGTCGTTTCAGTGCCCAGGATGTGATGGGGGCCGGTGCCGGTATGGGAAGCCGCCAGAGTGGCTGGTGGCCAACACTGGTGATGGCGATCATGGCGTACGGTATCTTGCCTCGGGTTGCGCTGGCGCTGTTGTTACGCTGGCGTTTTATCCGGCAGCTGCGCTGGAGCATTGCCAATAGCGCCGATGTTGAGCAATTTGTACTGGCACAGCAGCATCGGCAAAGCCACGAACCCCTGGTATCAGACGCAGCATTGGTGCTGCCAGACGAGATTGATATCAGCACTACGCCAGCCGATCTGATCAGTTGGCAGCAGCCAGATACCGACTGGCCGGTGGTCAAAAACCTGGGCAGTGGTGATTGGCTGGAAGACGAACAGTGGCTGGCCTCTGCCGACAGCAAGCGGCCGCGTCCGGTACTGCTGGTGGTGGATCCGGCGCAGACACCCACCGGTGAACTGGCAGACTGTATCGAGTTATTGCAGCACAACAATACCCAGGTTGTGCTGGTGCTGGTGTCCTCTGAGGTCGAGGATGAACGCTACCAGACCCTGCTTAAATCCTGGCAGTATTTTGCCAGCCGTCACCAGATTCCGTTAAAAAAGGGGTATTAGCATGACGATGCCAGGATTTGCGGTCGTTGGTCATCCGAACAAGGGTAAATCAAGCATCGTCGCGACCTTGACGCGTCAGGATGCAATCCGGATATCGGAAATTTCCGGTACCACGACAACAGCACAAGCGTTTGAGTTGTGTGTTGATGGTGTCAGTCATTATCGGCTGATTGATACGCCGGGGTTTCAGCGTCCACGACAAGTATTGTCCTGGTTGCAGCAACGGGCTCCCAATGCCGCTGAACGCAAACAGACGGTACAGGATTTTGTGACCGAACAACGGCATGCAGCGAGCAGCCGGTTTCAGGATGAAATCGAGCTGCTGCAGCCTATTCTGGATGGTGCCGGCATTATCTATGTGGTTGATGGATCCTTGCCTTACAGCCCGGAATTTGAAGCCGAAATGACCATTTTGCAGTGGACCGGGCAGCCTCGCATGGCACTGATCAATCCGATTGGCGGTGCTGCACATGTGGAAGAATGGCAAAACGCCCTGAGCCAGTATTTCAGTGTGGTGCGGGTGTTTGATCCCATGACCGCGGATCGCCAAAAGCAGTTTGCGGTGCTGTCGGCCTTTGCTGAATTACACGAACCCTGGCGACCTGCAATCGAAGCCACCATGGCGGCACTGACGCGTTATTTTGACCGTCTGGCCAGTCAGGGAGCGATGATTGTGGCTGAGCATATGGTGCAGATGATCAGTCATGTCAGTGATGTTCGGGTCCCGGCCGATTTTGCCAAATCTGCCTTGGAGACCCAGTTGAAAAGCCAGTATCAGCGCCACTTGCGCGATATGGAATTCAGTATGCAGCGCCAGCTACAGTCCTTGTTTGCCCATTCCAATATGCGAGTGCAAGCGCAGTTGTTAAGCGCTGATTACCCGGATCTGTTTGATAACAGTCACTGGTATCTTTACGGTCTGGATCGGCAGAAAATCGTTGCGCTGGCGGCCTCTGCCGGAGCGGCGGCGGGTGCGGTGCTGGATGCCGGGGTGGGTGGCAGTTCGTTGATGGCCGGAGCACTGGCGGGCGGACTGTTGTCCGGGCTGGCCTCATTGGCAGCAACCTGGAAACCGGAAAAACTGAACATCAAAGGTGTGCCGGTTGCGGGCAAAACCCTGACCGCCGGGCCAGTGCGGGATCTGACGTTTGTGTTTGTCTTGCTGGGGCGGGCGGTGGATTTTCTGGAGCTGATGCTGCGACGGACACATGCTGACCGTACCGTGGCAGAGCTGGCCTCGACCGGGTTGACTGAGCGCCTGGAGCGGTTGCCGAAACTGGAGCAGGTGCAGCTTACCCGCAGCTTGCAAAAAGCCGCCAAGGGGCTGAACGATAAAGAGCTGGTGCAACTGCGTGACTGGGTTTTGCAGCTGAGCCAGCCGGTGCCAGGGGACAGTCCGACTGGCAAGCCCGGTTAATCGGAACAGGCTTCTGAGCGCATATCAGCGATATATCCGCTGTGCCCATTCGGTCAGGCCGGAGACCACGCTGCCAAAATGATCACCGTCCAGCAATGGAATATCCCCCAGGGTGCGCGCCACCGCCTGACGAATGATTGGTGAGCGGGCACTGCCACCGGTGATAAATACCTGGTCTGGCTGCACACCGGCCTGGGCGACGGCTTCAGCCATCAGTTCACTGATACGTTGCAGCGGGCGCTGGATCGCATTTTCCAGTCCGCTTCTGGAGACCTGGGTGTCCAGCCCGGCTTCGACAAAATCCAGCGCTACGCGGGTGCTGTCGGTATCGGACAGGGCAATCTTGGCGTTTTCAGCACAGCGTACCAGCTGCTGGTTCTGCTTGTTGGTTTGCAAATGTAACAGGCGGCTGATCAGCTCTGGTTGCAGGCAGTCCCGTTGCAGTTGCTGCAAGTGGAGGGTGGTTTCCAGGCTGCTGAAGCGCGACAACGCACCGACATCATTGGTACAGACGGCATCGAGAAAGGTTTTGGTGGGCATGGGTTTGCCGCTTTTAAGGCTGGCGTTCATGCCAAACAGCGGCATCAGCTGTCTGCCCGCCAGCGTGATATCGAGATCATTTCCCCCGATGCGTTCACCGGTGTGGCCCAGAAAGTCGGCGCTGCGGTCGTCGCGGTCGCGGTGATCCGGGCCCATTCTCACCATGGCGCAGTCACTGGTACCACCACCGATATCCACCACCAACACCGTCTGGTTGCCGGTGAGATGACGCTCAAAGCTTAGCCCGGCGGCAATCGGCTCATAAAGAAACTCGACGGACTGAAAGCCGCTGCGTTTGGCCGCAATACTGAGGATATCCAGCGCCTGGCGGTTGCTGTGTTCGGCATTGACGCCCTGGAAGTTGACCGGTCGCCCGATTACCGTATGAGTCAGGGTCTGGCCAAGGGATAACTCGGCCCGCTGCTTCACCGTTTGCATCATGGCGGTCACGATGTCTTCAAAAAAATGCACAAACTCCGGTCGCAGGCCGCTGGCACCCAGGTAGGATTTGGGCGATTTGACGAAGTAGCCTTCTTCCGGATCGGCAAAATAGTGTGCAAAGGCTTGCTGGCCGACCTGCATAACGGCATCAGTGTCTTCGGAGGCTGGCCCCAGGTCCAGCTCACGCCGCGCCCGCTGGGCCAGTTGTAATGGCCCCCGCCGGGTTTTGATGAAATCATCCCGTTGCGGTCCTTCGGTCATGGCCAGTCCGACCTGCTCACAGATCAATTCCCGGCCGAGGGTGTACAGCGCCGACGGCATAAAGCATTGGTCGCCATCAACGGCCAGCAGTTGCACGGCATCCTGTGATTTGACGCCCATGGCGCAGTTGGAAGTACCGTAGTCGAAGCCGCAAATCATGGAATTCCTCGTGAGCCGGACAGCGAAAAGCCGCGCACATTAGCACAGCGGTTTGCGGGGTCAAGCAGGGAGGGGTAAGAAAACAATGGCGAACAGATACCCTGCTTAAGGAGGTCAAGACTCCATACAAAGCAGTATGTTTGACCGGCGTATGACTGCGCATGCTATGACAGGCCAATAACAAAAAACGTAGGCCTATATTTATGAACAAAACACTTTCTACCCTGGTGATCTGTGGTTCAGCATTAACCGCATCTTGTGCTCATATGGACAGCATGGACGGACAGGCGTCGGTGACTGAATCCGTCAAGGTGAATGCCCCTGCGGCAGAAGTCTGGGCATTGGTGGGGGAGTTTAATGATTTGAACCGCTGGCATCCGGCGGTAAAACTCAGCAAGCAGGTATCGGATCGACGTTATCTGACCTTGCAGGACGGTGCGGAAATTGTTGAAGAAGAGACCAGCCGCGACAACAACGGCATGAATTACAGCTATCGTATCCTCTCCGGGCCATTACCGGTCGAAGCGTATAACGCGACCATCCGTGTCACGTCGATGGGTGACAGTCAGTCGAAAGTCACCTGGCAATCGACCTTTGATGCCAAGGGTATGTCCCGACCGGAAGCCGAAGCCGTGATCAGTGGCGTTTATCGGGGTGGGCTGGATCAGCTACAACGGATGTATTAACAAAGAGATTCATGGGTTTTTCTTGTTCTCAGGAAATCAGGGCAAGAGCCGGGGTGATACACCGGCTCTTTGTCAGCTGTCTGTGTTTATTCTATTCGTCTTGTTCTTGTGTTCTCTTCCGTCAGCGCTCTCCCACCAGTACTGAAGGCTAACGGCGCGTTGTATTTTGCCAACGCATTTGCCGCCAGATTGTCTGTTGTTCTGCGTTGAGAAAACTCCAGGCAATAAAACGACTGCTTTTTTGACCTTGCGTCATGGTAATTGTTTGCTGCTGCACCACACCGATCTCTCGCAAGACCTTTTTCAGCGCCGGTAGCGCTGCCTGTCGTGATACCAGTGACGTAAACCAGTACACCTGGCTGGCGTACTGTTGGCTTTCCCGCATCATCTGACTGATAAAGTGGACTTCGCCACCTTCACACCATAATTCATTATTTTGACCACCGAAGTTGAGCGGCTGGTTTTTGGGAGTGGACTCTGAGCTGTGGCTTTCTTGAGGGGTGTCCCATTTGCCCAGGTTTTTCCATTTACGCTGGTTGCCACGCGACATCTGCTCTGGCGACTCATGGAACGGCGGGTTACACAGGGTCAGGTCGAGAAATTCATTGTGCTGTAGCACGTGAGTGAAATAACAGTCCTTGTCGGGTTGCTGGCGCAGGCTAATGACGGCCTGTTGTAACGGGTTGGCGGTCAGCACACGTTCGGCGGATGCCAGGGAGACCGGGTCGATATCTGCGGCAATAAAGCGCCAGCCATATTCGCTCTGGCCGATCAGCGGATAAATGCAGTTGGCACCACAGCCAATGTCCATGGCCTGAATACGCTTGCCCGCCGGTATTTTGCCACCATTGGCGGCTGCCAACAGGTCGGCCAGATTATGGATATAGTCTGCGCGTCCAGGGATGGGAGGGCAGAGGTAGCCGTCGGGAATATCCCAGTCATTGATTTGGTACCAGTTTTGTAACAAGGCCCGGTTTAATGCCTTGATGGCCACCGGGTCGGTAAAGTCGATGGAATGATTGCCACTTGGGGTGAGCCGAATAAAAGCGGCTAACTCAGGGCTGGTGGCCGTCAATGCGTCAAAGTCATAACGCTGCTGGTGGCGATTGCGCGGATGTAATGCCGCTGCCTTGTTTGCCGCTGGGGTGGCAGATGGTTTGTGGCTGGATGAGCGGGGAAACGACTTTCGGGACATGATGACTCTGGTGGGGTGGTGGTTGAGACGGTGGCTGATCGTATGAATGCAGTGTCCGGAATCAGTAACCGGGCTGTGGCCACTGCAAGGCAAAACGAAAGGTCGCCTGCAGTATAAAGATCATTGGTGGCAGGGAACACTCAATTATTCCCCATTGGGTATTGCGGAGTTTTTATAAAAAAGAAAATAGATCCAAGGGTGTTGGTTGTAAAAAATTAAATATTAATCATATTGTCATCTTTGTTTTGATATTACATTTCTGATTTTTTAGATTGTCCGATTGTCGATAATTAAAAAACCAAGGTTTTATAATTTTCATATAACTAATTGGTTATATGTTATATGTTATATGATGTGATTTATGTCATTATTTTTTTTCATATTTCGCGGCTACAATCACCGGCCTGTTGGTTGAGACCGTTTGGTCTGAATTCTATACGTGCTTATTTGAATGCAGATGTTTGGCGTTGAAGTAGCCATTGTATTTCTGCGATTAAAGGAGATGGTCGTGAGTTATTTTGTCTGGAATGCTTCGTATGATATTGGTGTTGACATTATTGATAGTCAGCATAGACGTATCGCAGACTATGTGAATGATTTGCACCATGCGATCGAGCATAATGACGTTAGTGAAGTCTATAGCGTGATGGATCGGTTGAAAGATTATACCGTTGATCACTTCAGCTTTGAGGAGCAGTTGATGGCGCGGGCAGGCTACCCGTTGCTGGATGATCACTTACTGATACATGAGAAGTTTTGTGAACATATGGAGTTGCTGAGAGAGCAGCTCCATGGTGGTACAGACCCGATGAATGTCGCCCGGAAAATGCGTACAGGGCTGATGCGCTGGCTGCTGCAGCACATCAAGGAAGAAGATCAGAACTATGCGTCTCTGGTGCGTAAGGCATTACGCAAGGAAAGCAGTTGGGTCAGCGCAACGCTGAAGCGAGTGTTTGGTTCCGTGGATCATCATGCTTGATGCAGAATAAAAAAAATACGATATTTAAAAGTATGAGCGACAATAAAATGTGATCTGGTTATCAAAATAAAAAAAATCAAACGATGGCTTTATTGACAGCTATAAAAACAAGGCTGGCTTTGAATGGTTGTTTGTGGCTGGGTGCATTTTTTTGAATGACATATTGCGCCACCAAGTGGTGCAATATGTCATGGGTGTCATTTAAAAATTATTTCGCTGACTTTTTTCTGGCTGTGCTTGCCGCTGTTTCTTTCTGTTACCTATGGTAAGTAACTTGTTTCCAATGGTTACATGATTGTTTTATTTCCTGAATAATACGGTTTTTTATTGGTCAGTGGTTGCTGGAAAAGTCAATATTGACAATCGTAACCGTCAAAACTGTCGATATCCTTCTTCCATTAATACTTGTTGCACCGTTGGGCGTTGCGTCATTGCCTGGTAATGAATTTGGCAGGCACTGGGTAATGTCATACCCAGACGGTTGGCCCAGAACTCGTTATAAAACAGCGCGGCATCCACAATTGACAACTGCTCATACAGTAATGCACCGGGAGATGCTTCCAGCCATTGGGCAACCTGGTGGAAGCCTTTTTGTACCAGAGTCCGGCCCTGGCGCTCGATGGCATCACGATCATCCGCATGCAGCAGGTAGCGCTCGGGAGTAAAAATACGGGTAAAACCGTGTCCATGCAGGGTGCCGACCAGATAATTGAGCCGGTCGAGGGCAACAGCCTGGGCCGTCGGATCGCTTGGTAACAAGGCTTTTTTCGGCCAGCGCTGGGCCAGCCACCAGGCAATGGCAACAAAATCGGTCAACGCCGTGCCGTCATCAAGCACCAGGGTGGGAATGGTGCCCTTCGGGTTGATAGCCAGGTACTCCGGCTTTTGTCCATCGCCCGCGGGCAGGTTCAGAACAGTGGCACTGAATACCTGTTCCAGTTCTTCCAGCAGAATATGAATACCTGTCGAGCAGGAGCCGGGGGTCATATAAAACGTCATCATCAGGCGTTACCTCATTGGCAGGGAAGACGCTGATATTGCAAATACACAACCAATCTGTACGTGATGGCATTTTCTGCTCTGGACCCGGTGGGAGCTCTTGCCTGTTGGTCTGGCTGGTCGATTGGGGGCTGGCTGGCGCTGTCGCAAAGCCGACAAGCCGGGAACAGCGACCGGTTTTGTCACGTTTCTTCCGGGGGATGTAACGACCCGGAGCGCAAGGAATCCATGTGGTGATGGCATGTACAGGGGGCTGCTTGGCCAGTCGTCGGTAGGAATGGAGATTGCACTCTGACCAGCTTACATTTATCGCGGGTTGGTATTGTTTATGACGGATTCTTCGACTTCTACAGCGTGCCTGTCACCGGAATCTGCCCCTCAGGATCTTGAACTGCAGCTAGATTGGTCTGCTTACCGTGATGCGGGGATGGGGGACGCGTATGCCGATATTCCCAAATACGGCGGCCATTACGCCAAGGCCATTGCCGCGTGTATCAATAGTCGCCAGTGCGAAGCCGCTGGCAAGCAGGTGATGTGCCCCAGTTATCGGGTCAGCGGTGATCCGAATCTGGCTACCGGTGGCCGGGTGCGTCTGCTCAAGGCGGCCTTGTCGACGCGTCAGGATTCAGCGCCGTTGCTGGACCCGGAATTGCAGCAGGCAATGGATCTGTGTGTCAGTTGCAAGGGCTGCAAGCGCGAGTGTGAAAGCAGTGTCGATATGCCGCTGATCAAGGCTGAATATCTGGCACAAAAATACGCCCTTCAGCCTCGCAGTTGGCGTTCCCGTCTGATGGCTTCATTGCCGCAATGGCAGCATCAGCATCCCTGGCTGGATACCTTGATACAGCTGCGTAACCGCAGTGGCTGGCTGCGTCGGATGGTGGACCCTGTGATGGGTCTGAACCCGGCGGTGAAGCTGCCGGTCCGTTCCCCCAAGCGGCTTGAGGCACTGGCCAGTCCGGCGGTTGCTGGCAACCTTAATGGCCATAAAGTTGCGATGTTTGTGGATACCTTTACGCGTTATTACGAGCCGCATATTGTTGAGGCCGCCATTACGGTGCTGGAGGCGGGTGGATATCAGGTGCGGTTGCTGCAGCCGGATGCTCATGCCAGTGGTTCCAGCCAGGATGCACGACCATATTGTTGTGGTCGTACCTGGTTGGCACAGGGCATGATTGATCAGGCCCGGACGGAGGCCAGTCGGCTGATTCAGGCTATATTGCCGCTGGTTGAGCAGGGTTACAGTATTGTGGGGCTGGAAGCCTCTTGTGTGCTGGGCTTGCGCGATGACGCCCAGGCATTGGGGCTGGGGGAGGCCGCGGTTACAGCAGCCAAACACAGTCTGTTGTTTGAAGAGTTTATTGCGCGTGAGAGCAAGTCCGGGCGCTTGAATCTGCCGTTGTCGAGTCCGGTTTCCGGCACGCTGGTACATGGTCACTGCCATCAGAAAGCCGTTGGGGCGATGAAGTCCGTGCGGCGGGTGCTGAAGCTGATTCCGGAGCATTCGTTTGATTTTATCGAATCCAGCTGCTGCGGCATGGCTGGCAGTTTTGGGCTGGAAGCCGAGCATGCGCAGCACAGCCTGGCCATGGCACAGCAAGGCTTGCTGCCCGCGCTGAGTAACCGGGGCGACCGGCAGGTCCTGGCGAATGGATTTTCCTGTCGCCAGCAAATACGCCAGCACAGCGATGCCCGGCCCATGCATCTGGCGGAGCTGCTGGCGGATTGTCTGGTGGAGACGGCCGGCCGTGAATAAAGCCGGCTTCGGGTAATATCGATGTCAGGCCGATGGCGGTGTAACCCAGCGAAACGTCAGGTTGATACGGGGCTGTTGTACGCCAGGTTCGGCGATCACTGCGTGCTCCCAGTGTTGCTGACATTGCGGCTGCATCAGCCAGAGATCACCACTATGCATCGGAACCGCTCGTTGCTGTTCTGGTGCGACTTTAGGCCGCAAGCGGAATATCCGTGTAGCGCCCACCGACAGGGAAGCAATCACTGGTGCTGGCCCCAGCTCCGGTTCATCATCGGCATGCCAGCCAACAGAGTCTGACCCTGAACGATACAGGGTTGCCAGTACCGAGTTAAAACGCTGCCGGGTCTGGGTTTCCACTTGCTGGCGCAGGTGCTGCAAAGGTTCTGGCCACGGTTGGGTGGGTAATAAATTATCAGAATAGCGATAACAAATCCCCTCATCGGCAAACCAGGCCTGTCGTCGCGGGATCGGGAAGCGCCGCCCAAATGCTTCGTAGCCGTCATCACTCCAGGTAATATTGTTGAGAAGCCAGACTTGCCAGGCATCGGCTTCTGCTGGTGTCATCAGGGAGCCAATATAATGTAGTCCAGCGTCGGTGAGGCTTTCAGCAGTGTTGGATGATGGTGTTTTGGTAACATGGCTCACGACGGCGTTTCTCATTGTACGGTTTGTGGTGTGGTGTGGTGTGGTGTGCGGTCTTGGTATTTGTTGCTGCAGCATCGGTGCCATTCTTGGTCCCGGTTGGATTTCACCTTGCTGTTATTGCTGCTCGTTGTAATCTGATCACCTGATCGTGTTCTTTGGTTATTATCAATCACGTTTTTTCTGCTCAATCTGTCGGATTCTGGATGTCTTCCCCTTTGTGGTTCCTTACTTGTTTGCGGTGCTGGCTGAATACTGGCGCCGGTACTCCCCCGTTAGCGGGCTGGCTGTTGTTATTGGCGTTGGTACTGGTGTTGACCAACGCGCTGTTGATCGATTTTCCAGCCTGGGTGGCTGGTGTACCGCTGTGGGTCGCAACGGCCTTGTTGATCCCTCAGATAAAAGCGTCCCAACGCCGACAGGTTGGCGGGCTGATGCTGGTGGGTGTTGCCGGGCTGGTCTTTGCTGCCTGGCAGGGTTCCTCTGCCTCGTATTGGCTCAAGGCGGTTGAGGGTAATCAGATGCTGCTGGCGATGATCATTGGCGTCAGTTTTTTACGGCTGGTGGCGTTGGCGGGAATGAGTGCCACAGAACGGTTGCCACAAGGCGTCCAGGCGCTGCAAAAAACCTTGTTCAGTACTCATCTGATTGCATCGGTATTGAATATCTCTGCCGCACTGATTGTTGGTGACCGTCTGGCCCATGCTCGTCAGCATCAGCCCTTGCAACCCGAACAGGGCATGGTGCTGTTGCGAGCCTTTTCGGCCTGCGCTTTTTGGTCACCTTTCTTTGCAGCGATGGGATTGACGTTGCTGAGCGCTCCGGGGGCGCAATTAATAACACTGGTGCTGTTCGGTTTGCCGTTGGCATTGGTGGCGCTGCTGTTTTCTGCCTGGGAGATTCGCCGTAACCCGGCAGCGAAAAACGCCATCGGCTACCCTTTGCGCTGGTCGTCGCTCTGGATGCCGTTGGTATTGGCGGTACTGGTGATCGTCAGCCACTGGATCTGGCCAGAACTGGCGGTACTGACGCTTGTTACCCTGATAGCGATTGTATTCTCATTGATCTGGCTGCTGCTGACGCGAGGCGGAAAAGGTGCCAAAGACATTGTGCAACATATCCGGGTGGGACTGCCTGGCATGTGCAGTGAAATTGCCTTGTTTCTCGGGGCGGCAGTCCTGGCGGCGGGGGTGTCAGCCAGTATGAATGCCTTGGATATATCCGTTGCTCCCGCTCAGTTTGGTGCTTTAGAAGCCTGTGTCACCCTGTTGGTGCTGGTTATCGCCGCGATTGCGGGGATGCATCCAGTGACCAGTGTTGTGCTGGCGGGCAGTTTGTTGGCGGGTAGCGTGGATGACCCGAACCTGCTCGGTTTGACCTTTTTGATGGGGTGGGCCATTGGCGTAGGGATTTCGCCACTGTCGGGTATTCAACTGAGTTTGCAGGCGCGTTTTGGTATGAGCGCCCGTGCCATGATGTGGGCCAATCGTTATTACGCGTTGCTGATGTTGCCGCTGTGCTGCGCAACCTTGTATGGGTATGGGTATCTGATAACTCTATAAGGTTGTTAAGCGGTGATCTGATTGCTTGGAAAGCTGACTGGCAGCGTAAAAGGGTGGCAATTGCCCTGAGGGTTGAGGGAATTGCCAGTGCCTAGGATTGTATCAATCATGCAAAAAAGCGTTTCACCATACGGCCGACAAACCCTCCTTCAAGTGATTTGCGGACGTAAGGGACATAATCCTTATCGTCGCGCTGGATATGATTGGTGAGCCACAAACCGATGTCTGAGCGGACTTCTTTGGCAACCTTGAAACAGTCTTCGCCGTTTTCGATGCGTTGATTGTAGGACAAAGCGCGATCACGAAAGGCTTCGTGCACTTTGGCATGAGCTGCCAAAATAGGATAATTGGCGCGCTCCATCAAAGTCTCTTCAAAAGCATTGTGTGAGATGGAATAGTCGATCAATGACCCCGCAATCTGTTTTACGGCATCAGAGTCTTGCATCAAAATAGCTCTGTCAACTTCAAGAATATATTCGAATATCCGCTTGTGTTGAGAGTCAATGATATCAATACCTGTTTCAAATTCGGGTATCCACTGGAATTTCTGCATATATATTATTCCTTTAAAATTACAATAAATTCAAAATGAAATCTGACTCATCAAGGCAGCAGTTTTTTGTGACGTTTAATGTTCTTTGTTTGTAAATGTGACCTGGTTCGTGTTTTAACCACAGAAAATAAGACAAGTAGATCTTGTGGTTTATTTAGGCTCTAAATAAATTCAGACACATTTGTTGACACATAGAAAACCGGTTATTTATTCCATCGTGTTTGTGATGGTTTTGTTACTCTAGCACCGGGGATTCTTTTGCGTAAATAACAAGATTTGTAAATTTTGTAAGTTTCGTAAGTATGATTGATATTGATGTTTTTTTGATGATCTCATGATCATTCTACTGGGGTATCATGACATATGGGGCGGTGATGAGTGTTATGACTGTTATGACAATGGCTGTGACAGCAGGAGAGAGTGACGTTATTTGAATATATGAAATGGCGGCGTATTGAGATGAGCTGCAGACCTGTGTGGTTTGGCGGTTCACACAAGCCTACAGTCCTACAGCGTATCACCATGTGAATAGACATGCTGACCAAGAGGATCAGGCAAAAAAGCGTTTGACCATGCGGCTGACAAATCCCCCCTCGAGTGATTTACGGACGTAAGGGACATAATCCTTATCGTCGCGCTGGATATGATTGGTGAGCCACAAGCCGATATCCGAGCGGACTTCCTTGGCCACGTTAAAGCAGTCCTCACCCTCTTCGAGGCGCTTGTCGTAAGAAAGTACCCGTTTCCGGAAGGCTTCATGCACCTTGGCATGAGCATTCAGAATGGGGTAGTTGGCGCGTTCCATTAAGGTTTCTTCAAAGGAATTATGAGAAATTGAGTAATCAATCAATGCCTTGGCAATTTGTTTTACCGAGTCCGGATTTCTCATCAGGATGGCTTTATCAACCTCAATTATGTATTCAAAGATTCGTTTGTGCTGAGAGTCAATGACATCAATACCGGTTTCAAATTCTGGTATCCATTGGAATTTTTGCATGTCTTAACCTTGTGGATTTTAATAAATCCAGGAAATTGAATTTTATTTAATCAATGAATATAAAGTATATTGTTGATATATTTATAATCATAGTTGCCGAAATAAAAATTTCAGAGTGGCCAGTGTTTTCGCAATTATGTTGTTTTTATGGGTATGCGATTTTTATATCTTTAAGGTCGTTTTTTATTGGGTGTTGCTTTCGACTCTGAAAATTGATTTTGATCGATTCTCGAACGAAAGCAAAAAATCTTGAAGGGTTGATTTCGGTAAAAAAATTGCTAAATGAGTCGGATATGAATGATTGTTTATTCATGTAAAATAAAGCCTTCCAACTACTGCTATGGTGCTAAAAATTTGATGCTAGCAGAAGAAATTATGGATCGCAAATAAAAAATATATTGTTATTTTTGTCAATAATCAGGGTGGGTTTTCTAAGTTGATAAGCCTATCAATATAAAAGGCAAATCTCTGCCAGGTTGGATTTATATAGAATGGCGCATGGGTTGTTGGGGGCCAGAGTGCCTGGCAAGGCAGGCAGCCTGGGGGTTATGGCGAAGTGATCCGTATGCAGGTTGAACAAATCAGGCAAAAAAGCGTTTCACCATACGGCCGACAAATCCGCCTTCAAGTGATTTGCGGACGTAAGGGACATAATCCTTATCGTCGCGCTGGATATGATTGGTGAGCCACAAGCCGATGTCCGAGCGGACTTCTTTGGCAACCTTGAAACAGTCTTCGCCGTTTTCCAGACGTTGATTGTAGGACAAAGCGCGATCACGAAAGGCTTCGTGCACTTTGGCGTGAGCATCAAGGATGGGGTAGCCAGCGCGCTCCATCAGAGTTTCTTCAAAAGCATTGTGTGAGATGGAATAGTCGATCAGAGACCGGGCAATCTGTTTTACAGATTCCGGGTTTTTCATCTTTATCGCCTTGTCGACCTCGAGGATATACTCAAAAATTCGCTTGTGTTGAGAGTCAACTACATCGATTCCTGTTTCGAATCCGGGCACCCACTGGAACTGTTGCATGTGTATTCCTCCTTTAAGTATACGCTAGTCCAGCAAAAGGCATTCCAATATTAAGTTCTTTTAAATCAATGGGTTGAAAATGAGAACAGGGTTTATTTGTCATATAGATGACAACAGAATGTAAGTTTTATGACACTGTCCAGATGGATGGAATTGTAGGCTTTATGACATAGCTCGCGTAAGCGTGATTGCATTGTTGGCAAAAATTTTGCTGTAAAACGAATTGGTTCATATTTAAAACATTGTGTTTGACCGTAAACAACCCAACCCGGTTGAAATACTTATGGGGAAGTCGTGGCAGGTATTGCAGCAAAAGTAGTAGTGATTTGGCCGGGCTAAAGGAGTGCGATTCAAGCCCTTAAGTATTATTCCTGTTATCCGCGGGTCGAGAGATGCTGGCTCTCTATGCCCAGATACGTCATCTGGCTGCAGGAACAGCAATAGCCAGAGGTTGCCGTAACACACCTAAAAGACGCTCCGGTGGACGGACGAAGATGCATGACTCTGGTGAACGAACGACCGCTCCACGTAATGGCATGGATCAGCAATGATAAAAATAATAACAAGGCAGCAACAGCACCGAACAATCATATTGGCACTGCTACTCATGGTCACGGCGACCAGCGCGGCTGCCGAGACCATTCGCTTTGGCATGATCACAACACCAGATCACGCCTGGTCCAGGCTGATGCAACAGTTTAAAAATACCGTAGAAAGCAGCTCTGGCAATACTATTCGGGTGCGTGAATCCCGCTTCGCCAAAGTCCGTGGAGAGTCCAGCATTATCGAACTGTTAGGGCGAGGACAGCTACAGGCGGCGATTGTTGCGGTTGGTTCACTGACCACGCTTGATCCTGCGTTGAATGGCTGGCTGATGCCATACCAGTTCGCCGATACCGGGCAGTTACGTCGGGCGGCGCAGCGGGATGATGCCAAAACCATGTTGGTCGGTCTGGAGCGCCACAATCTGGTGGCGTTGGGGTATGCCTTTTCCGGTATGCGGGTGATTATGTCGCCGGCGGCGATGGCCTCTGTCCAGGATTTGAAAGGTAAAAAAGTAGGCACCTTCCCCAACGACGTATTCTACAACTGGTATCGGCAATTGGGGGCCGATCCGCAACCGATCCAGATTCAGGATATACGCCTCTGGTTTGAACAGGAAAAAATCGACGCTATTGATATCGACCTGGCTACGGCGGTTGATTTGCAGCTGTCTACCCAGGCTCCCAACCTGATGTACACCAGGCATATGGCTTTTCCCGGAGTGTTTGTGGTGTCCAGAAGCTGGTGGGATGCGTTAACGCCAGAACAGCAGCAGGCCATCAGTGCGGCCTTTACCCAGGCAGAGCAGGCAACTTTTGCTGGCTTGGAAAAAGCGGAGCAAGCCGACCTGAAGCAACTGCGCGGGGAGGGCGTTAGCGTGAAAACCTACACAGAAGCCGACTTTAATAGCGTGCCCCAAAAGCTGCGAGACTTTTATTACGGCACTAATGAACGCCTGAAACGTTTTGGTATGGATCAGCCGTAACCGCCTGCTCTGATCGGGTTAAATGGCTGTGGCAGCAGAGCATCGTTCCTTGATACCAAATCAGGGGGAGTTAAGTTTACCGGCCGGGGCAAGGTATTGCCCCATGATAACCCTCTTGCCTGCCAGCGGAATGGCTGTCTGGTGATCCGGGTCGCGGTTGCAATGCCTCGTTCCCCGGGTCAACAGGCTAGAAAGCCAATAACGAGCCTGTGACACCTTCTACGTACCAGTTCATCCGTAATAGCTGATCGTCAGATAATTCTTTACCTTCCTTGATGCGGGTGCTGCCACGATAGCTTTTAATCGGGCCAGCAAATACTGAGTATTGGCCGGACATTATTTCTTGTTGCTTATTGGCTACCAGCCGGCGTATATCCGCGGGAATTTCAGGGCTGATTGAAACCAGCTGAGAGGTAGACTCTGCCATGCCAGTCCATTCACTGTCGGGCTTCCAGGTGTTGTTTAACAGGGCTTGAATGCGATTGATATAATAAGGCCCCCAGTTATGAACAACCGACGCCAGGTGTTTGCTGGGTGCAAATGGACGCATATCTGAGTGGTAGCCGATAACATAAACGTTTTTCTGCTCGGCGATTTCGGCAATGGCGGATGAGTCGGTATGGTGTGTTAATAAATCAACACCGGATTCAATCAACTGATTGGCCAGCTCAACATCTTTCTCCGGGTCGTACCATTTATAGGTCCAGAGTACTTCGACTTCAGCCGTTGGGTTAACTTCCCTGACTCCCATGGTGAATGCATTGATGCCACGGATAACTTCCGGTATTGGATGCGCAGCAACGTAACCAATTTTGCCATTTTTGGTCATGCTGCCAGCAATCAGGCCAGAGAGGTATCTGGGTTGATAGGCTCGAGTCGCATAATTGCCCAGGTTTCCACCTTGGCGGGAGCCAGTGGCGTGTTCAAAAATGACATTGGGATTATCGCGGGCAATGCTCTCGGTGGAAACCATATAACCAAACGAAGTAGCAAATACGATATCGTTTCGGTCTGCCAGGTCTTGTAATACCTCACGTGAAGAGCGTCCTTCCGGAACAAATTCAACGACTTCTGTTTCGACTTTATCGCCAAATGTTCTTTCTATCGCAAGACGTCCCTGGTTATGAGAATAGCTCCAGCCAACATGATCGGCTGGGCCGACCAATATGAAGGCAGCTTTGATGGGGGAGGCATAAGCGGTACTGGAAAGGATGATTGGCAATAAGCCAATGGCCAGTACGGCAGCGAAGAAGGCGAATCGGGTAGTGGTAGAACCAATATGGCTGAGCAGGGAAACGGGTTTGATATTCATCACGATTAATGACCTGAGAATGCTTGGTTGCAAAACCTGACCATGTGGTCAGCTTGAAGGGATTATCAATATCTCAACCATTCAGGTCAATAAACAATCAATTTGTTAATGGGTCTTATTCGACACAGCGGACAATCCCGCAGAAGGAGCCGTGATTGCGAATGGATGGATACCTGCTGGTTCGGTTCTGGAAGGATTTGAATTTACGTAGGGAGCGGCCCTGTCCGTGGCCGTTGGATTCCGGGGTCGGCCCGGAATGACAGATTTTTATACGGCCCTGTTTGTGGCTGTCAGGCAGGAGAGGTGTTTGTGCATTTGCATGCCTAGAGACCGTGGAGTGGCGCGTAGTCGTCGGCTAGCGTCCGTGCCCGACAGGCGGCATTCCGTGTCCGCCGGTCGGCATGTTGCTCTGTTGGGTTACAGCGCCTTGATGGCTTCGATCTGTTCCTTGATCTTGCCCAGATCGCGTTCGTAACCGGTCAGCTTGTCTTTCTCTTTTTCAATCACGGCAGCCGGGGCCTTGGCGACAAAACCGGCGTTGTTCAGCTTGTTGCTGATGCGGCCAATTTCTTTGCCCAGGCGTTCTTCTTCTTTGCCTAAGCGGGCGATTTCCTTGTCTTTGTCGATCAGTCCGGCCATGGGCACCAGCACTTCCATATGGCCAACCAGTTGGGTGGTGGCCATGGGGACGGTGTCGCCGTCGTTGACCCAGGTGATGCTGCTGAGTTTGGCCAGCTTGGCAAGGAAGGTCTGGTTGTCGTCGGCGCGGCGGAAGTCGTCGTCATTGCCGTCTTTTAACAACAGGTCGAGTTCCTTGCTGGGGCCAATGTTCATTTCTGCACGAATGTTACGTACCGCTGTGATAACACCCTGTAGCCATTCGATATCGGCTTCGGCTTCGGTATCGATCAGGGCTTCCTGGGGGACCGGGTAGTCGGCCAGCATTATGGAGGCGCTGGAGTCAGGCCCGCCTTTGCCAGCGAGGTCTTTCACTTGCTGCCAGACGGCTTCGGTGATGAACGGAATAATGGGGTGGGCCAGACGCAGGGTGGCTTCCAGCACGCGTACAAGGGTGCCAAGGGTGCCGCGACGAATCTCGGCGCTGGCGTTTTTGTCCCACAATACGGGTTTGGACAACTCCAGATACCAGTCGCAGTATTCGTTCCAGATAAATTCGTACAGTGCCTGGGCGGCCATATCGAAGCGGTACTGGTCCATATGGCGACGGACTTCGGCTTCGGTGCGTTGCAGGCGCGAGATAATCCAGCGGTCGGCGAGACTCAGGGCTGCGGCTTCGCCGGTGGCACCGCAGGCGGCCAGCATGTCGTCGGTGATGGCAATGGCGGTGTTGTTGGCGGCCGCGGCTTCGACAGCTTCTTCGCCAGCGATGGAGAGCATGACGTAGCGAGAGGCATTCCACAGCTTGTTGCAGAAGTTACGATAACCTTCCAGGCGTTTCATGTCCCAGTTGATATCGCGGCCGGTGGAGGCCATGGCTGCCAGGGTGAAGCGCAGGGCATCGGTGCCGTGGGGGGCGATGCCATCGGGGAATTCTTTTTGGGTGCGCTTGCCGATTTTTTCCGCCAGCTTGGGCTGCATCATATTGCCGGTGCGTTTTTCCATCAGCTCATCGAGGCTGATGCCATCGATCATGTCCAGCGGGTCAAGGACGTTGCCCTTGGATTTGGACATTTTCTGGCCAACTTCGTCGCGGATCAGGCCGGTAACATAGACGGTCTTGAACGGCACCTGGGGCTTGTTGTCGTCGTCTTTACAGAAGTGCATGGTCATCATGATCATGCGGGCAACCCAGAAGAAGATGATATCGAAGCCGGTCACCAGCACATCGGTCGGGTGGAAGTCGGCCAGTCGACGGGCCACTTCCTTGTCGTCGATATTGGGCCAGCCAAGTGTGCCAAAGGTCCACAGGGCAGAGGAGAACCAGGTGTCGAGCACGTCGTTGTCTTGCGTCAGTTCAACATCGTCGGCGAGGTGGTTCTGGGCGCGTACTTCGGCTTCATCGTGACCAACAAAGACGTTGCCTTCGGTGTCGTACCAGGCCGGGATGCGATGGCCCCACCAGAGCTGGCGGGAGATGCACCAGTCCTGGATATCACGCATCCAGCTGAAGTACATGTTTTCGTAGTTTTTCGGTACAAACTGGATATCGCCATTTTCGACCGCTTCGATGGCCGGTTTGGCCAGGGTTTTGGCATCGACGTACCATTGGTCGGTGAGCATTGGCTCAATGACGACGCCGCCGCGGTCGCCGTAGGGCACAGTGAGGTCGTGGTCCTTGATGGCATCGAGCAGGCCCAGTTCGTCGAAGTCGGCAACGATGGCTTTGCGGGCGGCGAAGCGTTCCATGCCCCGGTATTTTTCCGGAATATGAGTGTCGACTTCGGTGTTGACCGAGCCGTCGCTGTTAAACGCCTGGGCTTCGTCGCGAATATCGGCGTTGAAGGTGAGGATGTTGATCATCGGCAAGCCGCAGCGCTTGCCCACTTCACAGTCGTTAAAGTCGTGCGCCGGAGTGATTTTGACGCAACCGGTGCCCTTGGTCATATCGGCGTGTTCATCACCGACGATCGGGATGCGGCGACCCACCAGCGGCAGTTCAATAAATTTGCCAATCAGGTGCTGGTAGCGCGGGTCTTCCGGGTTAACCGCAACGCCGGTGTCTCCGAGCATGGTTTCCGGACGTGTTGTGGCGACCACAATATAGTTCTGGGTGTTGCCATCGGCGTCGGTGTAGGTCTCGCCATCGGCCAGCGGGTAGCGCAGGTGCCACATGCTGCCCTTGGATTCCTTGTTCTCAACTTCGAGATCCGAAATGGCGGTGTGCAGTTTCGGGTCCCAGTTGACCAGACGTTTGCCGCGATAGATCAGGCCTTCTTTGTGCAAGCGGATAAACACTTCTTGCACGGCTTTGTAGAAGCCGTCGTCCATGGTGAAGCGTTCGGTGTCCCAGTCGACGGAGTTGCCGAGGCGGCGCATTTGACGGGTGATGGTGCCACCGGACTGGTTTTTCCACTCCCAGACTTTTTCGAGGAATTTTTCACGGCCCAGTTCGTGGCGATCTGGTTGGCCTTCAGCTGCCAGTTTGCGTTCAACCACCATCTGGGTGGCGATACCAGCGTGATCGGTACCGACCTGCCACAGGGCTTTTTTGCCCAGCATGCGGTGATAACGGGTGAGAGCGTCCTGAATGGTGTGCTGGAACGCGTGGCCCATATGCAGGGAGCCGGTGACGTTCGGCGGTGGAATCATGATGGAGTAGCCTTCGCCATCCAGGCCGTCCTGATAGGGCTTGAAGTAGCCTTTGGCTTCCCATTCTTGGTACCAGGTTTGTTCGATGGCGTCGGGCTTGTAGGTCTTGTCCATGGCGGCGGTGTGATCTCAATGGTGGTGCGGCATGCCATCCGGGTAGCCGGGTAGATTGGCAAGCGACTGATTAAACGATAAAAAATGGCGGCCAGTATAGCGGAATCGTGGCGCGTGTTCAGCCGCTGGATGGGCCGGATGTGTTTTCAGGGTGAGTTGCTGGGGGGGGGGTGGTGGAATGGTTGGCCAGTGAAGTTCGTTCAGTGAAGCCCAGGCCACGCGCGGGTCTGGGCGTATGGCCTGGCCGTTCGGGAGCCAGAGTATCAGTCGCGAGGTTTGCTCATCAGGATATTACGCAGTTTTTCGCGCAGGCGGGCCTGGATCACTGGAGTCAGCTCATCGACAAGGGACTCGATCAGTTGCTTCTTCTCGGTGGCCCCCAGCAGGGCGATGGCATCGGAGTCACGCTGTTGTTTTTGCTCTGTCACCCGTTGCATGGTGCGGTGCGCTTCTTCGGCACTGTGTTGGGCCGCCAGACGCTCGGAGGTGAGGCGGTCCAGTATCGACTGCGGCAAAAACGGGTTGGACGATATCTTGGCAGCTATCTCCGGCACGTCAGCGTCAGCTGCTGGAGACTCAGGCAGGACTGGTGCTTCCGGTTCCTGTTCCGGTTCAAAATGCAGGGGCTCCAGAGTGGGGGATTCCGGTTGTTGTGGTGCCGGTGTGATGGCGTATTGCGGGATATTGCTCTCGGTGAGCGTCGGGATGGTGTCCGTGCCGGAGGTGACGCTGGAGGTTGTGCTGGCCGGGTTTGGGGTAGCGGCGGGTTGGGCTGCTGGCTTGTGCGTCGGTGTGTCAGACTGGGCTGGCTTGAGGGCGACCGGCTCAATATGCAGGTTTTCAGGTGCCGGGTAGTTATCTTCGACCGGGCCAAAAATGGCGTCGAGGGTGTCGGAGCTGTGGTCGGATTCGTTCTTGCGTACCATTTCCTGACGCAAGTATTCCAGAATGTCGCTGGCGACAATTCGGGGTTGGCTATCCGCTTCCGGACTTTTGACAGCGGACAGATGAGGGGGACGCTTGTTTGGCGGATTGATATTGCGTAATACCGGCGGTTCATCCTGGCTGAACAGGTCGCTCAATACCGGGACATCATCGACAGTATTCAGCTGAGTCAAGGCTTGCTCGAGGTCAATTTGCTCACCAGCGGCATCGTCGAGGACGCGCTGCAAGGTTTCCAGTTCGTCGAGTAAGTTACGCGAATCGTTGTCGGTACTCATGTGCGTAGTCTCATATCCTGGTGAGTAATGGGGTAGCCCCTGTCACGCAAAAAACGGAAATGGTCGCGGGTATGTCCCAGTACGTCATCCTGCTGGATAACAACTTCGACCAGTCGATCAAAACGGCCAAAAAAAGATGGCAGTTGGTCGTTCAGGTTAATCAGTACGTCATGCTGCTCTGTCGGCGCATCTTGCCAGCCTATATGTACCGGGCTTTGGCTTACGGGTCGTTGTTCATCGACCAGGCTGTGTGGCACAAAAGCGGTATGACGAAACGCCCACAGCTGCCGGTCCAGTTGCTCGGCATGGCTGCGAGAACCGGTATGGATATAAATATGCTTGCCCTGGGCCAGGACTTTTTCGGTCAAACGACAGACAAAGTGCTGTTGCTCGTCGATGGTGGTCGCGGCCAGTACATAAAAAAGAATATCGGTCATGCGAGGCGTGGCTGCCGTTGTTGCAGGTCATTAATAAACTGAATGCTACCCGGTTGATGGGGGGCTTTCAAACCGCTTGATGCTATTAAACGAGGATCTTTTATATGTTCTCTGCCGGTGCGGGTTGATCGTTTGATGAATGCGCTGAAAATTGCGAGATACGGACACTAATAGTCAGTTCCAGACCATTCAGGGCCAGTACCTGTTGGCGCTTTTCGGCGGTAATGCGCCAGCCATGTGGTGTCATGGTAAGCAGGTCGGGGAGGGCGGCGGCCGGAATAAATACCTGGCTGCTGTGCTCGCTGCTGCCAACCCGCTCAAATCCCTGTTTTATCATGTCATCAGTTGGATCGTAACTGTCGCTGCGAACGTCGGTATAAATGTGCTGCCGGAGTTCTTGCAGGTGTTGCTGTGCCGGTGTAACCAGCCAGACGGGTGCTTCGGGTTTGAGCAATTCCGCCCAGCGGTCGGCCATGGTCGGGGTAAACACACTGAGTATGGCGTCGAGGCTGCCAGGCTGGAACGGCAGGCGACTGCCACTGGCCACCAGCCAGTCAATCTGCTTGCTGCGTTGGCAGGCGGTACGGACTGCATCCCGTGAAATATCGATGCCGTACAGATGGTGGTGGATATGGTTGGCGGTCAGTTGTTGCGCCAGTGAGGCGGTGTAATAGCCTTCACCACAACCGCTGTCGGCAATATGGAGTGTCTGGGAGGCAGACGTGTTTGCCCGGTCTGCCAATACCGGGATCAGGGCGGTGTTGATGGCATCAGCAATGGCTTGATAATAACCGCCGTTGAGAAACTGTTGTCTGGCCCTGACCATTTCAATATTGTCGCCGGGATTGAGCGAACGCTTCTGGTTGACCAGTAACAGGTTGAAATAGCCCTGGCGGGCGCGGTCAAAACTGTGGCCATTGGCACAGCCCCGGCTGCGGGCGGCACCGTGTTTGTCGGTAGCGCCTGCCAGTTCCGGTAAGGGTTGCTGGCAAACCGGGCAGATCAGAATATCGTTTGCCTGGGGGATGGTCTGTTCTGTGTCTGTGCTTGTCATCGGCTGGCTATCCTAGCAGGCGCTCAAGAATGCCTTCGTACAGGCTGGTGAGGGTGTCGAGGTCGGCGGCATTGATACATTCATTAACTTTGTGAATGGTGTCGTTGCGAGGGCCGAGTTCCACGACCTGTGCGCCGGTCGGGGCTATAAACCGGCCGTCGGAGGTGCCTCCGGCGGTTGACAGTTCGGTCTCGCGACCGGTCACTGCGCGGATGGTATCTACGCAGGCATCAACCAGCGGGCCGTGGTCGGTAAGGAATGGCAGGCCGCTGAGGTTCCATTCAATGTCGTAGTCGACCTGGTGTTTGTCGAGAATATCGCAGGTACGTTGTTTGAGAATGTCGGCTGTGAGCTCGGTGGAAAAACGGAAGTTGAACACCACGGTCATGCTGCCAGGGATAACATTGGTCGCACCGGTGCCGGCATTGATATTGGAAATCTGGAAGCTGGTGGCGGGGAAAAAGTCATTGCCCTGATCCCATTCTTCACTGGCCAGCTCCGCCAGCGCGGGTGCTGCCTGATGAACCGGGTTACTGGCCAGGTGCGGGTAAGCCACGTGTCCCTGAATCCCCTTGACTGTCAATACTGCGCCGAGTGAACCCCGGCGGCCATTCTTGATGGTGTCACCCACCAGATGGGTCGATGAGGGTTCACCAACAATGCAGGCATCGATTTTTTCGTGCCGGGCTTCCAGTGTTTCAATCACCTTGACGGTGCCGTTGTGGGCCGGGCCTTCTTCGTCGCTGGTGATCAGAAAAGCAATCGAGCCTGTGTGGTCAGGGTGCTTGGCGGTGAAGTTTTCAACTGCGACCACCATGGCGGCCAGTGAACCTTTCATATCAGCGGCGCCGCGGCCATACAGCATGCCATCCACAATTTGGGGTTCAAATGGCGGATATTGCCAGTTCTGTTCCGGGCCGGTAGGCACAACATCGGTATGGCCGGCAAAGCAGACCAGCGGGCCGCTGTTGCCACGGCGGGACCAGAAGTTATCGACTTCACCAAAGCGCAATGGCTCATTGGTAAATCCGGCGTTGGCAAGACGTTCCATCATTAACGCCTGACAACCTTCGTCTTCCGGGGTGACGGAACGGCGGGCAATCAGGTCGCAAGCCAGTTGTAAAGTAGGGGACATGACAACTCCAGAGGTTGGTGCAGGGCGAAAACGGGCGCGGATAATACCATAGCCTTGAGCGGGATAAAGCGCGTCGCACTGCGCGGTGGTGAAACACCGGTATCGATCACTGATGGTAATGGCACCGGTGCCGTCTTCAGGGCGTGCTGGCCTTGGGGTGGGCGGGGTGTTTGGGGACAGGATGCTTGAGCGGTTTGGCACCGGTAATAACCGCGCTGCGGTAGGGATAGGGGTAGCCGTAATAGGGCCCTACTCCCCAGACAAAGTGATAGCGGACCTCAGGGGCTGATGTTTTGCGCCAAAGCTCGATGCCATCGGCCTGGATATGGGCAAAACGATAGGGGTGCTCACCAATATGCCCTTCATCCATACCGGTCAGCTGCCCCCGAACGGTAACTAACCGGCCGGACTGGTAGGTTTCTGGGTCAATAAAATAATCGAACTCGGCCCGAAAGCGGCCATCGGAACGGTCGCTGTCTGAACGCGGCTGGCCAGAATCCCACAGCGGGCGCTGCAATATCTCCAGCGTAGTGTGCTGATCACCATTGATAACACTGATAATTTGCCCGCCCAACACAACGGTTTGATGTTGGTATTGCTCCGGGTTGGCTTGTATCTGTTGCAATGACGGCAACATATCGGGGTCAGGTACTGCGACTGATGACGGGTAGCTGGCACAGCCGGATAGCAGCAGTGCCAATGCGCTGCATCGCAGGCCGGATTGCCAGTGGCGCAGAGAGTGAGGGTGGTGCTGTGAGGTATGACGAAAAAAGTACATAAGCCAAGTTCCCTGTTGTGCTGAATGACGTTGATAGCCAATGGTTTGATATCAGTGCCAGAAGAATAGATCGGCAGGTTTCGCCGTTCTGGCCGCGTGTTACTATGCCGGTTTTTTACTGACATGCCGAGAAGCCTCCATGAGTGAGACACTGACAAAAGATCAGCTGGATACTGTATTGCAAGAAGCGGACTTGCTGAAAACCCCGGAGCAAGTGGACGACGCGATCAATCAGCTTGCCGCTGATCTGACTGAGCGCCTGCAAGATACGGTTCCTGTGGTCTATACCATTATGAATGGTGGTCTGGTACTGGCCGGGCGGTTATTGCCCCGGCTGCCGTTTGCGCTCGAGGTTGGCTATATGCACGCTACCCGTTATCGCGGTGATGTGACAGGCAGTACCGAACTGCAGTGGCAAGCACCGCCATCGATACCAATGACGGATCGTACAGTACTGATTCTGGACGATATTTTTGATGAAGGTCATACCCTGGCGGCCGTCGTTGAAGCCTGTCGTCAACAGGGTGCCAAAGAGGTGCTCACCGCCGTTCTGGTCGATAAGCGGCATGATCGCAAAACCGATGAACTGACCGTTGATTACGCCGGTATGGAAGTTGAAGACCGTTATGTCTTTGGTTGTGGTATGGATTACCGTGGCTTCTGGCGTAATTTGCCGGGCATCTATGCGGTTAAGGGTCTGTAACCGGCTGTTGGCCTGCCATAACAAGGGGAATAACCGCTATTCGTTGTGATTGGCAAACGGCTGTTTGTACTGGTGATGTGTCAGATAGTTAACCGTTATTATTGACGGAACTTTTCAAAAAATAACTGTGTCTGAAGCGGCGTTTTACCTCACGGCGGTGATATCACTTCTGTCTGGTTATGCCCCATTTGCCGTTTAATTGCCAGGGAGATACTGGGTGAGGGATGTTGGATCGTATGTCACTGCGGGTTCCAAAAGCCGCAAGCGGTCGGGACTGCTGCTGTTGCTGGTCACTGCGGTGGCTGGCTGCAGTTCGATTGAGCCGGTTCAGCCTGAGCCGATGACCTTTTCCGGGCTGGCTGAACCTGTTGCCAGTACCTCTCCCACGGCTGTTGCTGCCGGGCAGGCGGTCACGGACCGCTGGTGGCAATCCTTTGATGATCAGATGCTCAATCGCCTGATTGAAGACAGCCTGGCGAATAATTTTACCCTGCAATCCGCCTGGGCCCGGCTGCAACAAAGTCAGGCGTTGGCCCGGCAGGCCGGGGCGGAACAGTTTCCCACCCTGGATGCGAGTTTGTCGCGCAGTCGCTCATTTGGGCCGGATGCCGGTACCAATCGCTGGCAGGCCGGGTTATCAGCTGCCTATGAAGTGGATTTCTGGGGGCGGGTCAGTGCGCTGGAACAGCAAGGTCAATTGGATGCCCTGGCCAGTGCAGCCAGTGTGCGGGTAGTAGCCAATACGCTTGCAGGAGAAGTCGCCCAGGCCTGGTTTGGCTGGTTGCGGCAACAAGGTCGTATCCAGTTGCTAAGCCAGCAACAACAGCGGGTTCGCTCGGCGTTGGCTATCACCGAAGTGCGATTCAATCGTGGGCAGGTGGCTATTTCAGATGTCTGGCAACAGCAGCAATTATTGGAAAATCTCTCCGCCAGTTTGAGTGCTGATCAGGCCCAGCAAATTATCTATCAGCAGCAACTGGCGGTCTGGCTGGGTCGCAGCGACTGGCTGCAGAGTGAGCTTGTTCCTGAATTGGCCGCCATGCCACCACGGCCGTTGCCACGACTGCCGTCTTCATCCCCCCGTGTTTCTCTGTCAGCCTTGCAACAACGGCCAGATGTGCAGCAATCCTGGTTTGCCTTGCAATCGGCGAATGCCGCGCTGGCGGCAGCCATTGCCAACCGCTATCCAAGGCTGACGCTGTCGGCGTCTTATTCGGCATCCGACGCCAACCTGGCCGATATTTTTGATAACTGGGTAGGGAATCTGGCGGCGGGTCTGGTCGCACCCCTGCTGGATGGTGGCCGTCGCCGCGCAGCGGTGACCGCGTCGGAAGCGGGAGTGCAGGCGACGGTGGCGGATTATCAGCAAACCTTGTTGGCGGCAGCCCAGACCGTGCAGCAACTCCTGGTACAGGAACAACAGGCCAGTGACCAGCTGGCCAGCCTGGTCAAACAATTACACCTGGCCCGTAAAACAGAAGCCTTCCAGCTGGCGCGCTATCGGCGCGGGGTGGGGGATTTTCTGGCGTTGCTCAACGTACAACAGGACGTACTGGCGCTGGAGCAAACAGTACTCGATGGCCAATGGCAGCAGTTGCAATACCGTATTCAATTGTATCGATCGGTCAGTCACGGCGATTTCACAGGGGCGGATGCTGGAGAATCACAACCATGAAGGACAACCGGAATATGAAACAACCCACAGGCTTGCACAAGCAAACCGGTAATGTCTGGCTGGTACTGCTGGTGCTTGTACTGGGAGGTGCGGCAGCCTGGATCGTGCTGACCACCGCCCCGGTGCCGGAGCGGGTAAAACCCGTGGTGCAGGCGCGACTGGTTGAAGTGCAGCGCCCGGGCGCTGGCGGACGGCCAACCTGGACGGCGGGTGGTCAGGTGTCAGCGGCAGAGCGAATCCTGCTGCAGGCCCAGGTCAGCGGTCGGGTTGTCTCGGTGGCCAGCGAGGCATTGCCGGGAGCGACCCTGAAGGCCGGTGCGCGCCTGCTGACCATTGAACCACGGGATTATGAGCTGGCGTTGCAGCGATACGAAGCGGCTCGCATTCAGGCGCAAGCCGATCTGGATCTGGAGCTGGGGCAGTCCGCCCTGGCCGCCGACGAATACCAATTGGCGCAGCGAGAGCTGACCGGTGCCGACCGGGCGCTGGTGTTACGAGAACCGCAGCTGGCCAGTGCCAGGGCCAAGCTGCTCAGTGCCAGGGCGGAGATCGACCAGGCCCGACTGAACCTGGCGCGTACCCGTGTGACGATGCCGTTTAACGGTCAGATACTGTCACGCAATGTGGCGGTTGGCAGTCAGGTGAGCAGTTCAGTCGAGCTGTTTGAACTGGTGAATACCGATGAATTCTGGATCGAAGTCAAAGTGCCGCGCAATTTTCTGGCCTGGCTGGATGTGGATGCCCCGATCCGGCTTTATCACCCCAGCTGGGGTAAACAGAGCCGCGAAGCCCGCATTCTGAACCTGTTGGCCGACGTCGACGAGCGTGACCGCCAGGCCCGGCTAATGGTTGCCGTAAGTGATCCACTGAGCCTCAAGGACCCGGACCAGCCGGTGTTGATGCTGAATGATTTTGTCTCTGTCGAGCTGCAAGGCAAGGCCATTCCCAATAGCGTCACCGTGCCATTACAGCAGCTGAATGACGATGGCAGCCTCTGGGTCGTGAACAACAACCAAATGGTACGGCGCACCCCCGAGGTCTTGTACCGGGGCCGGACCCAGGCCTGGATTGGCGCGGGCCTGCAGCCGGATGATCAGTTGCTGGTTAACCGGCTGGACAGTGTAACGGAAGGCTTGCCGGTGCGGCTGGCCAACCGGGCGGATGCTGGCGCGGCAGTGGAAGCCGCCGACGGCACCTCCAGTCGTGAGCCAGAGGTGACACCATGAGTGCGGCGCAGGGGAATGGCCCGATCGCCTGGATGTCACGCCATGGCGTGGCGCCCAACCTGTTGATGGCCGTATTGATCATTGGCGGCTTTCTGATGTCGCTGACCATCCGCAAGGAATTTATTCCATCCTACGAAGCGGACATGATCATCGTTCAGGTGAGCTACCCCGGTGCAACGCCCACCGAGATGGAGCAAGGGGTGGTACTGCCAATTGAAAATGAACTGGCAGAAGTCGATGGCCTGAAAGAGATCAACTCAACCGCCTCCCAA
The DNA here is from genome assembly GCF_030688925.1 of Oceanobacter sp. 3_MG-2023. Classification (NCBI taxonomy): domain Bacteria; kingdom Pseudomonadati; phylum Pseudomonadota; class Gammaproteobacteria; order Oceanospirillales; family Oceanospirillaceae; genus Oceanobacter; species Oceanobacter sp. 3_MG-2023. The sequence continues at coordinate 150,070 of NZ_JAUYVX010000001.1, forward strand.
AGCAGTGCCAGAGTCACAATTGAGCTGGATAACGGCACGGACCGTCAGCAGGCGTATCAGGATGTGCAGCAGGCAGTGAACCGGATTACCACCTTTCCGGGGCAAATGGAGACACCGAGCGTCAGTATTGCCAGCCGTAATATCAGCGTGGTGGAAATGGCGATTTTTGGCCCGCTGGACACCTTTGCCCTCAAACGTCTGGCCGAACGGGTCAAGGATGAGTTGTTATCGTCGGCAGAGATTTCCAAGGTCGAGCTGACCGGTACCCCCGACGAAGAAATCCATATCGAAATTCCCCAGTCTGCACTCCAGCGTTATGGTCTGTCGTTGCAAGATATCGCGGCAGCGGTGGGCAAAAATGCCATCGAACAAAGTGCCGGAACCGTGCAAACCCCGGGAGGCGATATTCTGGTGGCGCTCGACCAGCGGCGCTATTGGGCGGGAGAATTCAACGACATTCCGGTGATCGCCGATGCCGGCGGTGTACGGCTGCGGCTGGGGGATATCGCCCAGGTAAGCGAAGGTTTTGGCGACAGCCGCAGACTGGTGACGTATGACGGCCAGGAAGCCATCCGTTACGACATATACCGTTCTGAACAACAAACACCCCTGACCGTGGCCGCCGCCGTACACGAAAAACTCGACGAGATTCGTGGCTGGTTGCCCCCGGGGGTCAAGATTGTGGTCACCGATGACGATGGCAAAACCTACAACCAGAGGGTCGGGTTGCTGATCAAAAACGCCGCCATCGGGCTGACACTGGTGCTGGTGCTGTTAAGCCTGTTTCTGGAATACCGGCTGGCGTTCTGGGTCACCATGGGGATTCCAACGGCGTTTTTAGGCGCCTTGCTGTTGCTGCCTGCGGTGGATATGTCGATCAATATGATCTCGATGTTCGCCTTTATTGTGGCCCTTGGCATTGTGGTGGATGACGCCATCATTGCCGGTGAAAATATTTACGAACACATGCAGAAAGGCATGCCGTTTGCCGATGCAGCGGTGGTGGGTGCCAAAGAAGTCGCCAGTCCGCTGGCCTTTGCCATTCTGACCAACGTGGCAGCCTTTCTGCCCTTGCTGGCACTGCCTGGCATGATGGGGAAATTGTTCCTGGCGATTCCGATCGTGGTGATCAGTTGTTTTCTGATTTCCTGGCTGGAGGCATTGTTTATCCTGCCATCCCATCTGGCGCATTTGAAAGAAAAACCGGAAAGCCGTTTAGGGCAAAAAATGGATGCCTTGCAACTCAAGGTTGATGGCTGTCTGGGACGTTTTATCGACCGGGTTTATCGCCCGACCCTGAAAGTCAGTTTGCGCAACCCGGGGTTGACCCTGGCCATCGCGCTGGCGCTGGGGCTGACGGTGTTGGCCTGGGCATTCAGCGGGCGGATGGGTTTCAGTATGTTTCCGCGTCTGGAAGGCGAGTTTACCGTTGCGGCGGTCGAGCTGCCCTCCAATGCGCCGTTTGAACAGGCGCTGGATGTCCGGTTACAGCTGGAAGCCCGGCTACGCGATATCGTCGAGCCGGTTGAAGCTGCCGGAACGCCCTTGCTGCTGAGTATTGAAGGCAGTATCAATGGCTCAACCATCGAAGTGGAAGCGCGGCTGGTGGACTCTGAAATCCGTCCCATCAGCGCCCACGAAGTGGCCAAACGCTGGCGTGCCGCCATGGGAGAAATTCCCGGTATTCGCAGCATTACCTTCGATTCTGAACGCGGTGGCGGCCCGTCCGGTGGTCGCGGCCTGACGGTGGAGCTGCGCGGCAACGATATCGACCTGCTGGCGCAAGCCAGTGAAGACCTCAGTGTGTTTATGTCGCATCTGGGTAACGTCAAGGATGTTGCCAGCAGTTTTACCAGTGGCAAACCACAATGGGATGTGGCGATTAACGACCTCGGGCGCAGCCTTGGGCTGGAGTCGGATGATGTGGCCATGCAGGTGCGGGCGGCCTTGTACGGTGCCAGAGCCTTGCGGCAGCAACGCCAGCGTAACGAAGTCACCGTACTGGTACGGTTGCCCCAGAACGAACGTCGCTACAGTGCCGATATCGAGCGCTTGATGATCCGTACGCCAGCCGGTGGTTATGTGCCATTGGCAGAAGTCGCGGTGCTGGAGAAAACCGTCTCGCCATCGAGTATTTCACGCAGGGCCGGGCGGCAAGTGGTGAACGTAACCGCCGATGTCGAACCGCGTACGCAAATCCCGGCCGTGATGACGGTGTTACAAGAAGAAGCCTTTGTCGACCTGCAAGCCAAATACCCCAGCCTCGACTTTGATTTTCGGGGGCGTCAGGCCGATACCCGTGAAAGCATGAGTGTGATGCAGCTGTACGGGCTGTTCTCGTTACTGCTGATTTACGTTTTGTTGGCGATTCCATTCCGCAGTTACGGCCAGCCATTGCTGGTGATGCTGGTGATTCCCTTTGGCGCGGCCGGAGCGATTCTGGGTCATATTATCCTGGGATACGGACTGTCGATTATCAGCCTGATGGGGATTGTGGCACTGGCCGGTGTGGTGGTGAACGACAGTCTGATTCTGGTGGACTACGCCAACCGCATCCGGGCAAAACGCCAGCTGACGGCACTGGAAGCCATCAGTGAAGCCGGAGTGCGACGCTTCCGGCCCATTTTGTTGACCACTCTGACCACCTTTGGTGGGTTGGCTCCCATGGTCTTTGAAACCTCACGCCAGGCACAGTTTATTACCCCCATGGCGGTATCACTCGGATTCGGGATTCTGTTTACCACCTTTATTTGCTTGCTGGTGTTGCCTGCCCTGTATGTATTGCTGGATCAGTTACTGAGCAAATTGTCGGGTACGGCGGAGCCATTGAATAGTTGATTGCCAGACGCATCCGGGGTAGATGGTTGCAAACGCATAATTTTGGGGTCGTATCAATCCGATATCAGGTTGAGTGAATGTTTATGTCTGTAACGTATGCAATATGGGCTGTTGTGATCGCTTTATTAACATGCCCTTTGACTGTCTCGGCCACAGAGCCAGATATCGGTTCTTCTTTTAATGGCGGTGATTTCAGTCTGCCGAAGATTATAATAAATTTATTAAAGATAGCATGCAGCGCTACTAACAATGCCATAAGCGCGAACGCACAAAAATATGCACTCCGCTCCGCTTTTGGTGCCGGTTATGGCAGGCGTTAAATCTTTTTCGGATGTTGACACCTCGTACGTATAGACGTACGCTTTGAGTCCGGAGATGACTTATGACAATACTTAATGCGACTGAAGCACGCTCAAAACTGTACGCCTTGATAGATGAGGCTTCTGCTAGCCACCAACCTATTATCATTACCGGCAAGAGAGGGAATGCAGTCTTGTTGGCAGAAGAGGATTGGAACGCTATAAACGAATCACTTTACCTGCTTTCTTTACCTGGAATGCGGGAATCTATTCGTGAAGGATTGGATACTAAGCTCAGTGAATGTGACCAAGAGCTTGATTGGTGAGCTGGAAGCTTTATTACACCAAGCAAGCTCAAAAGGATGCTCGGAAACTTGCATCTTCTGGCCTCAAGGCCAAAGCGAAAGAGCTGCTAGAGGTAATCGAAATTAATCCTTTCCAAAATCCTCCACCCTACGAAAAACTTGTTGGGGATCTAGCCGGTTCCTATTCAAGAAGAATAAATATACAGCATCGTCTCGTTTACCAAGTACTAGAAAAAGAAAACGCCATTAAAGTTATCAAGCTTTGGACTCATTATGAATAGTAGCTTTATAAGGCCAGGCAATGGACCTCCTTACGGTCGGCGCTTGTTGGCGGCGTTAGGCAATCAAAAGGAAATACATTATGTCAGATGCACCAGAAGGAATGATTCCGGTCGAGGAGTTTGCAAAACTAAAAGGAATCACTGCATCAAAAGCAATTGATATGGTAAGAGATGGGTTTTACGTTGGTCGTAAAGTTGGTGATGATTGGTATGTCGACATATCTGAGCCAACTAACTCTGCAAGCAAGCCAATCAAGATAAAGGCTCCGTTGTTGTTTCAAATGGCGAGTCAGCCAATGAAGTTGTTGTTACCTACATACAAATGTCTTTTATTTTCATGGTGATTTTCATGGTCAAGTGGGTTACGGTGCAGTAGGTTGAGTGGTGGCGTTGCTCACATCTTAATGCGGTGTTATGTGTCTGCGACGAAGAAATATCAGTTAAAAAACAACTTTAAATTGGTAGATATATGAATATAGAAACTTGGTTTTACTATTCACTAGCGGTATTAATATTAACTGCTTCTCCAGGCCCTAGCGTTCTGCTATGTATGACTAAGGCTGTAACTGAAGGCTTTCGAAATTCTATGTTTACTGCTTTAGGCAGTCTTACAGCAATTGTTAGTATAATGACCTTGTCATTTTCTGGTCTAGGGGTGGTTATTGCTACATCAGAAGTGGCTTTTAATATTATAAAATGGTCTGGTGCAATTTATTTAATATATTTAGGATATAAATCTTTTGCTTCCAAGCAAGAAACTTATAAAATATCTGAACAAGAAAAAACAATGTCAGTGGTCACAAAAAAATCTCTTTATGTTGGTGGCTTCATTGTTGGGGCCAGTAACCCAAAAGCAATAGTGTTTTTTACTGCTTTATTTCCTCAATTTATTAACACATCTGAGTCGCTATTAATACAGTATTGGGTGTTCGCAATTACTTTTGCAGTTATGGAGATTTCTTGGTTGACGATATATTCATACTTGGGAGCTAAGTCGTCAAATTGGTTGCTAAAAGAAGGTAGGGCTAAATATTTTAATAGAATAACTGGTGGTGTTTTTATCAGTGCAGGTGTGTTTCTCTCTACATCAAGTAAAGCTTCTACATAACAATTTGTTGCTCTCGGATAAGTTGCTCGATTTCGCTCATGATTTGCCGGTGAGTAAAGCGTTCAGACTGTATAGTCCCCCCCAAAAAAAAGTCTTTGCATTCAGAGTCAGAGTGCATTCTGTTCACGGATGCAGACTGGCTTTATTTGTATTTAAGCGAAAAAGCGTTTCACCATGCGTCGAACAAAGTTGCCCTCCAGCGTTTTTTTGACATAAGGGACATAATGCTTGTCATCGCGTTGAATGTGATTGGTCAGCCACAAGCCAATGTCTGAGCGCACTTCTTTGGCGACTTTGATGCTGTCTTCGCCATCTTCCAGTCTCTGATCGTAGCTGAGCGCTCGCCGCCGAAAGGCTTCGTGCACTTTGGCATGGGCCTTTAATACTGGATAATTTGCTTGCTCCATGAGTTTTTCTTCGAAGGCGTTGTGTGAAATGGAATAGTCGATCAGTGCTTTGGCGACGGCTCGAATTTTCTGGTCATCCCGTTGCTTGATGGCAGTCTCAACTTCTTGTAGGTAGTCAAAAATACGCTTGTGCTGAGTGTCAATAATATCAATGCCGGTTTCAAATTCCGGGCTCCAACGAATCGGTTGCACAGGTTCCTTCCTTACCATTGGGTATAAAAATGCGCGGGTGACATGACTCGAATGCGAAATAATTGCCGGTGATTGGCTGCCGCATCTCTTCCGGCTGCCCTGTTATCAATTGGCTTTCACGGCGATCATATGAGTTCACAAACAAGACACAAAACCTCCTTGTTCCGCGAGGCTGCCGGGAAAGTGGCAGTTTGTGATAGGCTTTCGGGTTTGGGTTAATACTAACGAGTGGCTTCAACACTCACCCTAAATATTAGGGAATCCCTGGTGTTTAGGGAAATTCTGGTTTGGAATATGGAACTCGTTGAACGGATCAATCTTGTTATAAAACAAGAGGGATACACTCGTCCGATGCTTGAAAAAGCGACTGGGATCAAGGCAAAGCGTTGGGAAAACATGAGTAGCAAGATAGCCAAGCCCTATGCGGAAGAGCTGGAAGCCTTGGGAAAATTATGGCCAGAATACGCTTATTGGCTGATTACTGGTTCAGAAATACCGGAAGCCGGGCAAATCAGTCCCATGACCAAAAGATCCACCACCCAGGGGTAAATAGGTATCACTCCGTTTCGTCGGCTTTGGTGAGCTTTGGTGAAGGGGGGTAACGAATGGGGTTGTTGCCTTTTGATGGATTGTGTTGGAAATATTGGATTGTATGGCGCTTGATGCGCATATTACCTTTGGAGTGACACTCTTTGTTTGGCGACGATGGCTTCTGAATGGATATGAGCGCATTGCTGTCGATCGATCCTGAATTTGGCGCCTTGTGCTGGTATAGTGCGCGGCTTTCCGGTTCCTGGGGGTATCCAATACCATGTCTTTCTTTCGTGAGTTTGCTGAAACATTCTCTCCCAACATCAAAACGGATGTGTTATCCGGTCTGACGGTGGCTTTGGCGCTGGTGCCTGAAGCGGTGGCGTTTGCTTTTGTTGCCGGTGTTCATCCTCTGGTGGGGTTGTACGCCGCGTTTATGGTGGGTCTGATTACGGCTTGTATCGGTGGTCGTCCCGGGATGATTTCCGGTGCAACTGGTGCCTTGGCGGTGGTGATGGTGGCGCTGGTGGCCGATGCCGAACGCATGTATGGCGATGGCATGGGGCTGCAGTATTTGCTGGCAGCGGTGGTGCTGATGGGGGTTATCCAGATCGCGGCCGGGGCGTTGCGACTGGGCAAGTTTATCCGCCTGGTGCCTCATCCTGTCATGCTGGGGTTTGTGAATGGCCTGGCGATTGTGATTTTCCTGGCGCAGTTGCCACAGTTGCAAATCAGCACCCCCGAAGGTAAATGGGGCTGGTTGAGCGGTGAATGGTTCAGTGGCATGCAGTTGTACGTGATGCTTGGCCTGATTGCGCTGACCATGTTTATCACCATCAACCTGCCCAAGTTGACCAAGGCCGTGCCGTCGGCGTTGGCCGGTATTCTGGTGGCCAGCCTACTGGCATTTGGTCTGGATCTGGATACCCGTACAGTGGGTGATCTGGCCAGTATTGCCGGGGGCTTGCCGCCGATCGGTGTGCCGGATGTGCCGTTCAATCTGGAAACCCTGATGTTTATCCTGCCGTATTCGGCCATTTTTGCGGCCATTGGTTTGATTGAGTCGCTGCTGACCGTCACAGTGATCGATGAGATGACCAACACTCGCGGCCGGGGCAACAAGGAGTGTGTTGCCCAAGGGACAGCCAATGTTGTGACTGGCTTTATTGGCGGCATGGGTGGTTGTGCCATGATTGGCCAGTCGATTATCAATGTCAGCTCGGGTGGTCGTGGTCGTTTGTCGGGTATTGCGGCGGCGCTGTTTCTGCTGAGTTTTATCCTGTTCGCTTCTCCGCTGATCGAGCAAATTCCGATCGCCGCGCTGGTGGGGGTCATGTTTATGGTGGTGATTGGCACGTTCGAGTGGGCCAGTTTCCGTATGGTCGGCAAGATCCCAAAACACGACCTGTTTGTGCTGGTGCTGGTGACCGTGGTGACGGTACTGACGGATCTGGCCATTGCGGTGATTATTGGTGTCGTGGTGTCGGCGCTGGTGTTTGCCTGGCAGGGTGCCAAGCGTATCCATGTGCTCAGCCAGAAGCAGGAGGATGGCTCCAAGGTCTACAAGCTGTATGGGCCGCTGTTTTTTGGGTCGGTGGCGTCGTTCAAGGATCTGTTCGATGTAAGCAATGATCCGACCAAGGTGATTATCGATTTTGCCGATAGTCGGGTCATGGATCATTCTGCGCTGGAAGCCATTGATACACTGGCGGAGCGTTATATTGCCGAGGGCAAGGAAATTCATTTGCTGCACCTGAGTCAGGAATGTCGCACCTTGCTGAAACAGGCTGGCAGCTTGTGTGAGGTCAACGTGATCGAAGACCCCAATTACAAGGTAGCGGTTGACGAGCTGGCTTAACCACCAGGGTAACTTGCACAAGCTGATCAGACGAGGCTGCCTCATGACGCTATCGCGACGTAATTTGCTTGGCTGGTTGGCAGCGGTGCCGGCCATGTCCTTGTCTGTCTCGGCCTTGTCGGTGATGGCCACCGGCTGCAGTCAGCGCCAAGGCGATTTGCTGCTGGGCGGTGGTCGTTTTATGAATCCGGATGGCAGCGGCCAGCGCTACGTGCTGGCGCTGGTGGATCTGCAGCAACAGCAGACGGATCTGATCGATCTGGATTTTTTCCCGCACGGTATTCACTGGCACCCTGACGCCCCTGACCGGCTGGCGGTGTTTGAGAAAAAAGGCCCACATGCCGCCGAGGTAGATCTGGGGGCGCGGCGTCTGAGCCGTAAAATCGATGCTCGTCCCGGGCGCTATTTTTACGGGCACGGGGCTTATTCCGCTGACAATCAGCAGCTGTTCAGTACAGAAACCCGTCTGGATGGCCTGGAGGGTGTTATTGCGGTGCGTGATGCAGACTCGCTGGCGTATCTCGGGGAATTCCCCAGCTATGGCAAAGAGCCTCATGAGTGCACCCTGATTGATAATGGTAAAACACTGGTGATCACCAATGCCGGTGGGCCAATAGGGGGAGCAATACCTTGCGTCTGTTATGTGGATGTGGCCAGCCAGCAATTGCTTGAACGGGTGGTGTTGACCCGCACGGACCTCAATACCGGCCATGTGGCGATTGCGGAAGATGGCAGTCTGGTAGTGGTATCTGCGCCACGTACTGGCATGAGCCTCCGTGCAAACGGCGGTGTCAGTATTCGTCCGCAAGGGTTGCCGATGGCCTCGATGACACAACCGGAAGCCATTGTTAAACGCATGACAGGTGAAGCCCTCAGTGTCGCGATTGCCAACGGCATGGCGCTGGTAACACATCCTGATGCCGACCTGGTGACCTTCTGGTCGATTGCCGAACAGCGCATGGTGCATTCATTGACGCTGGTACGGCCGCGGGGAGTGACCTTGACGAAAGATGGTCGCTATTTTCTGGTGACGTATGACCGGGTACCCAAAATCCTCAAAATTGCCGTTGCCGATGTGTTTGCTACTCCGGAAGTCGTGGTGGCAAGCACCTATGTTTCTGGCTCACACCTGTTTGCTTGGCCTGCCTGATATCGCCTGATGTCCACAATCATTGACGTCTGACTCTTCCTTGTGACTGATTGGCCGATGGCCAGGCCGGTTGTTCTGAAGCGCTTTGTCGCATTGCGGGAAGGCGTTTTTTTAATGTCATTATTGATACTGATTCGTATTAGCGTTGTATTTTAATGAATGTTGTGGATAATGAGGCTCATTCCCATTTGGGTCTTTTATCTCTCTGATGTGTTGTTAAAGGTACGGTAAAGCAAATGCGATGCAGTTGTCTGGCGGTTGGCCTGTTGGTGGTTGTGACATATACGCCTGTTGTTATCGCGGAAGACGTTGCGGCAGAAACGCCGCTTCAGGAAGACGCCGATGTCTTTTATCTGGATACCCTGGTGGTAACGGCAGCGCGTGGCCAGCGGCCCTTGGCCGATACCCCGGTTCGGACTCTGATTCTTGATGAAACCACGATCCAGCGCTTACACACCCGGGATATCCGTGATGCCTTGCGGGTGATACCGGGAGTGCAGATGCGGGAAATTCACGGCAAGACCGGTGAGTCGATTCAGGTGCAAGGGTTGGACGGTGAGCGGGTACTGATTCTGGTGGACGGTATGCCGGTATCGGCAACCACCGGTTCAATGGTGGATCTGTCGCAACTGTCTGCACTGGATATCGACCATATCGAAATGATACCGGGGGCTGCGTCGTCCCTGTATGGCAGTGCGGCAATGGGGGGTGTGGTGAATATCATCACTCGCGATATGACAGGCGAAACCCGTTACCGGTTGGCGATGGATGCTGGCAGTTATGGCGAGGAGCGGGAGTTGTCGGATGAGCTGTTGCCCCAGCGCCATTATCTGGCCACCGCCGATCTGGCCCTGAGCAGTCACCGTCAGCTGAGTCTGAGTGCCGATCAGCGCAAAAGCTCGGATATCGATCTGTACGACGACAGCTGGAGCAGTAACGGCTTTGACGGTACCAAAACCACGCTGGCGGCATCCTGGCAGGAACGCTGGGGGAGTGCAGGGCCCGGAGCGGTGGATGGCCATGCGACGATACGACTAGAGCAATATAAAGAAGATCTGGTTAACCGACAGTTGACCAGCAGCAATCAAGAAGGCGCCAAGGAAGAGCAGCTGGAACGCTGGCGACTGGCCGCCAATGTTGATCAGGCGCTGCTGGCTGGGCGGCTGTCAGCCAGCGTGTTGTACGAACAGCAGACGGATGATACCGCCCAGCTGGTGGTGGATGACGCCATTCTGGCCGGTAATCTCTGGCGTTCAGCCGATTATAGCCAATACAAGTTGATGACCCAGTGGCAAGCGCCGCAATGGACGCTGGGAAGTACGTCACTGCAGATGGTGACCGGCCTTGAACATTTTGGCGAACAAATGGAACAGCAGAAGCAGGAGATCAAGCTGAGTTGCTCCGGTGTTGGCAGCACCTCGACCACCACCACTCTGGATAGTGGTTATTGCCTGGTGGATACCGTCGAAGTGCCGAACGAAACCCGCCACAGTGTCGAGGCTTTTATGCAGGGAACCTTGACGCAGCAATATTCAGGAAGCCAACAGGGTGCCGGGTTGGTTGAGCTGGAGCTGTCGCCGGGATTGCGTTGGCAAAACGACAGTGATTTTGGCGGTTATCTGTCGCCGGCTTTGGCCAGTCGCCAGAAATGGCAATGGTCTCTGGGAAAGGGTGACTGGCAGATCCAGACCCGACAATCGATCGGGATGGGTTACCGGGTGCCCAATCTGAAAAATCGCTATTACGTGTTTGATCACAGTGTGAACGGCTACAAGGTGCTGGGAGACGAAGACCTGCAGCCGGAGCAAAGCCGCAGTGTGCAACTGTCGGCGACAATAACGGATGGCAAGCGGCTACACCTGGAAGTGTCGGCATACCATAACCAGATCACGGATCTGATCGAAGCGGTTTCTACTGGCGAGACAGAACAGAGCGGCACCGTGGTGATTTATCGCTACAGCAATATTGCCAGTGCCATGACGCGAGGTGCTGATGTTGCCGTCCAGTGGCAGTTTTCTCCCCGTTTTCAGCAACGCCTGTCGTATTCCTTGCTGGATGCCCGCGATCTTGAACTGGGCGTCGCGCTGACAGAGCGTTCGCGGCATCACGCCAAAGGCTTGTGGATGTGGGATGTCAGCGACACGGTCGACCTGACATTGATATCGGAGTACGTCGGTTCGTCTTATACCGAGGTGGAAGATGAAGACAGCGGCACGGAAAACCAGATGTCGGCGGGTTATTGGCAGTGGGATATCAAAGGCAACTGGCAGTTCAACCCGGCGTTACGCTGGTATGCCGGGGTCAATAATCTGACTGACAGCGTCCGCGACCCGAGTGACTCCTATGATCGCCGCCCGACAGAGGGCCGCTTTCCTTATGCCGGGTTTGAGCTGACCTTCTGATTCTGGTGGCTCAGGCCATGCCGGCAAGCTGTGCAGTTAATCCATGCAGTGAACGCATATCGATAATTTACATCGTGAACTTACATAGCTGGTTCACATGTTTAACAACAATAACGCTATTCAACGGAGTGTTTTATGAAACAGCGATACCAATCTTTTTCAGTACTGATGGCTGCCATGTTGCTGGCCAGTTGTGGCAGCAGCGATGACAGCGACAGTGATGACAGCGATTCCGGTGCGGAGGATGTCAGCTACAGCAGCTTGCAAATCAACGCCGCGGATTACGATGCCTGGGTCTACGTCAGTCTGACAACCGGGGCAACGCTGGATCTGACCGATGAAGAAGCCGCTACCTCGACGGACTGGCAGCTGGCTTTTCGTCGTACGGCCATCAAGTTGAATGGTGGGGTATCTGGCAGTGGCAATGTGCAGGTGGCACTGGCGGATGCACAAGACGAATTCTACGATGACGACGGCGCAGCCGATGTCTCGGTCTTTACCAATGCGGTTGCCGATACCGAAGCAGCTGCTCTGGAGGTCAGTTACGATACCAGCGCCTTGACGTTCAGCACCGATGCCAACGAAGCGGCCTGGGCTGACTGGTATGAATACGATACCAGCACCCATCAGATTGCGGCCAATACGACGGTGGGATGGTTGTTGCGCCATGCCGATGGCGAGACCTACAGCAAGGTCTTCCTGGATGTGGCCAGTTACACCGATATCACCGCCCGTTTTACAACGCAGGCAGCGGATACTGCGCAGTTTGCCGGGACAGAACAGAATGTCAGCGCCACTTTTGCGGACGATGCAACCATGTTATGTCTGGATCTGGATAGCGCCAGCGAAGTGGATTGTGACGAAAACAGTGCCGACTGGGACCTGCTTTATGAAGTCGATACCAGCAACCGGGCAATTAATATCTGGACCAATGGCGGAGTGTATGGCGATGGTGATGGTGCCGTCTTTGGTTCCATTGATGCGACCGAGCTGGCGGATTACACCAGTGCCACGCTGGTTGATAGCTATGATATTTCCAGCCACTACAGTGAAGACAGCAGCTCCAATCCATTCTCGGATGACAGCTGGTACGCCTATAACCTCAATGGCGGACATCTGCTGTGGCCCAACTTCCGTACCTATCTGATTGATACCGACAGCACTGATGACAGTGCCAGCTACTTCACGCTGCAAGTGTCGGACTATTACAGCCTGGGAGCATCCGGCAGCCCGGAAATCCGCTTTCAAACAATGTCGACAGGAGAGTAATAATGACGAACGTTACTAATATTCACGTGTTGGCGGAGCAATGGCAATCGTTGCGGCAGCAAGAACCCAAAATGCGGATTCGGGACGCCGCGTTACGGCTGGGCGCCAGTGAGGGGGAGCTGTTGGCGACCCGCTTGCTTGACGGTGAGTCCGGGGGCGGTCGCGTCGTGCGGCTCGGCGGTGATTTCAAGCGCTTGCTGCGGGATATCGAATTGCTCGGTGAGGTTATGGCATTGACGCGTAATAACGCCATGGTTCATGAAAAGACCGGTCAATACAAAGGCCTGACCGTTAACGGCAATATGGGCCTGGCGCTGGGCGTTATAGACCTGCGGATTTTCTTTAGTCGTTTTGTTTATGGCTTTGCGGTGGAAGAGCCACTGCCGGGTGCCGACGGCATGCGATGCAGCCTGCAATTCTTTAATGGCCGTGGAGAGGCCGTACACAAGATCTATCTGACCGAGGCTTCGGATCAGGAGCAATACACCCAGCTGCTGGCACGTTTTCAATCCGAGGACCAAACCCCGGGGATGGTACTGGAGCCTTTGCCAGAGACAACGCCTGAAACCGCACCCGAAACCACACCTGCCGATCTGGATGTGGCGGCGCTGCGTCAGGACTGGTCGGCATTGAAGGATGTTCATCATTTTCAGGCGCTGTTGAAAAAGTACCACCTGAACCGGATAAATGCCTACGAAGTGATTGGTGAGGAATACGCGACCGAACTGGCTCCGGAGGTGTTTGTTGCCGCGCTGGAAGCGGCGCAGGCTTCGGGGTTGTCGATCATGCTGTTTGTTGGCAGTGAGGGCGTGATCCAGATTCATACTGGCCCGATCAGCAACCTGGTACGTACCGGCGACTGGTTTAATATCATGGATAAAGGCTTCAACCTGCATGCCAAAACCACCCTGATTGATCGCGCCTGGCTGGTGCGGAAACCCACCGTGGATGGCGTGGTCAGTTCATTGGAACTGTACGACGGCGATGGCAATCAGCTGGCCCTGATGTTTGGTGAACGTAAAAACGGCCAGCCAGAACTGGAAGGCTGGCGGTTGATTCTGGAAAACTTGCAACAGCACTATGCGCTGGAGCAAGAAGGAGTTGCCTGATGGATAACCTGCACCGGTCGTCAGCGGCACGTGGTGCCGAGAGTCGGTCAATCGCGGCTGAATGCCCTGACCGGCTGGCGTCGTTGTTCGCCATATTGTCGCTGTTTGCCTTTATGTCGGCGGCGACGGTCTTTGCCGGTCTGCTGTTTCCCGTTACGGCGTGGGCGCAGGATGGGAAGGCGGCAGGGGCACCTCAGCGGGTGGTGAGTATCGACGGTTCGATTACTGAAATCATCTATCAGCTGGGCGCCCAGGATCGCCTGGTGGCGGTGGATACCACCAGCCGTTTTCCGCAAGCCGCGACTGAATTACCCGATGTCGGGTATATGCGGCAACTGTCCGCTGAAGGCATCTTGTCGATGCAGCCCGATCTGGTGATCACGACCGAGGCCGCTGGGCCAGAGATGGTCTTTACCCAGCTGAAGCAGGCTGGCATACGGGTTGTGCGGGTAGCGAATCATTATTCGTTACAGGGGGTGCTCGATAAAATCACCGCTGTTGCCGGAGCGCTGGGTAAAGAGAGCGAAGGGCAGGCATTGGTTGAACGTATTCATCAGCGCAGCCAGGCACTGCTGCAGCAGATGCCGGCGGATGATGCCTCATCCGTTATGTTTCTGCTCGGCGCTGGTAGCCGGGGCATGATGGCGTCAGGCTCCGGTACGCAGGCCGATGCCATGCTGGCGCTGGTCGGAGCCAGCAATGCCATGGGTTACAGCGGCTATAAGCCGGTGAGCGCCGAAGGTGCCTTGCAGGCTGCACCGGACGTGGTGCTGGTGGCACAGCTTGATGATGAGGTGCCAGAATCACTGCAGCAGTCCCTGGCCATGACGCCTGCCAGTCAACAAGGTCGTATCCATACGGTGGATGTCAGCCTGATGTTGGGGTTTGGGCCGCGGTTACCTGATGCTATCCAGCAGTTACAGACCATTCTGTACCCCCAGACCAATGAGCCGGTGAGTAAGTCGCGGGCGACGGGGATGTAACAATGATGCGTGCTCTGTTGTTCTCCCGGCGTCTGAGTGATGTTGTTTATGGTTGGCGTGAGTCGATTGTGGCGCAGGGCGCGACCGGTCAGCGATTGGTGTTATTGCTGATGGCTGTGATGCTGGTACTGGTATTCCTTCTGGGATTGACGATTGGACCGGTGTCGGTGGCCGTTAATGACGTCTGGTCGAGTTTGCAACGAGCGATCACCTTTGCCCCGATCGGGTCAGCCAACGACTGGGTAGTGCGTGAACTGCGGTTGCCGCGGGCCTTGCTGGCGATGATTGTCGGCGCAGGATTGGCCGTGGCAGGCGTTATTACTCAAGGAGTGTTTCGTAACCCGCTGGCAGATCCTGGCCTCATTGGGGTGTCCAGTGGCGCGGCGTTGGCCGCTGTGGCTGTTATTGTGCTGAACGAAACATTGCTCTCTGGCTGGGTGTCGCTGACCGGGCCATTGGCATTGCCACTGGCCGCCTTTATGGGTGGGCTGGGCGTGACGCTGGTGATCTATCGGCTGGGGACTCGCGGTGGCCAAACCCAGGTAGGAATGCTGCTGCTGGCGGGGGTCGCCATCAATGTACTGGCTGGCGCCGCAACCGGGGTGTTGACCTATGCCGCTGACGATCAGCAACTGCGGGATATGACGTTCTGGTCGATGGGCAGTCTGGCCAGTGGTCGCTGGCAGGATGTGGCCGCCCTGACCGGATTGATTGGTGTGCCGTTACTGCTGAGCCTGCGTTATCGACGGGTTCTGAATGCGCTGTTGATGGGCGAACAAGTGGCGATTCATCTGGGTTTTGATGTGCAGCGTTCGAAACGCTGGTTACTGGCTTTCGCAGCCTTGATGGTAGGAGCCGGAGTCGCGGTAGCCGGTATTATCGGTTTTGTTGGCCTGGTGGTGCCGCATCTGTTACGCATGGTAATGGGCTCTGATCATCGTGGCCTGATTCCGGCGGCGGCGATGGGCGGAGCATTGCTGTTGCTGTTGGCTGATTCGCTGGCCCGCACCTGGATGGCCCCGGCCGATTTACCGGTCGGGCTGGTCATGGCGCTCCTGGGTGGGCCGGTTTTCCTGCTGTTGTTGATGCAGCAGAATGGAGGGCAGTCACGATGATCCGGGCTGATGCGGTATCGGTCGTTAAAGGGCGAAGTACGCTGCTGGACTCGGCTTCCATGGTGTTATGCACTGGTGAGCGGCTGGCGGTACTGGGTGCGAACGGTGCCGGAAAATCAACCTTGTTATCCTGTTTGTGTGGCGAGAATACCGACTACGACGGGCAAGTGTGGCTGGGTGCCGATAGTCTGAAGGAACTGTTGCCAGAACAACGGGCGCAGCGTATCGCCGTGATGCCACAGCAGGTGGAATTGGTGTTTCCGTTCCGGGTCTGGCAAGTGGTGGCGATGGGGCGTTCTCCCTGGGGAGACGAACAGCAGACCCTGGAATGGCAACAAGAGGTTATGAAAGCCACAGAAGTGCATCATTTGCAGCATCGTCTTTATCCGCAATTATCCGGCGGGGAAAAGCAACGGGTGCAATTGGCGCGGGTGCTGTTACAACTCTGGCATTACCAGTACCAAAGTAATGGCCAGCAGGCTTATATCCTGCTGGATGAATGTACCTCGGCGCTGGACCCGGCCCATCAGCATGAGGTGATGGATCTGGTCAGCTCTATGGTTGGCCCGGCCATCGGGGCTTTGGCCGTGATGCACGATGTGGCGCTGGCGGCATCCTGGGCTGACCGGGTGATGTTGTTACGGGACGGTCGGGTGATGGCGGCCGGAGAGGCCAGCTTGTTGTGTGACGCGGAGGTGCTGGCGGCCTGTTACGATATGTCTTCGGCCTTGTCGCGCCAATATGCCCGCGTTAATCAACAGTGGCTCGAAAGCCGTTAAGAGCCGTTAAAAGTCGTTAAGGTAGCAAGGGGTCAAAGGATCAGGCGGTTTGCGTCAGCTGATTTTCTCTGGAGTATCGGCTGGTGCCACATATAGCAGGCCGTTGAAATTCGTATCTGATTCGCTGATAGAAGCTCTTCCGCCTTATAAAATCAACAGCCTGCTAGAGCCCCTTCAATCTCATCTATTCCTTTATTTGATAGTAGTTTCATACTCGGAAATTTAACGCTCGGCTCTGGGGCTGCATGGAACGCAGCTTAATGCAGTCCCTAGCAGCCGCTTGTTAAGTGCTTTATTCACGACCAAATACGACAATATCTTCATCATTCGAGTTTTTTATAACATCTGATTTATTTCTAAAATGCACTTTTTTCTTTTCTATCAGATTGCGAAGCTCAGGTTGCAGTTGCCCACCTATTACTTTGATGTTTGTGATGTAGTATTTTTTAAAATAGTTATAGGCATGCTTGAAAACTTCAAGGCTTTTAGACCCTGCTGGTGGATTCATTTCATGTGTGCGAGTAACCCCCACAAAAAGTGATTCATATGGGTTTAAACCTGCTGATTTCATTTTTTTTACGATTGCCTGCCGCTCAGATCCAATATGAACTTTATAGTCTAAAGGGGCTTTATCAGATATTTCTCCAATAAAACTGAGTCTGATTTCATCTTCAATATCTACATCACCGAACTGTTTTTTTAATGATGAAAATATTTCTTCTCCAGCAGCATCATCTTCGAATAAAAACCCTGCAATAGGAGCAGCTTGCAAACTTGGGTCGCTTACAAAGGCCATTCCTCTCCACTTCGCCTTATTCCACAAATCAACGTCTATTATGCTACTAAAAAACATTGATTTTCTTTCTTTCGGGTCAAGAGGTTTGACGGATACTTCAACTTCCGGCTCTGCACCCAGTTCTGGTCTTTTTGATTTTGAAAGACCCAATATTCTGTTCTTTAATTTTTCTAAGCTCTCTTGATTATTGAATTGATAATATGTATATGGTTGCAAAGGAAGAGGAATATGTTTCGAATCGGAATTATTCGCTATGACGGGAATGTATTTGTCGTTTTTTGAATTTAGATTATACAGTTGCTGAATAATTAAAGTTGTTTCCCATTTTACGCCAAGACCGCTCTCATCTCCTGAATGATCATTTGCTCTTTTATAAAACAACTCAGAGCAAACAACCAATACGTAATCGGCTTGTTGGATTTGTCTCGTCATCCATTTGGGCCACCCTTCCTGAGGAGCTTCTTCATATTGGTCAATTTCTGAATCAATGCCTTTGCTGCGCAGATAATTAGATAGAGCTAAAACAGAATCTGAGAGCTGCTCAGACTCGTGCGCATAACTAATAAATACCTTTTTTGTCATTTTATATCCCAGATTACTTATATAGCAGACTAGACACTTAACGCTGCAATCACGCGCTCGTCGCGTGCATTGCCTTGTTAGCTATCGGTCATATCTGACCAGCGGAGGAAAAAGAGCAAGTATGGATCACGTATGTCAAAAACATCGCTTCCTCCGTCCCATTCAACAATACGGTCTAATGCCGCATCGTTTACGATTCTAGCGGAATGTTCACAAGCACCAGTAATACTCGATCCACTTGGAGTCGATTCCCTGCACATACCTGTGATGCGCTCATTTAGCGGTCCGTATCGGAAAGTGAGCATTGGAGGATCAAGTGACAGCGCCTTGACAAGAAGACGATAAACATCACCACTCCATCCATAGGATGTGTTGTGAATTAGCCGGTCGGATCCTCGCGTTTTGGGGCCTTCCTTCATCTTTTCGACTATTGACCCATAATCAGTGGACAGCACAGTCCTTCGGCATATCTTTTGTAACAATGACGGATCATTGGCAATCTCTACGGCCTCACTGCCAGATTCACGAACTCCCAGCTCATAGCATGAATTCAGACAGAGGTACTGCATCAGTTGCGGAGAACCGGCGGCTTCGCTGGCCAGAACATCAACGGCCGTATTACGGTAGGAAATCCCTAACTCAGGAAAGCCTTTGTAGGCAATTTTTTGAAGAATATCCTTATTCCAATACTGAAAATCGATTGAAAAGACGCGGACTCGCAAATCAGGATTACTTCTTATTACGTCGTCAGAGTGGTAAGGCACAGAGGCGCAAATAAACTTCACGCCTTGACGAATGGCCTCCTTAATCTGTCTCGCAACTTCTTTTTGTGCCTCTTTCGATATGTAATGAAAGTCGTCGATAAAAATAACAAAGTCGGTGTTTGCCACTTCTCGAATTAGAAGTTGCAAGCAATCAATTGCCAAGCTTGACGAGGTAGTTTCACTATCCGAATGGGACGACTCAGTAGATACGCTTGCCTTAGCTTTAGCTATAACTATTTCTCCTTCGATCTGGCCGGAACCTCCCACTTTGCCACCGCTACCAGATGTAGAAGAAGTGGAGCGCGAAACAGGCGTGCCTATTATATCGAAAACCTTCAACCACAGGTCTTCAGGTTGATTTACACTAGCCCCAGTAACCTGGATTAAATTCTCCCGCCCTAGACATTGTTCAACGAAAACAGTCTTTCCCGACTTTGATGGCCCAGAAATGGAAATAAGCATCGATCCCATATCCAGAGTGTCAATTAACTGCTCCCTCTTCGCCTTTAGATGGTCGTCAATAAAAGTGTGTGTGGGGAAGGATCCTGGTGTGAATATTTGAGTAGCTTTTGTCATAAATTCCCTATGCACCTTTTTAGCTAACAGTTTATTAGTGCGCATGCGCGGTTTCTGGGCAAGCCGGTTCCTGGGAAATTACCGTAACTACTTGAATGATAGGAAGTAAAATCCATTTCCAGATCAGTCCATTCTGTGAAGGCGAGCATGCGCATTAACTCCTGTGTACCTTGTGCATTAATCTGTAATCCTGCGCAACAATTTTCCGTATATCAATGCCTTAACGATAACAACGTCCGGGAAAGCGCGCAAGGTTTCTGAAAAAGCGCGCATTAATTTGGGCAAACTTTCAATTATACTGGATATGCATACATATCAGATCAAGGAGTGATCCATGACTTCCAGCCCCTTTCTCAATGGCATTCGCCGCTTTATGCGCACCCGCGGCTACAGCCTGCGAACCGAGAAAACCTGTGTTTGCTGGATTCGGTTCTTTATTCGTTAGCAAAAGCGGAGACATCTCAAAGAGATGGGGCTTTATCAATGCTCAGGCCGACAAACCAGCGATAGAGCAGTTGTACTGAATCTGCTCGACCAGCTGCCGTTCGCTGCGAATTCTGAAGAGGATTTGCAGCAGCAAGGCTCTCAATAAACGCTCCGGAGGAATGGATTGTCAGCGCCACGCATGGGGAGTCCGGGAATTCATTGAAAAAGAGCATTTTACCGAAGCCAGTAGGCAGCAGGGATAAAATCAACAGCCTGCTGGATATAACATTGAAGCAACGATCAAAGGGAGGCCCAGAGGAATGCTGATTGATCGTGAGACGGTGGTTGCGCTGTTTTGGTCGTCCAATCTTCATTATACCGTTATCTTCTATTTGTTTGATGAATGGCAAGTATGTCCTTCATACCGGTTATCAGGGTGAGGGATGGACGGCTATACTGGCCGCTGTATTAATGATTAACATAAGCGGGCAATATAGCTCGCGAGTTCCTGAGTTACTCCGGTATCCAAGCTGTATTTTGCCGGAGCTATTATGACCATAGAGGCCCAAAAATGACTGGATACGTTCAGAAGGGTGGCATTCAGATTGCCCAAGCCCTGTATGACTTCGTAAATGAAAAAGCAATTCCTGGCACCGGCGTGGATGTCGATGCTTTCTGGGCCGGATTTGATGCAGTGGTCAACGACTTGGCCCCTAAAAACCGTCAGTTGCTGGCCAAGCGTGACGACCTGCAAGCCAGGATTGATCTGTACCACACCGAGCGTAAAGGTCAGCCTCACAACGCAGAAGAATACAAAGCATTCCTGCAAGAGATAGGCTATCTGCTGCCACAAGCGGATCAATTTGAAGCAGAAACCCAAAACGTCGAGCCGGAAATCGGCCAGATGGCAGGCCCGCAGCTGGTAGTTCCTGTGATGAACGCCCGTTTTGCGCTGAACGCCGCCAACGCCCGTTGGGGTTCGCTGTACGATGGGTTGTACGGCACCAATGTGATTGCTGAAGATGGTGGCGCCGAAAAAGGCAAAGGCTATAACGAAGTACGTGGTAACAAGGTAATTGCTTATGCCCGTGATTTCCTGAACCAGGCGATTCCGCTGGCGACCGGCTCACACGTTGGCAGCACCGCGTATACCATTGTTGGCGGTCAGTTGCAGGTTACACTGGCAGACGGTTCGACCACTGGTTTGGCCGATGCAGCGCAATTGCAAGGTTTCCTGGGCGATGCGGCGGCACCGACGGCGATTCTGTTTGTTAACAACGGTTTGCACTTTGAACTGCAAATCGACGCCAGCAGCATGGTTGGCGCCACTGATTCTGCCGGAGTCAAAGATATCCTGATGGAATCGGCTCTGACCACCATTATGGATTGTGAAGACTCGGTTGCGGCGGTAGACGCGGAAGATAAAGTCATCACCTATGGCAACTGGCTTGGTCTGATGCAAGGTAACCTGGAAGAACAGGTCACCAAAGGCGGCAAGACCTTTACCCGTCGTATGAATCCGGATCGTGAATACACCGGTCTGAATGGCGACAGCGTGAAGCTGAAAGGCCGCTCGATGTTGTTTATTCGTAACGTTGGCCATCTGATGACCAACCCGGCGATGCTCGACAAAGACGGTAACGAAGTGCCGGAAGGTATCATGGACGCCATGGTCACGACCTTGTGCGCCATGCATGACCTGAACGGCAATGCCCCGTTCCAGAACAGCACCACGGGTTCGGTCAATATCGTAAAACCGAAAATGCACGGCCCGGAAGAAGTGGCATATGCCAACGAACTGTTTGGCCGGGTAGAAGATACTCTGGGTCTGCCACGGTTTACCGTGAAAATGGGCATCATGGACGAAGAGCGTCGCACCACGGTTAACCTGGCCGAATGTATTCGTTCTGCCAAAGACCGGGTTGTCTTTATCAACACTGGCTTCCTGGATCGCACCGGTGATGAAATCCACACGTCCATGCTGGCAGGGGCTTTTGTACCCAAAACCACCATGAAGCAGCAGTTGTGGATCAACAGCTATGAAAACTGGAACGTTGATACTGGTCTGAAATACGGTCTGCAAGGGCGCGCCCAGATCGGTAAAGGCATGTGGGCCATTCCGGATGAAATGGGCCAGATGATGGAGCAGAAGATCGGCCATCCAAAAGCCGGTGCCAACACCGCCTGGGTGCCTTCACCAACAGCCGCTACCCTGCACGCGTTGCATTACCATCAAGTGGATGTCTTTGCGGTACAGGAAGAGCTGAAGAAGCGTGATTTCGCATCGGTTGACGATATCCTGACCATCCCGTTGATGAGTGGAGAGCAGCAAGCTGCACTGACGGAAGAACAGATCCAGCGTGAAATCGACAATAACTGTCAGGGTATTCTGGGTTATGTTGTGCGTTGGGTTAACCAGGGAGTTGGTTGTTCCAAAGTGCCTGATATCAATAACGTTGGCCTGATGGAAGACCGCGCAACCTTGCGTATCTCTTCCCAGCACGTTGCCAACTGGCTGGAACACGGCGTCTGTACCAAAGAGCAGGTTGAAGACAGCCTCAAGCGTATGGCCGCTATCGTGGATGGCCAGAACGAGGGTGATGCGGAATACACCGCCATGACTCCGGCGCTGGACGGCATTGCCTTCCAAGCTGCGTCTGACCTGATCTTCAAAGGTAAAGAGCAACCGAGCGGTTATACCGAGCCTTTGCTGCACGCTTACCGTCTGAAGTACAAGGCTGCCCTGTAGTCTGTAGTCTGTAGCCTGTAGTCTGTTGACCCGGAATGCCGGGTGACACGGTGAC
Organism: Oceanobacter sp. 3_MG-2023; assembly: GCF_030688925.1. NCBI lineage: Bacteria > Pseudomonadati > Pseudomonadota > Gammaproteobacteria > Oceanospirillales > Oceanospirillaceae > Oceanobacter > Oceanobacter sp. 3_MG-2023. The sequence continues at coordinate 172,644 of NZ_JAUYVX010000001.1, forward strand.
ACAAACAAACCCCGATTGGCGTAGCTGATCGGGGTTTTGTTTTTTGGGGCTGTCCAAATGACTGGTAAAGCAAGCCCCATCGATCGAAACCCAAAAGGCCTCTCGTGACCGATGATATCCGCATGGCACAGGGGTAGAGCACGCCCGCACGTGTAGGCGTATCAAGAATGCGTTGCCGGTTTTTGCGTCCGTCTGCGCGCAAGCTCATTTTGTCTTTCTTCGTCTTTCCTCCGGTCCGTCGGATTACGTGATGATAGCCGCAGTCTCGCAGGATGGGATATGGATACAGATAGTATGCAGGCGTAAAATATCACTGGATCTGACAGTTTTTACTGTGGTTTGGCTGCAGTTCCGACCTTGTTTGGAAAAACAGGGTCATGACGTGTCTTCAAGTAGAAAACACCGCGGCCGGCGATCCGGACCGTCGGTGCAAAGGCGCCGAGAACCGAGGTAAAACGTGCGGAAAGGGGAGTTCCAGGCCCTTGCGCTGCATGAGGCTTCCGGAACCTGATGAGGGTCAAGGTGGCCACACCGCCGCATGTATTTGCCAATATCTCAACCAAAGGAGTATTCAAGATGGGTAAGTTGACTGGCAAGGTTGTTGTGGTAACGGGGGCCGTTTCGGTCATTCCCGGGTTCGATTCCATCGGCTCGGCAACAGTCCGCGAAGCCTTGGCCGAAGGGGCCGAGGGAGTCGTCATTTCCGATATCAACGACGAGCTGGGCGAGGTGTTTGCCAAGACCCTGAACGAGGAATATGGCGCCGGGCATGCGCTCTACGTGCATACCGACGTGTCCAATCCAAAGGATGTCGAGCAGCTTTTCGAGATTACTGAGAATACCTATGGCCGGGTTGATGCCATCATGGCCAATGCCGGTGTGGCGACGGCCGAGGATTTTGACAAGGACCCCGAGGCGGTTCTGAAGTCGAAAAAATTCATCCAGAGCATCAACGAGGATGGGGTGTTCAATACCGCACTCTACGGCTCACGGCTGATGATGAAGCACGGGACCAAGGGCTCTATCGTGCTGGTATCGAGCATCCATGGTGTCGCCGGCCGCCCGAAGGTGGTGAACGCAGAGACAGGCGAGGTGCTGATCGAACGCTTCAACCTGATCCAGTACACGATGGGAAAACACGGCGTTGTCGGCCTGTCGAAAGCTCTCGCACTGCAGTTTGCGGAATACGGGATTCGGGTGAATACCGTGAATCCGGGCTATATCATGACGCCGTTGTTCCAGGCTGCTGTCACGACCGACAAAGAGAAGTTGTCGCACGAGAAGACTTTGGAAACCGATGCCTTTGATTTCACCCAGCTGGCGGCACTGCACCCGCTGTGTAACGATCCGGTGAAAGATGCAGATATCGTCCCGCGCGGGAAATTCGGCGGTCGCATGGGGGTTCCGGCTGAAATCGCCAAGCCGGCGGTGTTCCTGATGTCTGACGAGGCTTCCTTTATTACTGGCCAGAAGCTGGTTATCGACGGCGGGTATACCGCAAGTTGAGGATTGGCGGATAGACCGCGTGCCCCGTCCTGCTGTGCAGGAGGGGGTACGCGTAAAGCTCATCCGACCTTCTGGCGCATATCTCACCCTTCGGATGGGCCCATATCTTGCTCACCGGCGAATACAAATGACCCAAGGTGATCAAACCACCCTGGTGTAGGATTGACGCAGGATTCTGCGCTCTCTGGCATCAGAATCCTGTCTGGCTACTTCGCCTGTTTCTAACCAGAGTTTACTTCAGATCATAGCGGTCGGCATTCATGACCTTGACCCAGGCATTGGCGAAGTCTTTGACAAACTTCTGCTGGTTGTCGTCCTGGGCATACACTTCTGCGTAGGCACGCAGGATGGAGTTGGAGCCAAACACCAGATCGACGCGGGTGGCTGTCCATTTCACTTCGCCGGTTTCGCGATCCACCATGTGGTACAGGTTTTTACCGGCAGGTTTCCACTGGTATGCCATATCGGTCAGGTTAACAAAAAAGTCGTTGCTCAAGACGCCTTTGCGGTCGGTGAATACACCGTGGCTGGTACCCGCGTAATTGGTGTCCAGTACTCTCATGCCGCCAATCAATACCGTCATCTCCGGTGCTGTAAGCCCCATTAACTGGCTGCGGTCGAGCATCAGTTCTTCGACACTGACGGTGTAGTCTTTTTTCACCCAGTTACGGAAACCATCGTGGATCGGCTCCAGTACGTCGAACGATGCCGCGTCGGTCATGTCGTCGGTGGCATCACCACGACCTGGAGCAAAGGGTACCGTGATATCGACTCCGGCGTCCTGTGCTGCTTTTTCAACCGCTGCCGTGCCGCCCAGTACAATCAGGTCTGCCAGGCTGACGGGGTGGCTGAATTGCGCCTGAATGCCGGTCAGAACATCGAGGACTTTCTGTAAACGATCCGGTTCGTTACCTTCCCAGTCTTTTTGGGGGGCGAGACGGATACGGGCACCGTTGGCTCCACCGCGGTAGTCAGATCCACGGTAGGTGCGGGCGCTGTCCCAGGCGGTTGCCACCAGCTCCGATACGCTCAGGCCACTGGCCAGAATCGTGGTTTTCAGTTCGGCGATGTCGGCATCTGACAAAATGTAGTCGGCGGCAGGAATCGGGTCTTGCCAGACCAGGTCTTCTGCTGGTACATCCGGGCCGATATAGCGGCTTTTGGGGCCCAGGTCGCGGTGCGTCAGTTTGAACCAGGCGCGGGCAAAGCAATCAGCGAAGTACTCTGGGTCTTGCATGAACTTCTGACAGATCTTGCGGTAAGTCGGGTCGACTTTCATGGCCATATCGGCATCGGTCATGATCGGGTTAAGACGAATAGAGGCATCTTCCACGTCAACCGGCATATCGGCGGTATCGATGGCGGAAGGTTCCCATTGCCAGGCACCTGCCGGGCTTTTTTTCAGTTCCCATTCATGGCCAAACAGCATTTCGAACCAGCCCATGTCCCATTTTGTCGGGTTGGCGGTCCAGGCACCTTCGATACCACTGACAACGGTATCCCGGCCAATGCCCCGGCCTTTGGTGTTCGTCCAGCCCATGCCCTGGGCCTCAATGTCGGAAGCTTCCGGGTCCGGGCTGAGGTCTTCGGCGCGGCCGTTACCGTGACACTTGCCAAGGGTGTGGCCACCGGCGGTAAGAGCGGCGGTTTCTTCGTCGTCCATGGCCATACGTGCGAAGGTTTCACGGATCTGGGCGGCGGTCTTGAGTGGATCGGGCTGGCCATTAACCCCTTCCGGGTTAACGTAGATCAGGCCCATTTGTACCGCGGCCAGCGGGTTTTCCATGGTGTCGGGCTGGTCGAGATCGCCATAACGGCCATCACTGGGGGCCAGCCATTCTTTTTCAGCACCCCAATAGGTGTCTTTTTCCGGGTGCCAGATGTCTTTGCGGCCAAAGGCAAAACCATAGGTTTTTAGCCCGGCGACTTCGTAGGCAATGGTACCGGCCAGCAGCATCAGGTCGGCCCAGGAAATTTTGTTGCCGTATTTCTTTTTGATTGGCCACAACAAACGGCGGCCCTTGTCTGTATTGACGTTGTCTGGCCAGGAGTTTAATGGCGCAAAACGCTGGTTGCCGGCGCCGCCGCCACCACGACCATCGGACAGGCGATAAGAACCGGCAGAGTGCCAGGCAACACGGGCAAACAAGCCGACGTAGCTGCCCCAGTCGGCGGGCCACCAGGGTTGGCTGTCGGTCATCAGTTTGCGCAAGTCGTTTTTCAGGGCATCAACGTCCAGTTGCTTGACCGCTTCGGCGTAATCGAAGTCGTCACCCAGTGGATTGGTCTTGCTGTCGTGCTGGTGGAGGATGTCGAGATTCAGGGCATTCGGCCACCAGTCGGTGTTGGTCTGACCGCTGGATGTCATTGCGCCATGCATGACCGGGCATTTGCCCGCGGATGATTGCGTATTGTCCATGATGAAGCTCCGGTTCTGCTGGTGGGTGGTTGCAACGGTGTATGGCAACCACGCCGGATGAAAGAAATCAGGCTCACGACGATTGGTCTGTTGCTGCTCAGAAAGGTTCGCCGCAAAGGACGTTCTGGGCACAATAAATATCGGCTCGTTGCGCTTGCTGATGTCGTTACTATAGTTGAGCCATTTATAACTTCATTCAATTAAAATAAATTCACTTGATAGCTAATGCTAATCGGTTGGCCTTTGCTGGTGTCGTGGCAGAGGGCCGGTATAGTGTGATGATATGTAATGGAATAACCGATTATTGGGATGACGATGAAAATACTGATCGTAGGAGCCGGGGCCGTTGGAGGCTTGTTCGGTGGGCTGTTGCAGCGCCAGGGTGTGGATGTAACGTATCTGGTTCGCCAGCAGCGTCAGCTGGAATTGGCCAGTGGTTTGACGGTACGACTGCCTGATCAGACCTTCGATTTTCAGCCGCGTGGCTGCACGGCGGCTCAATTGGCCACATCGGCGGCGACGTTCGATCTGATTGTGCTGACCAACAAGGCCTATTCGCTAGCGGAGGTGATCAAAGATATCCGACCGCTGGTCAGTGCGCAGACGATGATTTTGCCGTTGCTGAATGGCTTGCGGCAGCTGGACGATCTGGATGCCAGTTTTGGTGCCGGGCAGGTGTTGGGCGGGATCGCCAAAACCGTGGCGACATTGGCCGACACCCATACCGTTGTGGTGCGTAGTCCGGGCAGTCAGGTCACGGTTGGTGCCCGTACGGCAGCGCAAGACAAGGCGGTTGCTGAGATTCGGGCCTTGTTTGCGGATGCCGGTATTACGCTGGGAGATGGTCATCATATCCTGCAGTCCATGTGGGATAAATTCTGCCTGATGGCTCCGTTGGGAGCCTTGAACTGCCTGCTGCAAGGGTCGGTAGGTGACTATATGCAAAGTGAGGCTGGTGGCGCGATTGCGTTGGCGACCATCCGGGAGTGCACTGATACCGCAGCGGCCAGTGGTTATCCGTTGGCGGCGGAAGGCATTACAGCCATTGAGCGGATGCTGACCAATCCCAAGTCATCGTTTACGGCGTCGATGTACCGGGATATGCAGCAAGGTTTGCCGATAGAAGGGGAGCACGTGGTGGGTGATATGCTACATCGGGCCGAGGCCATGGGTGTGGCGGCACCGAATCTGACTCTGGCTCATGCTGTCTTGCAGACCTACAGTTATAAAATCGCTGCACGGCAGGCAGGCTGAGTTGGTTATCGGTTGAGCACACCCTTGTAGCGATCGGACACAGAGGCAGACCTTGCAATTGGTCACTGCGACTGGTTACGGCGGAACGTTGTAAAACATCATGAAAGCACACGCTGTGTAAACGGCGTTTTCAAATCAGTCGCGGTTTGTTCCAATGAGCGGCTTTTCCTCTCCTTCCACGAATAGGGTTTGGTTCTTTCATGCGCGTTACCTCGTTTGTCCCGGTGGCTGTCTCGGTTTTGACCACAACGGGGCTGTTATTGGGCCCTTGCTTTGCTGTCGCCGATTCTGTGTATTCCTCTGTTGATCTGGTTTCCAGTTCGGAGCCGGTACCCGTGTTGGATATGGTGAACGGCTGGGATGGGCCATTTAGCGCCGGTGAATACGCTTATGCCGATGCCCGGGCGCAGGTCGGGGTGAGCTGGAGCTCTGGCCAGAGTGAAGCCGACCTCGGTGTGCAGCGTTATTTTGTCGAATGGCAGCAGCGCTGGCATTACGACTTGTCTTTCTCCAAGGGGATGTCCCGTTATTATTATTCGCTGGAGCAAGGGAGTGATCTGGCGGCGGATGAAGTCTTGGCGCTTGATGCCCGAATGCTGGTGGCCCGCGGAATACGCAGTGGTGCGCAATGGCAGCTGGACAGTGCAGCACTGGGGCTGGCAGGGCAGTGGTCAGTGACTCCGGCACTCACCGTGTATCGGGTATCGGAATGGCAATTTGGCTCACTGTCGGGGGTTGCCGAAGGCGGTGAGAGTGAAACCGCCTCGGCTTCTCTGGATTATCATTTCAGCGAAGACAAGATTCTGGATTATGACGTCGATCCCAACAATGGCTGGGGTATCAGCCTGGATCTGGCCAGTGAATGGAGTGATGGCGAATACTGGCGAGTGGCGGTACAACTGCACGATATTCTGAACCGCTGGCAATTGGCGGACTCCGGTTATACCGATGCCTGCATTAATTTTAATTCACCATCGCAGCAGGTTTGCAGCAGCACGGCGACAGCATCGGGCAAGTCGGGGCAGGAAGATTATGTTGCCCGGTTACGTTCGACTGTCGAAGTAGCGGTAGAGTATCTGCCCTGGCAGGGGCAGATACTGGCCTACCATCATGGCGACTATGATCGGCTCGGGCTTGAGAAACGCTGGCAGCCGCTGTCGGGTATTGAACTCGGGGCGGCGGTTTACAGTACCGCGCAAGTGGGCGTTTCGCTAAACAGCCGCTGGATGCGGCTGGCCGTGGCGACTGATGATATTCGCTCCAGCCTGGCCCGGGATATGGATGTTTCCCTGGGTTGGCAGTTCCACTGGTAATCCCTGGTGATTCAAGCCATTGTCGCTGGTTCAGAAGGCGGCAGACAGAGGCTGACAATTCGCCAGCCGGGTTTGGGACGCAAGGTTTTACCGGCCAGTTTCATACGTACTTTGCCTTCCGGAGTGATTGCCAGCAAAACATGAGACCGGTCGGCATGATTCGCTTTGAAATCCGCATAGGTAAAACGTTTGCTCAGCCGGGTGGTTTTTAATCGGGCTCCCTTGGCCAGCAGGTTGATAAACTGGCTGTAACTCAGGTCGGCATCAAACAGCGGCAGGCCGCGCTGGTCTTCACCGCTGTAATGTTTGGTTTTATGGCGCCGCTTGCTGGAGCTGATTTCCTTGTGCGCCAATATCCGGCTGTGCAGGGCAAAGACCCGATCAAGGCCAAACTCATCGCGAAAGTGCATGCAGGCAATGGTGTTCAGATGGTTGTCGGTCGACAGCGCCATCAGTTTGCCAAGCCCGGTGAGTGGGAGGCGGGAGCTGGCATAGTCCGACATTGGACTGCCGTAAAATATCGGTAACCCCGCCATACGGGCGCGGCGAACATTGTCGTAAACGGAATCCGCCAGCAAAACCTGGATATTCTGCCGGGCCAGTTCTTTGGCAATGGCACAGGCTACCGGATTGGCTCCCAGTATCAGGATGCCATCCGGTGGCGGTTCGACCACTCCCAGCCAGCGGGCAACCGGGCGCGCCGTCGCACTCTGGAAAATCACCGTACCGAAGATTACACAAAACATCAGCGGAACAAGCATGGCAGCCCCTTCCGCACCTTGTTGTTGCAGCTTGATGGCAAACAACGCAGAAACCGCCGCGGCAACAATCCCTCGTGGTGCGATCCAGGCCAGCAGGGCTTTGTCTTTCCAGCTCAGGTCACTGCCAAAAGCGGACACCCAGATGGTGAGTGGTCGGGCGACAAACTGCATCAGGGCCAGCAATATCAATGGTGCCCAGCCCAATTGGGTGACTTCTGCCAGATCCAGTCGTGCCGCCAGCAGAATAAATAATCCACTGATCAACAGCAGCGAAAGGTCTTCCTTGAAGTGCAGGATTTCTGCCAGTCGCAAATGTTTCTGGTTGGCGAGCCACATGCCCATCAGAGTGACGGCCAATAGTCCGGATTCATGGGCCAGGTAATTGGCAACAGAGAACGCCAGCAGTACCGCGGCCAATACCGCCAGGTTCTGTAAATACTCCGGGAGCCAGCGGCGGGCAAGGGCAATGCCGGTCAGCCAGCCTGCCAACAGGCCCAGACTGGTGCCGGAAACCAGCACCTTGATAAAGGTCAGTGCGACGCTGGTGGCCTGATTCTGGGCGGTAATAAATTCATACACCACCACCACGAGCAAGGCTCCGATCGGATCAATCAGGATGCCTTCCCAGCGCAAGATCTTGCCCAGTTCAGCCTTGGGTCTGACAGTGCGCAGCATGGGAGCAATAACGGTGGGGCCTGTTACTACCGTCAGGGCACCAAACAGCACCGCAAGCGACCAGTCGAGGGCGAACAGCCAGCGGCTGGCGCAGGCGACCAAAATCCAGGTGACCAGTGCGCCAAGAGTAATCAGGCGGCGGACGACCGTGCGTTGGGAGCGTATTTCAGCCAGATCGAGGGTCAGGCTGCCTTCAAACAGGATGATGGCGACACAGACCGAAACCAGTGGAAACAGCAATTCGCCAAACATGGCGTCCGGTACCAGCACGCCACTCACCGGGCCTGCAAACAACCCCGCCAGCAACAGAAACAGAATGGCGGGCAGATTGCTGCGCCAGGCGAGCCATTGGCATGCCAGAGCCGTCAGTGCAATCAGCGCCAGTATCAGGCTGGTACCCATGGAAGACTCCTTGTGCGGCTCTGATAACACCGTCCATATTGGGGAAAAGAAAAGTCTTATGGTGCCTGCGGGGCAGGGTAAGTGCCATGATTAATCGCAGCATTGGCGAGCAATCTTTTATGGGTGTTGGCCGTATCTTTTATACCGTTATCTTTTGATAAATTATGGCAATCTTTGCTGCAACTGCATTACATCATCAAAAGAGAAACAGGTTGTGTCTGCACTGGGGCCGTCGTGATTATCTGAATGAACAAGAGCTGATTATTATTGTTAGTTGTCGGTAGAGGTCAGGTTTGAGGAGGATTTTTTCTGGGCGTTTTTTTCAGACTTTTCAGACATGAAGCTGGCTTCTGCCTGGGATTGGTTCACGGCTTCTGATTCTTGTGCCTGGGTGGATACGTTCAGATACGCGGCAGAAATAAACAGGAAAGAGTTGATGGCAATTTTGAACTTGGGGGTCATGGTGTCCTCGTTATTTGGCCAGTGGGTTGATTGTCAGTATTGAGTTATCAACCGTTGTGACAGGGTTACTGAGTGCCTGGCGTGAAAAAAGTTTACGACTATCGGGAAGATAAGCGGATTGTCTTGTTTTTGCTTGGATGTCTTTTGTTTTTCTTTTAATTGGTTGCAATTATGGAACTATAATGCACGAACCCGGCTGATTAATCAAACCGCGTCAAGATTGGGTCATGGCTGACGCTGGTACGCTTGTTGGGGCGATTCCGGTATCATGCGCGCTTTTATTGTTCCTCGGGCGTTGCATGTACCTTGACCATTTCAGCCTAGATCGTTTCCCGTTCACCATTGCCCCAGACCCGGCTTTTCTGTTCCCGTCGGCCGGGCATCAGGAGGCGCTGGCGCATTTGCATTATGCGCTGACCGGGCACGGCGGACTGATCTGTCTGACCGGGGATGTAGGAACCGGAAAAACAACCTTGTGTCGCGCATTTCTGGAACAGACTCCCGACAATATCAAAACGGCTTATCTGTTTAATCCGCAGTTGTCCCAACGGGAGTTGTTGCAGGCCTTGTGCGACGAGCTGGACATTACTTATGCCGCCGAAGCCAGTCAGCAGGCCCTGTACCAACAGCTGAATCATTCGTTGCTGGCCTGGTACGCCGAGGGCAAGCGGGTTATCTGTGTTGTTGATGAGGCACAGGCCATGCCGGTGCCATCGTTGGAGCAGATTCGGTTGTTAACCAATCTGGAAACCAGCGACAACAAATTACTGACGCTGATTCTGGTAGGGCAGCCGGAGTTGCGCGACGTCTTGCAGCGACATGAATTGCGACAGCTGAACCAGCGAATTACCGCCCGTTATCACCTCAAGCATCTGAGCCAGACCGAAACCTATGCTTATCTGCGCCATCGGCTGGCAACGGCGGGGTGTGAGCGCCAGGTGTTTGATGAAGCCGCGGCGAGTATTATCTGCCGGGGTTGCGGCGGTATTCCTCGTCTGATCAACAGTGTTGCTGACCGCGCTTTGCTGGGAGCCTATGCCCGGGGTGATAACGACGTTCATGCTCCGGTTGCACGTCAGGCGCTGGTCGAGGTGTTGGGGGATACAAGCCAAGCCGCGATACCCAAAGTCCGTACCCGGAGATTGCCCGGTGCTGCGCTGGCAGGGGCTCTGGGTGTGATGATCGTGCTCCTGATTGCTATCGGATTACTGGTTGTTGAGCCGTCCTGGCGTGCCACGCTGGCACGCTGGATAACCCCGGTCGGGACAGCGGATGGAACACGGGATTCGGCCGGTAACGGCAACAATAGCGATAAAACGCTTGAAGCAGCGCCTGTGCTGGCCAAGTCGGTTGCAGATCCAAATGCAGCAGAGAGCACGGTCGCTCCGCTTCCGTTGATCGATAATCCCCCGATTGATCCGCGCCAGGCCGCAGCCGAACATCTGAGTCAGGCGATGGGACTGGAGGCCGGAAACTGCGATCAGTTACAAGGTCGCGGCTGGCAATGTTTATGGGTCGCCTGGCCTTACTCCCAGTTACAGCCATTGCAGTATCAGGTGGCGGTGTCTTATGACGATCAATGGCAGTTGTTGACCGACCTTGAAAGCGCCCGGATACGCCCGGACCGGGTACTGAAGGCCTTGCTGATCTGGCAGGCACCGGCGGGTTATCATGGCTTGGTCCGTCAGGGCACTAGCGCCGAGGTGGTTGCCTGGGTGAGAGCGCAGCTGGGGGTGGAATGGCACGGTGACTGGCAAAGAATTGGCCCGTCAGGCAGTGATACCCAGGCCGCTGGGCCGGACAAAACCTTTTATGATCCTCTGTTGGGTCACGCGGTCGCCCGGTTTCAGGCATCCCAAGGACTGACTGCCGACCGGATTATTGGCCCACAAACCCTGCTGTATCTGCAACGGCGAGCCTATCAGGCTCAGCAGGAGGCGCAATAATGTCGTACATTCTGGATGCGCTGAAAAAATCACAGCAGCAGCGCGCCGACAGTATCGACGATGCCATGCTGGCGCCGTTGTTGGTAACGCCCGAGGCGACGCCGGTTGTTGAGGCCCGTTTGCCCTTGAGTCTGGTGCTGATTGTTCTGTTGGCCGTAGTGGGCGCGTTTGCCCTGTATTTTATGGGTGCGGAGCCTGTGCCAGCTCCTGGAATGGAGCCTGTGGTGGCGGAGATTAACGTTAAGGAAAACGTTAAGGAAGACGTTGAGGAAAGCGTTGCCGTGCCTGCGACTGCGGAAGCAACAGGCTCTGTATCGGAACCCAGCGTCGTAGCCGCTATCAATAATGAGACGCCGTTGGCAGTTCCTCCAGTGGAATCAGCGCAACAATTACGCCCGGAAGTCATTCGTGCCACCGATTTTGTTCCGGCAAAAGCCAGAGAGACGGCTGAAACAACCACTGTTAGTGTCACACCACAGCCACCACCGGTCGTGGTAGAAGCGGCGACACCGCCAGAGAAGGCTTCGCTGCAGAGTGCAGCACCAGAATCCACGCAAGTCAGTACGCAGGCCAATACCCCGGAGCCACCGGCAGTGGCAGCGGCAGACTCCTCAGCGCTTGAACGCCGCCATTTGCCGCCGCTGTCATCGCTACGCAAAGTCCCTGATCTGGTGATTACCGGGCATATTTACAGTCAGGATGGCAGCACTCGCACGGTATCGATGAACGGTCGGCAGTGGTACGAAGGCGACATGATTGTGCCAGGGGTGTTTTTGCAATCCATAACGTCATCCGGCCTGGTGCTCGATGTTGATGGTTATCCATTTCCGATTAACCGTAACAGCGGCTGGCAGTCCATTGGGGAGTAATACGCAGTGTTAAGCCAAGAAAGCAAAGAGCGTATTCAGGCCCTGTATCGCGAGTGCATCAAAAAGCTCGATCTGACCCCCCGTTATGGCCAGCGGGTGATGATTGCTGAAATTGCCAAGTCGTTGGGGGCAATCACCATCGATGACAAGGGCGAGCGTAACAACGAGTCTGGCATTGTGGTGGTGGAAGCGGGCACAGGCACGGGTAAAACCCTGGCGTATTTGCTGGCAACCTTGCCGGTAGCCATTGAGCAGGAAAAGAAACTGCTGATTTCGACTGCCACCGTAGCGTTGCAGGAGCAGATTCTCGACAAGGATCTGCCCAATCTGAAAGAAACCATTTCCATGCCGTTTCAGTACGCCCTGGCCAAAGGACGTGGTCGTTATCTGTGTTTGCTGAAACTTGATAAATCCCTGCAACAGCTGTCCGGCATTCTGTCGACGGTTGATCTGTTTGAACAAACCCCGGAAGAACAGGATCGCGAGCTGTACGAGCTGATGTTGAGCCAGTACGCCAGCGGTGGCTGGGATGGCGACCGGGATCGTTGGGATGACGAGGTGGCCGATAACCAATGGAGTCACCTTACTGCAACGCATCGTGAATGCTCCAACCGTCGTTGTCCGCACTTCGATAATTGCGCCTTTTTCAAAGCCCGGGGGGCGATGGAAGATGCCGATATTATTGTTGCCAACCACGATCTGGTGTTGTCCGACCTCAGCCTGGGTGGTGGTGCGGTGCTGCCAGCCCCGGAAAAAACCATTTATGTTTTTGATGAAGGCCATCACCTGGCCGACAAGGCCTTGAATCACTTCCGGCTGGAATTTGGTGTGCGCGCCCAGCGCCAATGGCTGAAGCAGCTGGAGCAGGGGATTGAGCAATTTGTGGCGGCCACCGGTTTGCCACCTTCGATCATGCATTCCTTGCAGGCTGCCCCGGAGCAGTGTCGTGAGTTGAACAACCATTTGAATCTGCTGTGGCCGCTGGCTTTTGATCTGTTGGGAGAACGGGACCGGCAGCGGTTTGAGTTCGGCCGTATACCGGACAACCTGCGGGACCTGCTGAATAACATCAAGGCACCCTTGCAGCCGCTGTTGCAAGGACTCGACAAGCTCAACGATATGTTGCAAGCCTCGCTGGATACCAAAGGTGAAGGTGAGTTCAGTCTGGATATTGCTGAAAGCTGGCAAGCGCCCATGGGTATGATGCTGGCGCGGGCGGAATCCTTATGGGAAGCCGTCACCTGGTTGGCGGCAGAAGAGAAGGAAGGCGAGATCCCGGTGGCGCGCTGGCTGTCGAAAACGCCGTTTGGGGAAGACTGGGATATCAAACTCAGTGCCTCACCGATTGCGGTGGCTGATCAGTTGCGCAAAAACCTCTGGTCTCGCTGCCATGGGGCTGTCGTTACGTCGGCGACGCTGACGGCGCTAAACAGCTTCGGCAAGTTGAGCTGGGAAACCGGCTTGCCGGACTGGGCCGGGTATCACCGGGTCGCCAGTCCGTTTGATTATCCGAATCTGGGCCAGCTGGAAGTGGTGCAGTTGGGGTCTGACCCCAAAAGTGATCAGTTTCAGACAGATATCGAGCAATGGATGAAAGCGCAACTGGATTTGGGGCAGGGGACGCTGGTGTTGTTCAGTTCCCGTGCCCAGCTCGAAGCCACGCGGGATACTTTTATTCGGGACTGGTATGAAACCTTGTTGTGTCAGGGTTTTTTACCCAAAAGCGAAATCGTACGCCGTCACAAGGAACGGCTCGACAAGGGCGAAGGCAGTATTATTTTTGGTTTGGCCAGCTTTGCCGAGGGCATCGATTTGCCCGGTCATTACGTGACCCATGTGGTGATTGTCAAAATTCCTTTTGCGGTGCCGGATGATCCGATTCAGGCGGCCACCAGTGAATGGCTGGAAAGCCGCGGCCGTAATCCGTTTATGGACCTGACCTTGCCTGCGGCGTCGATCCGGCTGGTGCAGGCCTGTGGCCGACTGATTCGCAAGGAAACCGACAGTGGCCGTATCAGTATTCTGGACCGACGCCTTACGACCACCCGTTATGGCAAGCTGTTGCTGGATTCGTTACCGCCGTTACGGCGAATGTGAGCCGCTGTGTCTGTTGGATCGATAGTGGGCTGATAATGGACTGATAAGCGAGCGAATGGTCAGTTGAGCGGCAAGCTGCCAACGTAGGTCAACTGGTCGCGGGTGTTGAAGTTCATCACCTGCATATGCTGCGGCTCAGGTATCTGGCCGCTGATTGCTGCCATGATATCGGGGTGCGTCACCAGAACCAGCAGGTTTTTGCGGTTGTACTCCAACCTGGTGATCCAGTTTTTCAGCTGGATCGTTTGCAGGGTGCTGATAACCTGGACGTCATCCGGAAATTCATTCAGCAACGCCAGCTCATGTACATAGCCCAGCCCCAGTCGTGTAGCGGTCTCCAATGCAGGGCACCATTGGCTCGAGTAGGTCAGCGCCTTGTGAATGCCGTTACGGCGCAGGGTGTTATAAAAACGTCGGGCAAGTACCTCTCCATGTTCAGTCAGATTAAAGCGCTGGTAACACTCGGCTGTATTCGTGCTGCCTGGGCGTTGATCACCATGTGCTTCGGCCGTCGGTATCAGCAAAACAAAGCCAGGTGACTGCTTCAGGCTGTCCCACAGCAGCTGGTTGATCAGCTTTTGTTCATATTGATCCGCTGCTTCCACTTCTTCCGCCGCCGCTGCTTGTTGACCCAGGGCACCCCAAAGTACCAGAGCCAGCAATGCCAGCAGTGAGGCAAGGCGTTGCTGTGAATAAAAAGAAACGGATATAAACGGACAAATATGGCTCGGGGTCATAACGGACTTTTCGTTGCTCGGACAGTCCTGCTACTTTATGCGGATGCAGCGATGACGTCACCCGACTTTTTCATGTGTGGGCTATTAGCGATGACGCTGGCAACGATTGTTGGCCGTTATCCCACTGCCTGTGGGGTGTTGTTCAATGGATATACAGTTTGCCCGCCACTACCAGGCTGCCATTCGAATTTTTTCTGATAACAACCAGATCGCCAGAGCGAGTGTGTATGCCCGTCATGGCGGTGATATTAGCCTGATGTGTTACCAGCAGTACCGGCGTGGTGAGCGGCTGTTGCTGAATCCATTGCTCCAGTGCATCTGGTTGTGATGACTGGGCGTCGTGGCTGTGAGGGCGTTTGTCGAGTGCTGCCAGCGGCGTGGGAGTGCCCAGATCAAGCAGCCGGGCGGTTTCCTGGGTCCGGCACCAGTGGCTGCTATAAAGCTGTACGTCGGTGATATGGTGCTGGCGCAAGGCGTCACCAATGCGGCGGGCATGATCTTTCCCCTCGTTGGAGAGGTTCCTTTGGGTGCTGCAATCGGTCAGGTCGAAGTTGGCTGGGTCACCAAATCCGGGGGCACGAGCGGAGCGCATCATCAACAGATAGCCGGGCTGCTGTAATTGCTGCCACAGTTGGTCGGGGCTCAAGGACGGTTCTGCCTGCAGTTTGAGCGGTAAGCAGAACAGTAGCACCAGTACCAGTATGGCGACTTGTGGTGTGCTGAGGTTGAGGTGTTGGCGCGGAGAGATACAGTAGAGTCTGTTCAGAAAGGTCATGGTTGATTCCTTGCCAGTGCAGCGTCAGTGAATAAGCCAACGACGCTGCCCGCAAGAACGTTGCGTTGATCAGCGGCGGTAGCGTTTGGTCAGATCGCCATAGGCATCTACTCGACGATCGCGAAAGTAGGGCCAAATGCGTCTGAGTTGTTCGGTACGATCCAGGTCGATGCTGGCCATCAATACTTGTTCGGTACTGGCGTCTGCCTGGGCCAGAAACTCCCCCTGGCCACCACAGATAAAGCTGTTGCCCCAGAACTGGATGCCATCGGTTACCGCTGTCGGATCGGCTTCGTGGCCAACCCGGTTGATTGCGACCACCGGCAGGTTGTTGGCCACCGCATGGCCGCGTTGTACCGTGATCCAGGCGTCGGTCTGACGGGTGTTTTCATCGGCCTGTTCCGTCGGGTCCCAGCCAATGGCCGTGGGGTAGATCAGGATGTCGGCATCGGCCAGAGCCATCAGTCGGGCCGCTTCCGGGTACCATTGATCCCAACACACCAGTACTCCCAGTTTACCGATAGACGTTGCAATAGGATGAAAACCCGGTTCATCGGCATCGCCGGGGATAAAATAATATTTTTCGTAAAAGCCGGGGTCGTCGGGAATGTGCATCTTGCGGTAAAAACCAGCCAGCTCGGCCGAGCCATCAAAAACCAGTGCGGTGTTGTGGTAAACGCCCTTGCCACGGCGCTCAAAAATGGAGCCAACGATCACCAGTTGCAGTTCGGCTGCCAGAGCGCCGAGTCGTTGGGCGGTTGGGCCGTCGATGGTTTCTGCAAGGTCAAAGACGTCGGCGGCCTGGTGCTGGCAGAAATACGGCCCGGCATGCAGTTCTTGCAGACACACCAGTTGTGCCTGTTGGGCGGCGGCGTCACGGATCAGTTGCTCGGTGCGGTCCAGGGTGGCGGCTTTGCTGCCGTGCCAGGCTTGCTGGATGGCAGCTACCGCGAGCAGGGATGAATCAGACATGGCTGGTCTCCTGATGAAGTTGCATGGTCAGGCAGTGTAACGAACCGTACTGCTCAACAATGGGACGACAGTTGATCGGGTGCACCCAATGATTGGGAAAAGCCTGCATGATACGTTCAACCGCGATGGTGTCTTCTGCGACGCCGTACACGGGCAGCAAAACAGCGTGGTTGATAATCAGGAAGTTGGCGTAGGTGGCGGGCAGGCGCTCGCCATCGGTGTTGCGTATCGGACTGGGGAGCGGCAAGGGAATCAGCTGGTAAGGCTTGCCATTGCGTTGGCGCAGAGCCTGTAGTTCCTGCTCCATGGCGTGCAGGGATTGATAATGGTCATCGGACTGCCGAGCCTGACAGTAGGCGATGCTGGAGGGGGTGCAGAAGCGTGCCAGGGTATCGATATGGGCATCGGTGTCATCACCCTCCAGGTGGCCATGCTTGAGCCACAATACCCGGTCAATGCCGAGATCTTCAGCCAGTCGTGACTCGATCATGCCTTTGGTCAGGGTCGGATTGCGGTTCGGGTTCAGCAGGCAGTTTTCTGTCGTCAGCAGAGTACCCAGACCATCGGTTTCGAGGCTGCCACCTTCCAGAATCCAGTCGCTGGCGGTCAGCGGTGTCTCGCCATAAGCGCCCAGTTGCTGCAGTGTGGCGCTGATCTGGTTGTCGTGGTGGTGGTCGTATTTGCCACCCCAGCCATTAAACAGGAAATCCACCAGCGTCAGCTGGTCGTTATGGTAGACGCTGACCGGGCCGTGGTCCCTTGCCCAGGTGTCGTTGTTGTCAGCTCGAAATACCTGTACCGGGGCGTGGTTCTGGTAAAGGTGGCGCAGGCGACTGGCATCCTGATCCGAGCCACAGCTGATGATGACCTGTTGCTGCTGGCTGATACAGGCCACCAGCGCGTGGAAAACCGGTTCAATACGGGGCAAAAAGGGTGCCCAGTCACTGCTTTTGGTGGGCCAGGTCAGTTGTACGGCAGATTGTGGTTCCCATTCGGCGGGCATGCGTTTCTTCAATGACGGATTCTCTTGGGTGACTGCCACGGCGGGCAGCAAGCAAACAGGGCTGAACTCTGGCGGTTGGCCGGGTTCTCAGTGGCGCGATTATCGCAACTTTTGCGGTCGGGTACAGGGTGAGATTCGCCTTTGTCGCCGGTCTCGGGCAAACTTGCGCCTCTCTGAGTGGCAGCCGCGCCTTCAGATGTCTTTCGGGTTACAGGAACAGATTAATTATGTCGTTGTCTCCGGGCAGTTTGCCACTGGGCATTGGGTTGCGTTATTTGTCGGCCAAGCGCCGCAATCACTTTATTTCGTTTATTTCGGCGTCTTCCATGGTCGGTATGACCCTGGGGGTGGCGGTGTTGATTCTGGTGCTGTCGGTGATGAACGGTTTTGATCGGGAGTTACGGCAACGCATTCTCGGGATGGTGCCTCATGGCGTGTTGTATGAGGCCGGTGGTATTCAGGACTGGCAAGCGCTGGCGGCTCGGGTCGAGCAATACCCCGGTGTTGAAGCGAGCGCACCACTGACACGACTGCAGGGCATGATGGGAGTGAATGGTCGGGTCAAGGGGGTGATGGTCACGGGGGTCGCCCCAGAGGCTGAGTCACGAGTATCGATTTTGCCTGATCATATGACCGCTGGCTCAATCACCGATTTGCAGCCCGGTGAGTATGGGGTGCTGCTGGGTGATTTGCTGGCTCGCAGCCTCGGTGTGGTGGTCGGTGACAAGCTGACCTTGATGCTGCCGGAAGCGACCTTTAGCCCGGCGGGGGTGATTCCACGGGTGCGGCGATTAACGGTCGTTGGTTTGTTTTCTGTGGGCGCGGAACTGGATTCCAATCTGGCGGTGGTGCATTTGCAGGATGCTGCCAAACTGGGGCGTTTGGACGGTGAGGCCAAGTCGTTACGCATCAAGTTTACCAACTTGTTTGATGCCCCGGATTTGATTTGGCAGCTGGTCAATAATCTTGACGGCCGTTATTCCGGCAGTGACTGGACCCGCACCCAGGGGAATCTGTTTTCAGCCATCCGCATGGAAAAGACCATGATTGGTTTGCTGCTGCTGATTATTGTGGCAGTGGCCGCGTTTAATATTATTTCGACACTGGTGATGGTAGTGACTGACAAACAAGCCGACATTGCCATTTTACGTACCATGGGTGCCAAGCCGCGTACCGTGATGGCGATCTTTATGGTGCAGGGGTTATCGATCGGTATTGTGGGGGTGTTGCTTGGCACCGTGTTGGGTGTGATGGCGGCGTTGTCCATTTCGGATCTGGTCGCTTGGGCAGAAAAATTATTTGGTTTTCAGATTCTCAGCTCCGATGTGTATTTCATCTCATATTTGCCGTCCCAGTTGCTGTTGAGTGATGTTGCGGTGGTGGTGTCGGCATCGTTACTGTTGAGTTTTCTGGCCACTCTCTATCCATCCTGGCGCGCGTCCCGGATTCAGCCTGCGGAGGCGTTACGTTATGAATAATCCGATTCTGGTGGCGAAGGGGTTACGCAAGACTTACACCAGTGGCCCGCAGTCGGTCACCGTCTGGAAGCAGGTGGATATTGAGCTGGCTGCCGGTGAAACCCTGGCGATTGTGGGGTCGTCCGGCTCTGGCAAAACCACCTTGTTGAATGTATTGGGTGGGCTGGATTCTCTGGATGAAGGGCAGGTACTGTTGGGGGGAGAAGATGTTCATGCGCTGGGTGAAGCAGCCCGTACCCGTTTGCGTAACCAGAGCATTGGTTTTGTGTATCAGTTTCACCACCTGTTGCCGGAGTTTTCGGCGCTGGAAAACGTGATGTTGCCGCAGCTGCTGGCTGGCGTGGCGACGGCGGCTGCGGAACAACGGGCGCGGGAGTGTCTGGAGCGTCTGGGAATGGCGTCGCGCTGTGATCACAAGCCATCGGAATTGTCCGGTGGTGAGCGTCAGCGAACTGCTATTGCCCGGGCGATTGTCAATCGGCCAAAGCTGGTGTTGATGGATGAGCCGACAGGAAATCTTGATCAGCAAACCGCGGCCCAGGTTGAAGCTGTGATGTTGGAGTTGATTAAACAGGTGGATACCGCGTTTGTGCTGGTAACCCACGACGAATCATTGGCGCGGCGTATGGACCGGTGTTTGCGGCTGAAAGAGCAGACACTGGTATCCGTGGACCCGGTGATGGGCTGATATCAAGACTGGTCGTTGCTGTTGCGGCGATCGTCGCTGTCCTGTTCCGGAGGCTGGTTGTGATGCTCGTGGTGGCCGGTTACCACCTCTTTGACCACTTTTGGTACTCGGGCGGCGCGTTTTTTCCAGTTGTCCCAAACATGCTTGCGCCAACTCCAGTCAACAATAAAATAACTGGCGACACCCAGCACGATCCCGGTGGTCAGTGACCCAACGATCAGCGGTTCCCAGACCTGGGTCAGCTCAGTAAGCACCCAGTCCAGTGATAGCTCAATATGAAATTCTCGTGAGGGTGTGTTGAGAATCCAGGTGCCAAAGAGATAGGTCGTGTAAAAAATAGGGGGAATGGTCAGCGGATTACTGATCCACACCAGCCCCACAGAAATCGGCATATTGGCATTGGCATAAAAAGCAATCAGGGCGGCAATGCCCATTTGAAATGGTAACGGCAGAAACGCAGCAAACAGCCCGACCAAAAAAGCTCTGGCCACTGAACGACGATTCAGGTGCCATAAATTCGGTTTGGCGAATAGCGGGGACAGGAACTGCAGTGACTTGTTGGTCTGGACCTGTTCCGGTGTCGGAAAAATGCGTTTGAGAAGTTTCTTTGGCATGAGAGCCGCCGTTGCTTGAATGCGCGGCGATTATGCCGATTCTGCCAGGGAGTGGCAATGCAACATCTATGTGTCGCGGCGGGTGCCGGCATCATTCTTGGGGTTATGGTTCCCTGGAGTGGTCTTTTTTTCGCGATAATCTGGATTCTTCTATGGCTTCTGCAGCGGACGAGTCATTCGTGTCGTACTGGAATAACGGTTCGCTGGCTGGTTGCGCTGGCCGTGATGTCATTCGCCAGTATCTATGGCCAACTCTGGTTGTCTTTGCAGCTCCAGCACCGCTTGCCTGCGTCTTTGGATCGTACCGATGTCGAGCTGGTGCTGGAGGTGATCGCCCGGGAAGGCGATAGTCTGCAAACGGTATCGAGCCATGCTTCCACGTCACCAGCCGCCGATAAAAACAGACATGACAAACCGGCTGATGGTTATCAGAAAGTTACCGTTGCTGTAATACAGCAGCATCCGCTGGATGGCTTGGCTGGAGATCAGCAGTTGCCGCCATTACGACGTCTGGTCCTGGGTTATTACCAGGCCGAGCCTGTGTTGCAGGTAGGCGATACACTGCGCGCCCAGGTCCGTTTACGAGCCATTCGGGGGTTTGCCAATGGCTTGCCCTTTGATTATGAAGCCTGGATGTTGCGCCAGGGCATTGATGGCCGTGGTTATATCCGCTCGATTGCGGCCTCTGGTACAGCGATAGATAACGCGGCACCAGAGGTGCCTTTGCTGACACAATGGCGGCAGTACGGTCTGGAGCGACTGCAGCATATTCCCTCAGCGTCTGGCCGCCGCTGGGTAGCAGGCTTGGTATTTGGTATTCAGGATGCGTTCAGTCCGCGACACTGGCAATTGGCCCGGGATACCGGCACCTTGCATCTGTTGGTGGTGAGTGGTCTGCATTTGGGTTTGGTCGCTGGCGTGTGTGGTTTGCTGATGGGTCTGGTTGTCCGCTTGTTGGCACCAGTGTATGAAATAAATGCCGGGCGACGCTTGTGGGGCAGCGGCATATGGATCGCTACGGTGTGTCTTGTGTATGCGCTGTTGGCCGGGGCGGGCATCGCGTTGCAGCGGGCCTGGATTATGTTGCTGGTTATGTTGCTGGTGATGGGCTTGCGCCGTCGACTGGCACCGGTGGCCGCGCTGTCTTATGCCTTTGTTATTGTGCTGCTGGTCAATCCTCTGATGTTTACCTCCGCAGGTTTCGGTTTTTCGATGATGGCAGTGGCGTCCTTATTGTTATTTCTGGGTGGCCGACGGGTTAATCTGTGGCAGGGATTATGGCTGCCACAATGGCTGGTATTTCTGGGCTTGTTACCCTTGATGCTGTGGTGGGGGCAGGCGGTGGGGTGGGTGCATTTACTGTGTAACGCAATTGCTATCCCTGTACTGGGGCTGGTGATGTTGCCACTGTCATTTTTGTTGCTGGTTTGGCCTGTGGACTGGGCTGTCGCTGCAATGGAACAGCTGGATGCTATCTGGTGGCTCGGATTGGAGCAGGCGCTTGAGTGGCCCTTGCCAGTTGTAACGTTTCTGCCTGACACGATATTGGCTGCAGTGCTGTTGTTGATGCTGCTGGTGTATTTGGGGTTGCGGCCCGGGTTGTCCTTTCTGGTCATCAGTGTGGCGCTGGCGGTGGTGTTTTCTCCCCCGGGTTGGCATGCACCGGCCCCGCCGCAGGTACGCTTGCTGGATGTGGGGCAAGGGCAGAGCTTGGTGGTCAGTGCCGGCGGCAAGGCATTGGTGTATGACCTGGGTGCTTCATTTGGTCCTGAATTCAGTGCTGCCGAATTTATGCTGTTGCCATCTTTGCGGCGTCTGGGGAATCCTGAAGTAACCGACCTGGTGCTGAGCCACAGCGATTCGGATCATGCTGGCGGTCTGAATATCTGGTTACAACAGCGAGCCAACAACGTCAGTGGTTTTAATGGCCATAACGCGCGTATCTGGCTGGGTCAGCCGCCAGCCGCTTATCGTCCCTTGATTCGGGATGCCGGGCTGACGTGGCCCCTGGCGTCGGTGCAAACCTGTCATGGGGACGATCGCTGGCGTTTATGGTCTGTGGATATTCCCACCACCGCGTCGACAGGTTTTGTCGAGCCGATGGCTGTGCGTTTTCGTTTCTTGCGTACGGCTGAACACCTTCACGATAACGACAATGATGCCTCTTGTGTGCTGCAGCTTGAGTGGTTCGGGCGACGGGTTCTGGTGCCCGGGGATATTTCCCGGCTGGCGGAGCAGGCATTGGTCGCACGTTATGGCAGCGAGTTGCGCTCCGATGTGCTGGTTGCGTCCCACCATGGCAGTGCCAGTTCCTCCTCCCGGTTGTTTTTGCAGCAGGTTGCGCCAGGGCAGGTGTGGATTTCTGCCGGATTCAACAACCGTTACCGGCATCCATCGACCAGCGTAATTGAGCGCCTGGAGCGTCTGGGTATCCCCTGGCTATCCACCATTGATCGTGGCGCAATCCGTATGGATCAGACCGGTACGGTGACGGCTGTCCGGGATGGCTGGGCACCGCCCTGGCGTCAACTCTGATGCTGGTGTTGCCGGTGATATCCGCTGGTTGGATAAAAACTGTTCGATTCGGCTGTGGGCAATGCTCTGTCGGAGATGTGACAGGGGTTTCAGGCTGTTGTGATGGTGGTGGCGATGGTCTTATGCAAGCTCTGGGCTTGTGCTAGAGTAGCGCGCAAATTGACTTATGGAGAGACTGTGCATGTTTGAGATCATCCAGAGCGGTGGTTGGATGATGGTACCAATCATTCTGTGTTCGGTACTGGCATTAGGCATCAGCGTTGAGCGTTTCTGGACGCTGCGTGTAGTACAGGTTGCGCCTCCTGATTTGTTGGCCAAAATCTGGTCATGGATGAAAAACAAGCAGTTGAATGCCGAGCGTATTCGCGAACTGCAGGAGTCTTGCCCGCTGGGACGGGTATTGGCTGCCGGGCTGGTAAATTCTCGCCATGGTCGTCAAATCATGAAAGAGAGCATCGAGGAAGTGGCTTCCCAGGAAATTCATATTCTGGAGCGCTATCTGAATGCCCTGGGCACGGTAGCCGCGGTTGCACCGCTGCTGGGTTTGCTGGGTACGGTGATCGGTATGATCAAGGTGTTTTCGGAAATCATGATCCAGGGCACCGGGCAAGCCAGTGTACTGGCCGGTGGTATCTCTGAGGCGCTGGTGACAACCGCGGCCGGGCTGATGATTGCGATACCCGCGCTGGTGTGTCATCGCATGTTGCAGCGTCGAATCGATGACATTGTGGTGTTTATGGAGCAGGAATCCATCAAGCTGGTCGATGTTCTTCATGGTGATCGGGAAGTGGTAGATAATTCAGAGGCCAGTCAGTGAATTTCAAACGCCAGCAGCGAGAAGAGGTGGCGGTTAACCTGACGCCTCTGATCGACATTGTTTTTTTGTTGCTGATCTTTTTTATGGTGTCGACCACCTTTACCCAGGAAAGCCACCTGAGTATCGATTTGCCTGAAGCCGCTGCCAGTGACAAGGCTGTACCAGCGGCATCGATCGAGGTCGTGGTCTCTGCCACCGGCGAATATTCCGTCAATGAACAGCAGCTGATCAATCAGCAGCTGGAAACCTTGAAACGGGCGATTTTCAAGGTGCTTGATGGCCGCAAGACCGCACCACTGATTATTACTGCCGATGCCAACGCGACACATGCGTCGGTCGTCAAGGCGATGGATGCGGCGGGGCAGTTGGGATTGGTTAATATCAGTATTACCACCAGGCAGCCAAGCAATGGCAGTTGATCCCGAGCGTAATCCGGCGGACAAGGCACCGAAACAGCAAGACGTCAAAACACTCTACAAACGCCTGTTACGTTATGTCTGGCCCCACAAGGGCGCATTTCTGATCAGTGTGCTGGGGCTGGCATTATACGCCTCGGCACAACCGGTACTGGCACATTTGATGGGCCTGGTTGAAGAAACCTTACGTGACCCGACCGAGCAGAAAATCCTGCTGTTGATCGGCTTGCTGATGGGGACGTTCTTTTATCGGGGTGTCGGTACGTTTCTGGGCAAGTATTTTATCGCCATTGTCGGCCGTAACGTTGTTCACTCCTTGCGGGTCGAACTGTTTGGTAAAATGACGCGGCTGCCAAGCGCCTTTTATGATGGTGAATCCAGTGGCCGCCTGATCTCCAGGGTCACCTTTGATGTGGATCAGGTGTCGGGGGCTTCAACCAGAGCCCTGACGACATTGATCCAGGAAGGTCTGACGGTCATTTTCCTGATGGGCTACCTGATTTATCTGGATTACACCCTGACACTGGTGTTTCTGGTGCTGGTACCGTTTATTGTTGCGGTGGTCGGGCTGGCGAGCCGGTTTTTCCGCCGTTACAGCCGCCGGGTGCAGCAGTCGGTAGGGGATGTCACCCAGGTCACTAACGACAGCATCAAGGGCTATCGCGAAGTGCGTACCTTTGGTGGCGTTGACTATGAACGCAGCCGGTTTACTGCCGCCAGCGAATACAATCGCAAGCAGGCGCTCAAGTTTGAGCTGACCAATGCCATCAGTGTGCCGTTGACCCAACAGATCGTATCAATCGGGTTGGGGGTGATGATTTTTGTCATGTTCCAGCGCGTGGCTGCCGGCTCCATGACCAGTGCAGACTTTTTCCAGTTTATTACTGCTGCTTCCCTGATTGCCAAACCATTGCGGGCGTTGACCGATATCAATGCCATGGTGCAGCGCGGCCTGGCTGCCGCAGAGTCCATCTTCACGGTGCTGGATGCGGATGAAGAGCGCGATGCCGGCACCCAGACAATCGATCGGGCCAATGGCACCATGTCGCTGGAAAACGTGGTCTTGCAATATGCCGGAGCGGCGGAACCTGCGGTTAAATCGGTGAGTCTCGATATCACAGCGGGCACCTCGGTGGCGATTGTTGGTAAATCGGGCAGTGGCAAAACCAGTTTGGTGAACATGCTGCCTCGTTTCTATGATGTCAGTGACGGCGTTATTCGTCTGGATGGTATTGATCTGCGGGATCTGACTCTGGACAGCTTGCGGCGGCAAATCGCCATTGTCGGCCAACAGGTCACTTTGTTTGACGGCTCGGTGCGTGACAATATTGCCTATGGCCGGGCCGGGCAGTATACCGATGAGCAGGTGCTGGCGGCGGCGCGAGCAGCCCATGCGGATGAGTTTATCGAGCAATTGCCCAACGGGTACGATACCCGCCTGGGTGAAAATGGCGTATTGCTGTCCGGCGGCCAGCGTCAACGTATTGCAATCGCCCGGGCGATTCTGAAGGATGCTCCCGTGCTGATTCTGGATGAAGCCACCTCGGCACTGGATACCGGTTCCGAGCGCCATATCCAGGCCGCCATGGAAGAGGTCATGAAAGGGCGCACCACCTTTGTCATTGCCCATCGCCTCAGTACGATTGAACATGTCGACCGGATTCTGGTAATGGACAGCGGGCGGGTGGTTGAAGACGGCACGCATCTGGAGCTGTTGGAGCAGGGCGGCATCTACTCGCAGCTGTATCTGATGCAGTTCGGCTCGGAAGGCAAGCATGTCTGATGGCGTAAAGCAGACCAATGGCCTGGCGCACTGGATCGAGCGCCACTGGTACCGGTCGCCGTTATTCAATATCTGGCTGTTGCCACTGCAAGGGCTGTTCTGGCTGGCCGTTACGTTGCGGCGCTTTTTCTATGCGCTGTTGCCACCCCTGTCATCGGCGGTCCCTGTGATCGTGGTGGGCAATATCAGTGTGGGTGGTACTGGCAAAACCCCTCTGATCATCTGGTTGGCTAATCGCGCCCAGGAAATGAATATGCGTGTTGGCATTGTCAGTCGTGGTTATGGCGGTGAGACGGACAACTACCCTTTGGAAGTGCGGCAAGATACCCCGGCCAGTGAATGCGGCGATGAGCCAAAATTACTGTTTGAGCGCCTGGGATGCCCCGTGGTGGTTGATCCCCAGCGCAAACGGGCGGTTGACTATCTGGCTGGCAAGGTCGACCTGGTATTGAGTGATGATGGCCTGCAGCATTACGCCATGGCACGAGTCGCCGAGCTGGTTGTTGTTGATGGCGAACGGGGTTTTGGTAACGGCTGGTTATTACCTATCGGGCCATTACGTGAACCTGAAACCCGGCTCGACAGTGTCGATCGGGTGATTGTGAACGGCAAGGATTTCGTGCTGCAACCGTTGGCGATGATTAATGCGATCACGGCTGAGCGTATGGATCTGCTAACCTTGGCGAATGAAGAGGTTCACGCCGTCGCGGGGATTGGCCACCCGGAACGGTTTTTCAATACCTTGCGACAGCTGGGCCTGACACCCCTTGAACACCCGTTTGCGGATCATCATCCTTTTACTGCGAATGATCTGGCTTTTGACGATAACAAGCCGGTGGTGATGACCGAAAAGGACTGGGTAAAATGCCGGTCCTTTGTAACTGAAAATTGCTGGTACGTACCGGTGGATGCAGTGCCTGACCGTTCTACCCGGCAGGCTCTGGATACCTTGCTGACAACCTGGGGAGAGAAATACCATGGATAAACAACTACTGGCGATGCTGGTATGCCCACTGTGCAAGGGCAAGCTGAAATACGATGCTGAAGCACAAGAATTGTTATGCACCTTCGATGGCCTGGCTTTCCCTATTGTTGATGGTGTGCCGGTTATGCTGGAAGGTGAAGCCCGCCGTCTGTCGGTTGACGAAAAGCTCGACAAATCCCAATCAGCCACGACTGCCCAGCCATAATGACCGTGACGGCTACACCACAACTGTCGGTGCTATTTGTTTGCCTGGGTAATATTTGTCGTTCACCGACCGCTCACGGCGTTTTCCAGAAAATGGTGGATAACGCCGGATTATCCGATCGAGTGCGCATAGACTCAGCTGGTACGGCTGCCTGGCATATCGGCAAGTGTCCGGATTCGCGGGCAATCAGTGCCGCGGCTGGCCGCGGGTATAACCTGTCGGTACTGAAAGCACGGCAAGTGATCGCTGAAGACCTGCAGGTGTTTGACTATGTGTTGGCGATGGACAGTGCCAACCTGGTCGAATTGCAACAGCTCGCCAGGGAACAGCAAGGATTACAGACTGATGGCGCTGCAGTGACAACGCCATCCCGGTTTTTACAGTTTGCGCACAATACTCCGTTGCTGGATGTGCCGGATCCGTATTATGGCGGAGATGATGGCTTCGACCAGGTGCTGGACATGGTTGAAGATGGCTGTCGAGGCTTGCTGGCAGAGATTCGACGGCAGACAGGGCTTGTCTCTTGATTTGCGCCAACGTGGATATGTCGGCCATGAACACCTTGGCTTTACCGGGGCGCAGCGAATTTTTTGCTCGTTTTGGCGATCTTTCCGATCTGTTGGAGCACATGGAATGGGCGGCTAGCCACCAGCTCCCCATTCGCATGATTGGCGGCGGCAGTAATGTACTGATGCCGGCTCAAGTTAATGGACTGGTATTGCAATCGGCGATGACCGCTGTCACGGTTCGTACGTGTACTCAAGAGACACTGACCGTCGCCGTTGATGCTGGCATGAATTGGCATGACTGGGTATTAAACAGTACGACGTTTGGCCATGGGCTGGAAAATCTGGCACTGATTCCCGGTACTGTTGGTGCCGCGCCGGTACAGAATATTGGTGCTTATGGCGTGGAAGTCGCTGAATTGATCGAGCAGGTTGAAGGCTTTCAGATCAGTACGCGGCAGTGGCGTATTCTCTCCCGTCAGGCTTGCCGGTTTGATTATCGGGATTCCATTTTTCGCCATGAATTGGCCAATGATTTTATTGTTGTACGGGTGGTGTTTGCACTCAAGCGACAGTTTTCGCCCAACCTTTCTTATGCGCCGTTGGCCCAGTGGGCAGCAGAGCAGGCTTGTGCTGCTGGTCGAATGACGCCAGAGAACCTGATTGCTGCAGTATGTGCTATTCGACAATCCCGCTTGCCCGATCCGGCGCAGCTACCCAATGCCGGATCTTTTTTCAAAAATCCACTGGTATCGACCGCTGTCGCTGATGGTCTGAAATCCCGTTACCCAGACTTGCCGGTTTATTCCGCTCGCTTGCCACAACAACGAAAACTGGCGGCGGGGTGGCTGGTTGATCAGTGTGGCTGGAGAGGGAAATCATTGGGGCCGGTCCGTATGCATCAGCAGCAAGCACTGGTATTGACTGCCCCGGAAACCGCCACCCTGGTACAGGTGCAGGCATTGCAACAGGCCGTGGTTGATTCGGTATGGCGGCGTTTTGGGGTCAGGTTGGAACCCGAGCCGCAGATCTTCGGCGCGTGAGGCTTGGGCTGGGCAAGGTGTACCGCTGTTGGGTATGTTCCGTTACTGGATAGCAAGCCGTAGCGGAAACTGTTTTAGCACCAGGCCATCGTCCTCGCTCCAGCGGATCATCCAGCCATCTTGTTCACTCCAGTCTCCCAGTACCCAGCGTTGTCGCCATTTGCCCTGGTGTTGCCACTCATGGGTGGCGGGGCGGTGGGTATGGCCATGAATCATGATATCGACTCCGGCATCGTCCAGCGCCTTGTCTACTTCGGAGAGGGTGACATCCATAATATCATTGTCTTTCATTTGGCCGCTTTTCTGGCTCTGCTCGCGCGCCTGGCGGGCGAAGGCGATACGCTCGTCGATGCTCTGGCTGAGGAATTGCTGTTGCCATTGCGGGTTGCGGAACATGTGCCGCACCTGTTGGTATTCCAGATCACGGGTACAGAGACTGTCACCATGAAGTAACAGGATGGGTGCATTGCCCAGTGTGATGGTGGCGTACTCATCCAGCAGCTGACTACCGGTGCGCTGGCAGAAGTCAGCACCAATGAGGAAGTCGCGATTACCATGCATGATATAAACGGCGCAATGGCGCTGGCTTAATGCCGCCAGCGCCTGCTCTACCTGGCGAGTCAGCCCGGTAGCAATATCATCCCCGATCCAGACCTCAAAAAAATCTCCCAGAATATACAAGGCCTCGGCATCGACCAACTGGTTGATGAACGACAAAAAACCGGCAGTAATGGCGGGTTTTTCTGATGTCAGGTGCAGGTCGGAGATGAAATAGACAGCCATCAGTCGATAATTTCCATTTTCTCGATCAAAACGTCTTCGACTGGTACATCACCATGGCCCAGCTTGTTGGTGGTCTCAACCGCCTTGATACGGTTGACCACTTCCATGCCTTCGACGACTTCGCCGAATACGCAATAACCCCAGCCCTGCATGTTTTTGCCAGTATGGTTCAGGAAGTCATTGTCCTTGACGTTGATAAAGAACTGGCTGCTGGCGGAGTGAGGATCCATGGTGCGAGCCATGGCCAGTGTGCCGGCGGTATTTTTCAGGCCGTTGTCTGCTTCGTTCTTGATTGGTTCCTTGCCTTCCGGTTTTTCGGTCATGCCGGGCGTAAAGCCACCGCCCTGAACCATAAAGTTATCGATGACACGGTGGAAAATCAGGCCGTCATAAAAACCGTCTTTGACATAGCTTTCAAAGTTGGCTGCTGTTATCGGGGCTTTTTCGTGGTTCAGCTCAATCTTGATATCGCCGAAGTTGGTTTTAAGCAGAATCATATAACTGTCTTCCGGTTGTTGAATCACTGGAGCGTGATACGTATGAATTCGTGTAACACATGCGTGTTCGGGTGCGTATAATAGCGCCTTTTTTACGGGCTTACAGCGTTGCAAATGCTTGTCTGGCATGAGGAAATGCCATTCTGGTGGCTGCAGCGCCCTGCGAGCCAATTATTTTTTGCTTTAAGGTGGTTATGACAGACGCTCCTGCTCGTGGTAACAACTTCGTTGCCAAAATCATTGAAGAAGATCTCGCCGGTGGCAAAGTACAACGGGTGGTTACCCGTTTTCCACCCGAGCCCAACGGCTATTTGCATGTTGGTCATGCAAAATCCATCTGCCTGAATTTCGGCGTAGCGGAGCAGTTTGGCGGTGGTTGCAATTTGCGTTTTGATGACACCAACCCGGAAAAGGAAAGCCAGGAGTTTATCGATGCCATCAAGGCTGATGTGCAATGGCTTGGCTTTCAATGGCAGGGCGACATCCACTACGCTTCAGATTATTTTGATCAGCTGCACGAGTGGGCGCTGCATCTGATTCGCACCGGCAATGCCTATGTGTGTGACTTGAGCGCAGAAGAGGCACGCCAGTACCGCGGCACCCTGACAGAGGCGGGTAAAAACAGCCCGTACCGGGAGCGCAGTGTGGATGAAAACCTGGCGCTGTTCGAAAAAATGCGGCTGGGTGAATTTGACGAAGGCGCCTGTGTGTTACGTGCCAAAATAGATATGGCCTCGGGCAATATGAACTTGCGCGACCCGATCATCTACCGTATTCGCAAGGTGTCCCATCATCAGACTGGGGACAAGTGGTGTATTTATCCGACCTACGACTTTACCCATGGTCAGTCGGACGCCATTGAAGGCGTGACGCATTCCGTCTGTACGCTGGAGTTTGAAGATCACCGGCCATTGTACGAGTGGTTTATTGCCCATCTGCCGGTACCGGTAGAGCCAAAACAGTATGAATTTGGTCGCCTGAATCTTGATTATACCGTTACCTCGAAGCGTAAACTGAAAGCACTTGTTGATAACCAGATCGTTAGTGGCTGGGATGACCCACGCATGCCAACCATTTCAGGTATGCGTCGCCGTGGCTTTACCCCGCGTTCCATCCGTAATTTCTGCGATATGATCGGTGTTACCCGCTCCGATGGTCTGGTCGACGTCGCCATGCTGGAACATGCCGTGCGTGATGATCTGAATCGTCATGCGCCGCGAGCCATGTGTGTGATCAACCCACTCAAGGTGGTAATTGAGAATCTTGCCGAAGATCATCTGGAAATGCTGAGTGCGGACTACCACCAGGAGCTGGATCTGGGCAGTCGCGCAATGCCCTTTACCCGTGAGTTGTTTATTGATCAAGACGACTTCAAGGAAGAGTACAGCAAGAAGTTCAAAAAGAAATTCACCCCCGGCAAGCGCATTCGCCTGCGTCATGGCTATGTAATTGAAGCCACGGATTACGAGAAAAACGACGCCGGACAGGTTGTATTGGTACGTGCCCAACTGATTGAAAACACCCTGGGTGTGGACCCTGAAGACGGCAACAAGCCCAAAGGGGTCGTGCACTGGGTCTCGGCGAGTCACGGCGTACAGGCTGAATTGCGCCTGTACCAGCGGCTGTTTACTCATGTAACGCCAGACAAGGCTGAAGGCGACCTGATGGAGTTGATCAATCCGGAATCACTGACGGTTGTGCATGGCTGGATTGAGCCGGCATTGGCATCCATTGCCCCTGAAACGCACTTCCAGTTTGAACGTGAAGGGTATTACGTTTCTGACCAGAAAGATCATACCGCTGCAGCGCCTGTGTTTAACTTGACGATTGGCCTGCGTGAAGACAAAGAACTGAAAAAGGATTAAACCCTGTTATGACATTGTCCGTTTACAACACCCTGACCCGTCAAAAAGAGGTGTTTACACCCCTGGTGCCCGGAAAGGTTGGCATGTACGTCTGTGGCATGACAGTTTACGACTACTGTCACCTGGGCCATGCCCGGGTGATGATTGCCTTTGATGTGATTGCGCGGTATTTGCGCCATCGTGGCTTTGAAGTCAACTATGTTCGCAACATCACCGACATTGATGACAAGATCATCACTCGGGCCAATGAAAATGGCGAAGCATTCAATGTGCTGACTGAGCGGTTTATTGATGAGATGCATAAGGACTCCGCATCACTCGGGATCGAAATGCCCGATGCGGAGCCACGTGCAACAGCCCATATCGACGATATTGTTGCCCTGATTGAGACCCTGATTGACAAAGGCTTTGCCTATCCTGCAGCCAATGGTGATGTGTATTACTCGGTACGCAAGTTCGACGGCTATGGCAAGTTGTCGGGCAAGGTACTGGATGAGCTGGAAGCGGGTGCGCGGATCGGTGTTGACGAACACAAGCAGGATCCTCTCGACTTTGTGTTGTGGAAGTCAGCCAAACCGGACGAGCCACATTGGAAGTCACCCTGGGGGATCGGCCGCCCTGGCTGGCATGTCGAGTGTTCTGCCATGTCCAAATGCTGCCTGGGGGATACTTTCGATATTCATGGTGGTGGGCCAGATCTGAAATTCCCACACCATGAAAACGAAATAGCCCAGTCTGAGGCCGCCAATGGGGCGCATTACGTCAATACCTGGATGCATGCCGGGGCGGTGCGGGTTGATGGTGAAAAGATGTCCAAGTCATTGGGTAACTTTTTTACCATCCGCGAAATTCTCGACAAGTATCCTGCTGAAGTTGTGCGTTTTTTGCTGCTGTCGAGCCAGTATCGCAGTGCGATCAACTACAGCGAAGAGAGCCTGAAGGAATCACACACTCGTCTGGAGCGTTTCTATAATGCCCTGGATGGAGTTGAGGTTGGTGCTATCGAAGATGTGGAAAATGATTTTTCTGCACGTTTTCATGCAGCAATGGATGATGACTTCAACACCCCGGAAGCAATTGCCGTGCTGTTTGAGTTGGCGCGGGCCATTAACAAGGCCGAGGGGGCAGAGCAGGCAGCACTGGCCGGGCAATTACGTTATCTGGGGTCGGTTTTGGGGTGCTTGCAGTCGGAGCCGAAAGATTTTTTCCAGGCTGGTGCTGGAGATGAAGCCGACTGGATTGAAACCATGATCCAGCAGCGACTGGATGCCAAGAAAGCCAAGGACTTTGCCGCGGCTGATGCGGTGCGGGATACGCTGGCAGCCAAGGGAATCGTATTGAAAGATGGGCCGGAAGGAACGACCTGGATCAAGCAGTAGTCGACCACAGCCTGATCTGTTGATCCTTCACGTCTGATAGCGATCCTGATGAATACAACAGCCCGGCATGTCCGGGCTGTTGTGTTTCTTGTTTACTGTATGGGCTGTCTGGCAGGGAGCGTCTGTAACGGCCTCAGGTATGCAGGTTTTCGCAGGCAAACAAGGTGTTTTCCAGTAGTTTGGCGCGTGTCATTGGCCCCACACCGCCCGGAACCGGGGTGATGTATGATGCACGGCTGGCGGCCTCGGCAAATTCAATATCACCAATCAAGCGGCCTTCTGGTGTGCGATTGATGCCCACATCAATCACGATTGCCCCTTCCTTGATCCATTCGCTATCGACAATACCGGGCTTGCCAACGGCAACCACCAACAAGTCGGCCTGGCGTACGTGTTGCTCCAGGTTTTGGGTAAAGCGATGGCAAGTAGTGACGGTGCAGCCACGTAATAATAATTCAAGCCCCATTGGTCGCCCAACGATATTGGATGCCCCCACGACAACCGCGTGCATGCCCGCCAGTTTTTTGCCAGTGCTGTCGAGCAAGTCAATGATACCCGCTGGAGTACAAGGGCGGAGCAGGGGGATGCGCTGGGCAAGGCGACCCATATTAAACGGATGGAAGCCGTCGACATCCTTGGTTGGGTCGATGCGTTCAAGAATCTCGTCGGCTCGCAAACCATCGGGGAGGGGGAGTTGCACCAGAATGCCATCGATGGTGGCATCGTCATTCAGCTGCTCAATCAGTGTCAGCAGTTCCTGTTGCGTGGTGCTTGCTGGCAGGTCATAGGCCTTGCTGGCAATACCAACCTGCTCGCAGTCCCGGCGTTTGTGGGCGACATACACTTGAGAAGCGGGATCTTCTC
Organism: Oceanobacter sp. 3_MG-2023; assembly: GCF_030688925.1. Classification (NCBI taxonomy): domain Bacteria; kingdom Pseudomonadati; phylum Pseudomonadota; class Gammaproteobacteria; order Oceanospirillales; family Oceanospirillaceae; genus Oceanobacter; species Oceanobacter sp. 3_MG-2023. Next base: position 206,293 of record NZ_JAUYVX010000001.1, read on the forward strand.
CTACCAGGATAACAGCCAGCCCTGGCAGGCGTTTGCCTTGCTGTTGGCGCTCGGTAACCTGTTGCTGGATGTGCGTGCGGATAGCTTCCGCTCTGGCGTTACCGTCAATCAGTTGTGCGGTCATGAAATGAAAAACCTGTTGTAGAGATGTATCTGTTGCAATTTTCTCACGCCCACGAAGGAAAACAAAGCGACAGCTAAATGACTGATCAGTTATCAGACAGTTTCTCGCCAAAAGCAGTGAAGTATTTGTTTTATCGAAATATTTTCAAATTCTGGTTGACCTGCTGGCAGGTCATCTATAATATGCGCAGCCACTTGGGAGGGTCAGCAAAACACTGACTGTTGCAAGTAGTGTGACGGGGTATAGCGCAGTCTGGTAGCGCGCCTGGTTTGGGACCAGGATGTCGGGAGTTCGAATCTCTCTACCCCGACCATTTAATCTCGAAGGTTAGATGGACATGCGCCCGTAGCTCAATTGGATAGAGCACCGGCCTTCTAAGCCGGGGGTTGCAGGTTCAAGCCCTGCCGGGTGCGCCAATAGCATCCCGAGCATGATATGGTGGCCGTAGCTCAGTTGGTAGAGTCCAGGATTGTGATTCCTGTTGTCGCGGGTTCGATCCCCGTCGGCCACCCCATTTTCAAGTCTTGTCTGTTTTGTCTTTTCTTCTTCCTGTCTGCTTCTTCGTATCGACACCTTTGGGTCAGTTGCTCTTCGATGCTTTCTGCCTTCAGGCACTTTCTCTGTATTTTTATTGTCCAGCACTCTTGCTGATTGCTTTTTTTGTTTCTGCAATTTGCAGTGGTTTGTTTTCTCTCGTTTATTCGTCCTCTGGCTTGCGTTATACTCCGCGGCTTTCTGAATCGGCGACCGGTATTTTCCGGTAGTGATCGTAAAAAAACACTTTATCTGAGAGGCATCTATGCAAGTGTCCATCGAGACAACCAGTGGTCTTCAGCGTTGTATGACCATTGGCGTTCCTGCTGCGGAAGTAGAACCAAAAGTAACAGCAGAGCTGAAAAAGCTGGCCAAAGGTCGTCGCATTGATGGTTTTCGTCCGGGCAAGGTTCCTCTTGCAGTGATCAAACGTATGTTTGGTCAGCAAGCGCGTTATGAAGCTGTCTACCAGCAAATGCAGCAGTCTTTCTTTCAGGCTGTGCAGGAGCAAGCGCTCAAGCTGGCAGGAATGCCCAGTTTTGAACCTGTGGTAAACGAAGACGGCAAGGATCTTGAGTTCAAGGCAACCTTCGAAGTGTATCCAGAAGTTGCTCTGGGTGATTTTGCTGAGCTGTCCATTGAGCAAAAGACAGCCACCGTATCCGATGACGATATGGAAAAAATGGTGGAGACCCTGCGTCAACAAAACACCACCTGGACAGAAACCGATGCCGCTGCTGAAGATGGCGATCGTGTTGTTATCGATTTTGAAGGCTTTGTCGATGGTGAAGCATTCGAGGGTGGCAAAGCTGAAGGCCACACCCTGACTTTGGGATCTGGCTCCATGATTCCAGGTTTTGAGGCTGCAATTGTCGGCTTTGTCGCTGGCGATGAAAAAACCATTGATGTGAACTTCCCTGATGATTACCACAAGGAAGAGCTCAAGGGTAAGCCGGCACAATTCAAGATCACTGTGCAAAAAGTCGAGAAGGGCGAACTGCCTGAAATGAACGAAGCCTTCTTCAATACCTTCGGTGTAGAAACCGCTGATGAAGCCGAGTTCCGCGCTGAAATTCGCACCAATATGGATCGCGAATTGAAACGTGCCCTGCGTACTTTGACCAAGCAACAAGTGATCGATGCATTGGTTGCCAGCAACGAAGTTGATGCACCAACCCCTCTGATTGACCAGGAAATTGATCGTCTGCGCCAGCAGGCAGTCAAGCAGTTTGGCGGTCAAATGGATGCCTCACAACTGCCTGCCGAGATTTTCAAAGGCCAGGCTGAGCAACGCGTCAAGGTTGGTCTGTTGATGAATGCTGCTATTGAAGCCGCCGACATGAAGCCATCCGATGAAAAAGTCGCTGAGCTGATTGAAGAAATTGCTTCTACTTACCAGGACCCTGAACAGGTTCGTGAGTATTACTCCAGCAATGCTGAACAAAAATCACAGATCCAATCATTGGCTCTGGAAGATCAATTGATCGAAAAAGTGTTAGCGGCTGCTACCGTTTCCGTGGTTGAAACCTCGTACGAAGACGTTATTCGCGCTGCCAATGCCAACCAAGCAATGTAATAGTTGGTATCTTGGGGACTGACAGATTCGTCTCCAATGGCTACACTCAAAAACAGCCGCTACATAGCGGCTGTTTTTGTAATGATGGTTCGATACTGGTTTTGTATGGGAGTAATTTTATGAATGACCAATTCACTCAGGGATCGGAAGTGATCCAGAATGCCCTGGTTCCTATGGTAGTAGAGCAGTCTGCTCGCGGTGAGCGCTCTTACGATATCTACTCCCGTTTGCTGAAGGAGCGGGTGATTTTTCTGGTAGGGCCTGTGGAAGATCACATGGCCAACCTGGTCGTGGCTCAACTGCTGTTTCTTGAGTCTGAAAATCCGGACAAAGATATTCACCTGTATATCAACTCACCGGGTGGTTCGGTTTCTGCTGGCATGTCGATTTATGACACCATGCAGTTTATCAAGCCGGACGTCAGTACCATGGTTATTGGCCAGGCCTGTAGCATGGGAGCCTTTCTGCTGGCTGCCGGGGCAGCAGGCAAGCGCTACAGTGTGCCGAACTCACGGGTAATGATTCACCAGCCAAGCGGTGGTGCCCAGGGGCAGGCAACGGATATTCAAATTCATGCTCGCAATATCCAGCATACCAAGGAACGTCTCAATAGCATTCTGGCGCATCATACTGGCCAGAAATACGAGACAGTTGCGGCGGATACCGAGCGCGACAACTTTATGACTGCCGATATGGCACTTGAATATGGCCTTATTGACAAGGTTTTGACCCATCGAGGTCAATAAAATTGACCAAACGATGGCCGACAGGCTTGAAACTCGACCATTGTGCACCTATATATGAATGCTATGTACCAGAATGAGGCAGTCGAATGACCGACGATACTAAAGGCAAAGGCGAAGACGGCGGCAAGCTGCTCTACTGTTCGTTTTGCGGTAAGAGTCAGCATGAAGTGCGCAAGCTGATTGCCGGGCCTTCGGTGTTTATTTGCGATGAATGTGTTGATTTGTGTAATGACATTATTCGTGAAGAAGTCCAGGAGACCGATAACAAGGGCGGTTCTGACACCCTGCCTACGCCACAGGAAATTCGTCTGACTCTGGATGAATACGTTATTGGTCAAGATAAAGCCAAGGTGGTTTTGGCTGTGGCGGTTTACAATCACTACAAGCGTCTGCGCTTTGGTGAAGGTAAAGGCAAAGGGAAGGGCGATGTTGAGCTATCCAAGAGTAATATCCTGCTGATTGGCCCAACGGGCAGCGGCAAGACATTGCTGGCAGAAACACTGGCTCGCTTGCTGAATGTACCATTTACCATTGCTGATGCCACTACACTGACAGAAGCGGGTTATGTGGGCGAAGATGTAGAAAACATCATTCAGAAATTACTGCAGAAGTGTGACTACGATGTTGAGCGCGCCCAGCGAGGCATTGTGTATATCGATGAGATTGACAAGATTTCACGTAAATCCGACAACCCGTCAATCACACGTGATGTATCAGGCGAGGGGGTTCAGCAAGCATTACTGAAGCTCGTCGAGGGGACTGTTGCATCCGTGCCGCCACAAGGTGGTCGAAAACACCCGCAGCAAGAATTTCTACAGGTGGACACCTCCAATATCCTGTTTATTTGCGGAGGAGCCTTTGCCGGACTGGATCAAATTATTCGGGATCGGTCTGAGCGTAGTTCCATTGGCTTTGTGGCTACCGTTAAAGGCAAGGAAGACCAGAAATCAATTGGTGCAGCATTACGCGAAGTAGAACCCGTTGATCTGGTTAAATTTGGTTTGATTCCTGAGTTTATTGGCCGTTTGCCGGTTGTGGCAACGCTGGATGAACTCGACAAGGATGCCTTGATCCGGATTCTGACCGAACCAAAAAATTCACTGGTTCGTCAATTCCAGAAGTTGTTTGAGATGGAATCAGTAGAGCTTGATATTCGCGACTCGGCTCTCGATGCCATTGCCAATTGCGCAATGGAAAGAAAGACCGGCGCGCGAGGATTGCGCTCGATTCTGGAAGGAGCCTTGTTGCAGACCATGTATCGAGTGCCTTCTGAACCGGATATCAGCAAGATTGTTATCGAAGATAGCGTTATTAATGGTATCGCTGAACCCATCATGATTTATGAGAGTGGCGATGTCGCCATGGCCTCTTCAGAAAGCGATTAACACTTTCCTGAAAAACAATAAAAAGGAGCCATTGGCTCCTTTTTATTTGTTTGTTGCTTGTTTTTAACGGGCACAACCCCCACTCTCAGAATATTGCTTTGTAGCAGAGACCTAATCTGATGAATCAAGAAGTATTACCTCTCTTGCCACTGCGTGACGTAGTGGTCTTTCCCGCCATGGTTATTCCCTTGTTTGTGGGGCGGGAAAAATCAATCAATGCTCTGGAAGAAGCGATGGCGGGCGACAAACGCATCATGCTTATTGCCCAGAAGGACGCCTCTGATGATGCCCCTGGCATTGAAGGGCTCCATAGCGTTGGAACAGTAGCCACCATCCTGCAGCTACTCCGCCTCCCTGACGGCACTGTCAAAGTGCTGGTTGAAGGTGAAGAGCGTGCCTCACTGGAACGTCTGATCGATGAGAGTGACTTGTTCCGTGGCCAGGTTGTACCAGCCGGAACACGCATCCCGGATGAACGCGAGAACGAAGTACTGACCCGCTCCTTGACCGGGCACTTTGAGCAGTATGTACAGCTGTCCAAAAAAGTACCCAGTGAAGTGCTTTCCACCATCTCCGGTGTTGAGGATGTCAGCCGTCTGAGTGACACCATTGCCGCCCATATCTCTCTCAAACTGGAAGAGAAACAGGCTGTACTGGAAATGTTCGACCCCAAAGAGCGGGTTGAGCACCTGATGGAATTGATGGAATCTGAAATCGACCTGCTCAAGGTCGAGAAGCGGATTCGTGGTCGCGTTAAAAAACAGATGGAAAAAAGCCAGCGCGAGTACTATCTGAATGAGCAAATGAAAGCCATCCAGAAAGAACTCGGTGATCTGGAAGACGGCAGCAATGAGTTTGATGAGCTGACCGAAAAAATTGAAAAGGTTGGCTTGACCACAGAAGCCAAGGAAAAGGCCGAAGCAGAATTACGCAAACTGCGCATGATGTCACCGATGTCGGCTGAAGCTTCCGTTGTCCGGGGCTACCTGGACTGGTTGCTGAATCTGCCGTGGAAAAAACGTTCACGACTGAATCATGACCTGGTTCGCGCCCGGGATATCCTCGATGCCGATCATTACGGTCTGGAAGAAGTCAAAGAACGCATCCTTGAATACCTGGCGGTCCAGAATCGCGTCAAAAAGGTCAAAGGTGCAGTCCTGTGTCTGGTGGGCCCGCCGGGTGTTGGTAAAACCTCGTTGGGCAAGTCCATTGCCCGGGCGACCAACCGGCAGTTTACCCGCATGTCTTTGGGTGGTGTTCGGGATGAAGCTGAAATTCGTGGCCATCGCCGTACCTATATCGGCTCCATGCCAGGCAAGCTGGTCCAGCGCATGACCAAGGTTGGTGTGCGCAACCCCTTGTTCCTGCTGGATGAAATCGACAAAATGGGGATGGACAACCGCGGTGACCCGGCTTCTGCCTTGCTGGAAGTGCTGGACCCAGAACAAAACAACACATTTGCAGATCACTACCTTGAGGTGGATTATGATCTGTCGGATGTCATGTTTGTCTGCACATCCAACAGCATGAATATTCCCGGGCCTTTGCTGGATCGTATGGAAGTCATTCGTATTCCAGGGTACACCGAGGCTGAGAAGGTGAATATTGCCCAGCGCTACCTGTTGCCAAAGCAGATCAAGCAAAACGGCCTTAAAGCCGATGAGATTGAGCTGCCAGAATCACAGTTGCGCAGCATTATCCGGCACTACACCCGTGAGGCGGGTGTGCGAGGGCTTGAACGTGAACTGGCCAAGCTTTGTCGCCGTGTAGTCAAGACCAATATGCTGAGCCAGACAACCGCTACCTGCGTGATTACCGAAGAGTTGCTGGAAGAATTCCTCGGTGTTACCAAATACAGCTACGGCCTGGCTGGAGCCAGTAACGAAGTTGGACAAGTAACCGGACTGGCCTGGACATCGGTCGGTGGCGAATTATTGACACTGGAAGCGGCGGCCACTCCTGGCAAGGGACGGATCATCAAGACCGGCTCGCTGGGTGACGTGATGCAGGAATCCATTCAGGCGGCCCTTACAGTCGTCAGAAGTCGCGCCCCAGGCATGAAAGCGGATGTCGAGTTTTTTGAAAAGAACGATATCCATGTTCACGTACCGGAAGGCGCTACTCCGAAAGACGGCCCCAGTGCCGGGATCGGCATGGCAACCGCACTGGCATCCGTATTGACCGGCATTCCGGTTAAGGCTGAAGTTGCCATGACAGGGGAGATCACCCTGCGCGGCAAGGTGCTGGCGATTGGTGGCTTGAAAGAGAAGCTGCTGGCCGCGCATCGTGGAGGCATCAAAACGGTTATTATTCCTCGAGAGAATGAAAAAGACCTCAGGGATATACCGGAAAATATCAAGCAAGACCTGACGGTTGTTGCTGTAGACTGGATCGACGAGGTTCTGGATTTGGCGCTTGAGTCAAGCCCTGATGGTGTTTCGGCACCAATTGTTCCGACAGATGATGCAAGCGTCAGCAAGGACGAGGGTTCTCGCCCAAAGACGCACTGAGTCTGCTTGACGGTGCATAACCCAGTTGGTATAAATCGACGCTCTTTAATTTCCTGTAGCGATCGCCCAGTCGCATAACAAGAATCTAATATTGCACACAGAGTGAGGGGAAAAGTGTGAATAAGTCCGAATTAATCGACGCCATTGCCGCATCAGCTGATATTCCAAAGGCAGCTGCTGGTCGCGCACTGGATGCCATGATAGAAAGTGTTGGTACTGCGCTAAAAGACGGTGATCAGGTTGCCCTGGTTGGATTCGGTACATTTTCGGTGAAAGAGCGCGCAGAACGTACAGGCCGCAACCCTCAAACCGGTGAACCAATTCAGATCAAGGCTGCCAAAGTGCCTGGATTCAAGCCAGGGAAAGCGCTTAAGGATGCCGTTAACTAAGCTGTCAGAATGATTTGACACACTGACTGGCAAGGCGGTCTGGCATGCCGGACAGGGTAGTTACAGCAGGTCTTTACCTTGTTGTACTACCTACCCAGATAAAAGAGCGCATCCTGGATGCGCTTTTTTTATGTTGCTGTAGCGAATACCCGGAGGAAGCATGCTACAAACAATGCGTAATAGTGCCCAAGGCATTATTGCCAAGGTCATCGTATTTTTTATTATTCTTGTCTTCGCCCTGTGGGGTGTTGAAGGCATTGTCAATATTGGTTCTGGCGAAACGCCAGTCGCCGAAGTCGGTGGTGTCGAGATACTGGAGCCTGATATCCAGCGACTGATTGAGCAGCAAAAGGCCAACTTGCGCCGCCAGTTTGGCGAGCAATTTGATGAAAACCTGTTTAATGACCAGTTGTTACGTGAATCAGCGCTTGATCAGCTGATCCAGCAGCGAGTTGACGCCGTACAGGCTGATCGCTTTGGTCTGTATGCCTCCACCAGCGTGGTTGATCAGGCTATTGTCAATATTCCGGCTTTTCAACTGGACGGCCGTTTCAACAAGGAACAGTTTCTCAGCGTATTGCGTATGAACGGCTGGACGCCGCTGACATTTCGAGCCAGCTTGGGCGAAGATCTGAAAGTAAACCAGGCACAGCAAGCATTGACCATGACGTCCATTCCGACGCCATATCAAACTCGCCTTAGCGCCATGCTGAACGGAGAGCTGCGCACGGTTTCCTATGTTGAAATTCGTGCCCAGGATCTGATGGATGACATCGAACTCTCTGATGAAGACGTGCAAACCTACTACGATGACAACAGTTCCCGCTTCCAGTCGCCAGAGCAGGCCCGTATTCGTTATGTCGGTTTTGACCGCGCAGCACTGGCCGCCGCAGAAGAGGTCTCTGAGGATGAAATCAAGGCCGCTTACGATGATTACCTGAATGAGCTATCCGCCAAGGAACAACGCAGTTCCCGTCATATTCTGGTTGAAGTCAGTGATGAGCGTTCCAGTGAAGAAGCCTTGGCCAAGGCAAATGAACTGAAAGCAGAACTGGATGCTGGTGCTGATTTTGCCGAACTGGCACAAACCAGTTCCGATGATATTGCCAGTGGCAGCAGTGGGGGTGATCTGGGTTATATCAGTCACGGTACCTTTGTGCCGGAGTTTGAAACGGCTCTGTTTGCGATGCAGCAAGGGGATATTTCCGAGCCGGTAAAAACTGAGTTTGGTTACCATATTATCCAGTTGCTTGATGTCAAGGCGTCGGAATCGGACACTTTTGAACAGCAGCACGATGAACTGGCCGAGTACATTCGTAACGAAAAAGCCGGGCTGCGTATCGCTGAGCAAACGCAAGAATTAAGCAATCTGGCGTTTTCATCAGACTCTGTGGATGAGATTGCCGCGGTACTGGGTCTGACAGTTCAGGAATCGGGCTTGTTTACTCGTGATTTTGGTGAAGGACTGGCCGCTAATGATGCTGTGCGCCAACAGGCGTTTGCAGAAAACCTGCTGCTGGATCGGGAGTTGAGTGAGCTGGTTGAAACAGAGCAGGGAGTCTATGTGTTTGCTGTATCTGAACATGAAGAACCCCGAACATTGCCTCTGGAAATTGTCCGCCAGCAAGTTGAAAACCTGCTCAAGCGTGATAGAGCCTCAGAACTGGCCGATACCATTGCCGCTCAAATTGCCGCAGGAGAGCAAGAATCCGATGCCTGGACTACTGTCGAAGTCACTTATGACCAGACGACCGATCTTCCTCGCGAAGCCCAGTCCAGAGCATTTGCCTTGCAGCAAGGTGTCGTAGCAGTAGTGGACGTACAGGGCGGTGCTGCCGTTGTGCGGGTCGATGATATACAGGTAGATGATCTGGCCGATCTGACGGTCAGCGCTGAAGAGAAGGGCCTGCTTGAAAATCGGGCAGCTCGTGCCAATATCGCCAGCTACCGCAAATGGGCACAAGACAACATTGAGATCAAACGTCCCGGTGCCTGATCGGCTATTTGATTAGCCATTTGGTTGTTGATAAAAAAGCCCGCATTGATTGCGGGCTTTTTTGTTTTTCATTCAGGATGGATTACATATTGGGATAGTTCGGGCCACCACTCCCTTCTGGAGTCACCCATTCAATATTCTGGGACGGATCCTTGATATCGCAGGTTTTGCAGTGAACACAATTTTGCGAATTGATCTGGAAGTGCTTGCCTTGCTCGTCTTCCGTGATTTCGTAAACACCCGCAGGGCAATAACGTTGAGCCGGCTCATCCCACTGCACCAGATTGATCTCCAGAGGAATTTCAGCATCGGCCAGCTTCAGATGGCAAGGCTGGTCTTCGGCGTGGTTAACATTGCCGATAAACACGGAATCCAGTTTGCTGAAGCTTAATTTGCCATCTGGCTTGGGGTAGATGATCGGTTTGCATTCAGAGGCAGCCCGCAGAGTGTCGTAGTCTGGCGTGGTGTCGTGCAGTGTGACCGGCATGGCCAGAATATTCTGATCAATAAAGTTGAAAGCAGCCCCGCCCAGAGTCCCCAGCTTGTGAAGCGCGGGGCCAAAGTTGCGGCTGCGTTGCAGCTCTTGCCAGGCCCAGCTGCTCTCAAAGGCGGTGGTGAATTCCGTCAGCTCGTCGTGACAACGATCAGCCGCGATAGCGGCAATCACCGTCTCGGCAGCAATCATGCCGCTTTTCATGGCAGTATGAACGCCTTTGATTTTGGCAAAATTCAGCGTTCCGGCGTCACAGCCGATCAGCAAACCACCAGGAAAGGTCATTTTGGGCAGGCAGTTCAGTCCTCCCTTGGTGATGGCCCGTGCACCATAAGACACCCGTTTGCCACCTTCCAGATACTGTGCGATGGCAGGGTGGTGTTTCAGACGCTGGAATTCATCATAAGGGCTGACATAAGGGTTGGAATAGGAAAGATCGGTAATCAGCCCAACCATGACCTGACCGTCATCCCCATGGTAGAGAAAAAAACCACCCGATGAAGATGATTCGTTCAGTGGCCAGCCAGTACCGTGCATCACCAGTCCAGGCTGGTGCCTGGCAGGATCGATATCCCACAATTCCTTGATGCCGATTCCGTAATGCTGAGGGTCCTTGCCAGCATCCAGTTGATATTCATTGATCAGGCGCTTGCCCAAATGGCCACGACACCCCTCTGCAAACAGGGTGTAACGGGCCCGTAGTTCCATTCCGGGGGTGTAACTGTCCTTGGGGTTGCCCTCGGCATCCACGCCCATATCCCCGGTAATCACACCCTTGACCACGCCATCTTCAAGCAATACTTCTGCCGCCGGGAAGCCCGGATAGATTTCAACGCCGAGTTCTTCTGCCTGCTGACCCAGCCAGCGACACAAATTGCCAACGCTACCTATATAGTTGCCGTGGTTATGCATCGGTTTTGGCACAGCCCAGCCAGGGGCCTGTATCGACTTGCTGTCGCCAAGCAGAAAATACACTTCGTCCCTGGCAACCTGGGTCGTGAGAGGGGCATTGTTTTCCTTCCAGTCCGGGAACAACTCCGTCAGCGCCCGGTCTTCAATAACCGCACCAGACAAGATATGGGCACCGACTTCGGAACCTTTTTCAACCAGGCAGACCGAAATCTCGTTGCCTGCTTCGTTGGCGACTTGCTTGATGCGGCAAGCCGCTGCGAGGCCCGCTGGGCCTGCGCCGACAATTACAACGTCATACTCCATTACATCACGGTCCATACGGATCTCTCCTGTTAACGGTTAGAGTTATTGGCCACGGCTGTGCTATTCGGGTTTGATTTTTTGGTGATAATCAGCAAACTACTAAGAAAGCGCTTTATAGAGGTGCAGCATTATACGTTCGTGCCTGTTTCAGGCAACCGCATCGCTCGGGAATGCTGCCGTTTTGGAAACAAACAAGCCTCACTATTGACGTAAAGGTAAAAGTCCAGAATAATTCTTCTGGTCTGAAGCCCCCGAAAAGTAGCGCCGAATCACCGCGCCACTGGGTAAATCGGGGTAAAATTTCAATCATTTGAAGATAAGAGGAATCTATGAAGGTTCTCGTCGCTGTAAAGCGCGTCATCGACTATAACGTCAAGGTACGCGTCAAGCCGGATAATACGGATGTTGATCTGAATAACGTCAAAATGGCCATGAACCCGTTCTGCGAAATCGCTGTTGAAGAAGCGGTACGTCTGAAAGAAAAGGGCATCGCCAGCGAAATTGTCGTTGTTTCCATTGGCCCTAAAGTAGCACAAGAGCAGATTCGTACTTCCATGGCTCTCGGTGCTGATCGCGGCATTCTTATAGAAACTGAAGACAAACTGGAATCACTGACTGTTGCTCGCTTGCTGCAAGCGGTAGTCGAAAAAGAAGAGCCTCAACTGATATTGATGGGCAAGCAAACCATCGACAGCGATAACAATCAGACTGGACAGATGCTGGGTGCTCTGACCGGTATGGCACAAGGTACTTTTGCTTCTGATGTTGCGATTGACGGCGACAAGGTCAAGGTAACCCGGGAAGTCGACGGTGGCTTGCGTATTGTCACTCTTGAATTGCCCGCCATTGTTACCACCGATCTGCGTCTGAACGAACCCCGTTATGCGACCCTGCCAAACATTATGAAAGCCAAGCGTAAGCCGTTGGCCATCATGACACCGGCAGATCTCGGCGTCACCATGGAGTCAACCCAGACGTTGCTGAAGGTGGTTCCACCAGCAGAGCGTCAGGCAGGTATCAAGGTGGCCGATGTTGCAGAGCTGGTCGAAAAACTGAAGAACGAAGCGAAAGTGCTGTAAACAGGAGTCAATGAAATGAGTATTCTGGTAATAGCGGAACATGATAACGCTACCCTGAAAGGCGCTACGCTGAACGTTCTCGCCGCTGCTGCTGAAATTGGCGGTGATGTTGACGTACTGGTTGCAGGTTCTGGTTGTCAGGCTGTCGTGGATGCTGCAGCGGCAGTCGCTGGGGTCGCCAAGGTGCTGGTTGCGGACAACGCCGTATATGAACACCAGCTGGGCGAAGTCATGGGGGATCTGGTTGCCAACATAGGCACAGGTTACAGCCATATTCTGGCACCCGCCACGACCACAGGCAAAGACCTGTTGCCTCGTGCTGCAGCGCTGCTGGGCGTCAATATGTTGTCCGACGTGATTGAAGTGGTTGCTGCTGATACATTCTCACGCCCGGTGTATGCCGGTAACGCTGTGGCAACGTATCAGAGCAACGATGCCATCAAGGTACTGACGATTCGTGCGACTGGCTTCGATGCGGTTGCCGCAACCGGTGGCTCAGCAACTATCGAAGCTGTTGATTTTGTCAGCGCCTACGGCAAAAGCGTATTTTTGAGTGAAGAGTTGGCCAAATCCGATCGTCCGGAACTGACAGCTGCCAAGGTTGTGGTTGCCGGTGGTCGCGGTATGCAAAATGGCGATAATTTTGCCATGCTGTTTGATATGGCAGACAAGATGGGAGCGGCAGTCGGCGCTTCCCGTGCAGCGGTAGATGCCGGTTTTGTTCCTAATGACCTGCAAGTTGGTCAAACAGGTAAAATCGTTGCGCCAGAGCTGTATATTGCTGTTGGTATCTCCGGTGCAATCCAGCATCTGGCTGGCATGAAAGACTCCAAGGTGATTGTGGCCATCAACAAGGACGAAGAAGCACCGATTTTCCAGGTAGCGGATTACGGACTGGTTGCGGACCTCTTTGATGCTGTTCCAGAGCTGGACAAACTCGTTTAACATCAAGGCGTTAAAAAGGCCCGGCTCAGTCCGGGCTTTTTTGTGTCACCGATTTGTCATTAAATAGACATAAGCTGCGCCCCAGTGTCGTATTGTCGAAAAGAAGTGCATTTACGGACGGTTTTGTCGCAATACTTTACCGATGGAGTGTCGGAGCCACCGAACCATCAGTATGATGCATGGGTCGATAGTGATGTGCCGGGTGACCAGCGAGTCTGTATTGTTGACCGTCAGGTATTATTGTTATCAGAAAGCTGTGCAGACAGCCGGTTATTATTGACGGCCATTGTCGGTGTGTGATCCAGGTGCTCCGTTTTACGGAGTCTTGGGTCCACTTATCTTGGTCGCAACGTTGGATAATTCATGAGTTCTACCCTTGTACAAGATCAACCCGAAGACCGTGCTGAAGCGATATTGATTGACCCGTCGACCCCGACGGCAAATGACCAGAACAATAGCTCCACCGGGCTGGCTACTCGCGTGCCTTTCGGTTTTGCCAAGCGTTTTGGTGTGCTGGTTGAAGGGGCTGCCGATGGGCTCAAGGTGGTACACCGGGTGCCGGTCAGTGCAGAAGCCATTATGGAAGTGCAGCGCTTCCTGTCTTTGCCATTCCGGCTCGAAGGTGTGGCCGACGACGAATTTGATCGCCGCCTGGGGCTGTCTTATCAGACCGACTCATCAGAAGCCATGGAAATGGTGGAAGGCCTCGGCGATGAAATGGATCTCGCCAGTCTGGCTGATTCCGTTCCTGAAACCGAAGATTTGCTGGAGCAGGATGGTGACGCGCCGATTATCCGTCTGATCAATGCCTTGCTGACCGAAGCAATCAAGGAAAATGCTTCGGATATCCATGTCGAAACCTACGAAAAACGCCTGGTGGTGCGCTTTCGCATTGATGGCGTGTTACGCGAAGTGGTGCAGCCCAAGCGGGCTCTGGCCGCCTTGCTTGTCTCTCGAATCAAGGTCATGGCCAAGCTGGATATCGCGGAAAAACGGGTGCCACAAGATGGCCGCATCGCCCTGCGGATCGGTGGACGGGAAGTGGATGTTCGGGTATCGACCATGCCATCCAGCCACGGCGAACGGGTGGTTATGCGTTTGCTCGATAAAAAAGCCGGGCGCTTGAGTCTTTCTCAGCTCGGCATGTCGGAACGTGATTTACGCACCATGCGTAATATCATCAGCCGACCTCACGGAATTATTCTGGTGACCGGCCCAACCGGTTCCGGTAAAACCACCACGCTGTATGGCGCCCTCAGTGACCTTAACGACACCAGTCGTAACATCCTGACCGTAGAAGATCCGATCGAATACAGCTTGCCCGGCATTGGTCAGACCCAGGTTAATGCCAAGGTTGAAATGACCTTTGCCAAAGGCTTGCGGGCCATTTTGCGTCAAGACCCCGACGTGGTCATGATTGGTGAGATCCGGGATCTCGAAACCGTTGAGATTGCCATTCAGGCTTCTCTGACCGGTCACTTGGTGTTGTCCACACTGCACACCAATACGGCTATTGGTGCGATTACCCGCTTGCAAGACATGGGGGTTGAGTCATTCCTGTTATCCTCCAGTCTGGTGGGCGTATTGGCCCAGCGACTGGTCCGGGTGCTTTGTGATGACTGCAAGGTACCGGCAATTGCCAATGCCAGTGAATGCGAGTTGCTCGGCGTCGATCCTGATCAGCCTCCGGAAATATTCCACGCCAAAGGCTGTGACAAATGCAACCAGCTGGGTTATCGCGGTCGTCAGGGGATTTACGAAATCATTGAAGTTGATGAAGGCCTGAAAACCCTGATCCATGACCGGGCAGGGGAGCAGGCCATGACCGCTCACGCCCGTCGGCTTGGTCCCAGCATCACCCAGGATGGCATTCGCAAGGTACTGGGCGGCAGCACAACCATTGAAGAGCTGCTGCGGGTTGCCAAGGGATAATTATGGCTGCATTTCTTTACCAGGCGCTTGATGCCAAGGGCAAGCAGCTGAAAGGTGTACTGGAAGCTGACAGTGCCCGACAGGTGCGGCAGAAGCTGCGCGACAAAGGCTGGATGCCGTTATCGGTGGAATCCACCAGCGTCAAACAGAAGCACAGCTCCGGTGGTCGCGGCCCTGGCATGTCCGTACCAGACCTGGCACTGCTTACACGCCAACTGGCAACCCTGATTGGTGCCGGCCTGCCTATCGATGAAGCCTTGCGGGCGTTGTCTGAGCAAACCGGCAAAGCCAAGATCAAGGCCATGATCCTCGCCATCAGGGCCAAGGTTCTGGAAGGTTACACGCTGGCCAAGGCCTTGGCCGAATACCCGCGAGCCTTTCCGCACCTGTACCGCTCGACGGTCAGTGCCGGTGAACATGCCGGGCATCTGGACGGCGTGTTAAACCGGCTGGCAGATTACACGGAAGCGCGGCAGTCGGCAGATCAGAAGATCAAGCTGGCCGCCATGTATCCGATCATTCTCAGTATCGTGGCAATCGGGATTGTGGTTGGCCTGCTGACGTACGTCGTACCTGACATTGTTGATGTATTTGTTAAAAACGGTCAGGAACTGCCCGGGCTGACCCAGTTCATGCTCGATCTCAGTCATTTGATTACCGACTTCGGACTGTATATTTTACTGGCGGTAGTGGCGGTGGCGGTACTGTTTGGCCAGGCCATGAGAAGTCCGGCATTCCGTGAAAAATATCACCGTTTCATGCTTGCCGTACCGGGCATCGGTGGTTTTGCCAAGGACGCCAATACCGCCCGTTTTGGCAGCACGCTGGCGATTCTGACCAGCTCCGGGGTTCCCCTGGTTGACGCCATGCGTATTGCCAGTCAGGTCGTCGACAATATACCGATCAAAAAAGCATTGACCGAAGCCACGCTGGAAGTCAGCGAAGGCGGGAGCCTGCACAAGTCGCTGGATCACACCGGCTACTTTGCCCCCATCATGCTGCATATGATCGCCAGCGGTGAAAACAGTGGTGAACTCGATGCCATGCTGGCAAAAACAGCGCAGCAGCAGGAAACTACGCTGGAAAATACAGTCTCAGCGATGGTCAAAATCTTTGAGCCCATGATGCTGCTTACCATGGGGGCGATTGTTGCCCTGATTGTTGCCGCTATCATGATGCCCATTCTTGAATTGCAAAACATGGTTCGTTAGGAGAAACACATGCAAACCCGCAAGCGCGTACAAGGCTTTACCCTGTTGGAAGTGATGGTTGTACTGGCCATTATTGGTAGCATCATGGCGCTGGTCGCCACCAATATTATTGGTTCCGCTACCGATGCCCAGGTCAAGACCACCAAAAGCCAGATGAAGCTGATAGAAGGCGCGCTGGATATGTACAAACTCGATAATTTCACCTACCCAACCACCGAACAGGGCCTCGAGGCACTGATCAGCAAGCCGTCATCGTCTCCAGTACCCAAAAACTACCGCAGCAGTGGGTACCTGAAAGGCAACAGCGTACCAACCGATGCCTGGGGTAATGAGTTTCTGTACTACCTGGAAAAAGGACAGTACGAAATTGTTTCGCTGGGCGCTGATGGCCAGGAAGGCGGCGAAGCTGAATACGCCGACATTTCCTACCCCGAATAACAAGCTACTGACTGCCGGGGTGACCCGGCAGATGGACATCTGTGTTGACATCCTTTCGCCCCATGACATTACCAGCCCAGCGCCCGCGCCCGCTCCCGCTCCCGCAAAGAGGATTCACTCTGCTCGAATTGCTGGTTGTGCTGATGATTATTGGCGGCTTGTTGTCGCTGGTTAACCTGAATGCCAGCGACACCCAGATTCAGGATGAAACCGGGCGTTTTGCCACAACCCTGGTAATCGCCATGAACCTCTACCGTGAAGAAGCCGCCTATCGCAACCTGGACCTTGGCCTGGCCATGGACCGGGACGAGCTGATGCTGTTGTCGTGGCAAGACGTTCGTCAGCAGGCCGCCAAGGGCACGCTGTCAGTGGAAGAGCTCAGTGATATCGATAAAAACCCCTGGCAAGCGTATTCCAGTGCATCCCTGAATGCGCCAACCGTGCCGGAAGGTATGGTCATGGCGTTGGTGATAGATGATGACGATGTCGACTTTGAAGAGCTGCTGGACAACGACGAAGGCCCATTACCCGCATTGCAATTTCTGTCATCAGAAGAGTACACCGCCTTTGAACTCACCATTACCCATGACGCCGACAACAGCTTTGCCTTTGTGATTCATGGCGATGGCTTCAATCCGGTGTGGAAAGAGGTGGTTCGATATGAGCAATAATACCTTCAATGCCTGCCGGCGGGTCGATGGTTTTACGCTGCTCGAAGTGATGATCGCACTGACTATTTTTGCTTCCATTGCCATCGTTATCAGTGGCACCACCAGTCAGGCCGCCGACACCTTGCTGACGCTGGAAAACAAGACCATGGCATCCTGGGTGGCTGAAAATCGCCTCGCCGAAATTCGCCTCAGTCACGAAACCCCCAAGGTTGGTACCACTCGGGACACCGTTGATATGGCATCCCGCGAATGGCAAACCCTGACGACCGTGATATCAACCAGCTGGCCCGGAGTTGTACGGGTAACCGTTGATGTATCACTCGAAAGTGAACCCGACTATATCCTCGTCAGTCTGGCAACCATTATGGGTGAACACGGATGACGCGCTATCAGGGCTTCACCCTGCTGGAGGTTATTGTCGCCGTCGCCATTACGGCATCCATCAGTGTTGGCTCCGTGCAATTGCTGCACACCATTATTGTTGCCCGTGATTCAACCGAAGTCCGGTCGGACCAGATGATTGCACTGCAGCGGCTGAATGCCATTGTCAGTCGTGATATTGAGCAGTTTATCAATCGTCCCATTCTGGATGCCTATGGCGATGAACAGGATGCTCTCCTGCTGGATGACGGGGATTACCTGCTCGAATTAACCCGTACCGGCTGGCGTAATCGCCCCGGTGTTGAAGACCCGCGTTCAGAGCTGCAGCGTATCGCCTATCAACTGGAAAGCATCGACAGTGATGCCTGCGAAGCCGCCCGGCGGCGTCTGTCCGACTGGGGGATAGAAGAATCAGAAGGCGAGTGTCTGGTGCGCTATGTCTGGTCGGTACTGGATCGCAGTTACGACAGCGAGCCAAGAAGCATGGTGGTGCTCGACCAGATTGAGGAGCTGGACATATCGCTACTGGCCGACACCGTCAACAGCGACGATGAAGTCACGGATTCAACCTGGTACGACAGCTGGCCCATTGTACAAGGTAGTGATGAATCGGTTATCCCCCAGGGGATGCGTTGGAAAATGACCCTGCCGATCATCGGTGAAGCAACCCGGCTCTGGACGTTGGCACATGATGGTGAGGAACTGTGATGCGCCGCCAGCAATCCGGACTTGCCCTGTTGATTGTCTTGCTGATTTTCGCTGTGGTCAGTGTTTTGGCCACCGTACTGATTGAGCGCCAGGCCAAGGATATCCAACGAACCACTGCCCAGTTGGCACGCCAGCAGGCACAAGCGTTTTTGCATGGCATCGATAGTGTGGTGCGCAGCGGCCTGTATATGGACTGGGACAACGACCCGGATATCGATCATGGCTTGGAAGAGTGGGCCATTGACCGCACGTTTCCGATGGACGAAGGCCAGGTATTTATTCGGATGGTGGATGCCCAGGGCAAATTCAATCTCAACTGGCTGGCTCCGGCTGCCAGTAATCAGAGCGTGTGGCAACAGCGGCTGTATAACTTGCTTAACGACCTGGGGCTGGATGTCACGATTGCAGAGCGACTGGCCGATTGGATGGACGCCGAAAGCCAGGTAGAAAATGACTATATGAGTCTGGAGCCGCCTTATCGTCCTGCTTATCAAATCTGTAAGCACACCTCCGATCTGATGCTGCTCGAAGGGGTCGATACCGACACTTATTACGCCCTGGAGCCTTATGTCACCTGCTTGCCGGTGACGACCCAGCTGAATATCAACACGGCCTCTGAACTGGTAATGTCAGCCCTCGATGCCAACTTTTCCATAACGGACGCACAAGCGGTTGTATCTGCCCGAGGTGATAGCGGGCTGGCCAGTGTCAGTGATTTTCTGGATCTGGATGAAGTGAAAGGTTTTGTGTCGGGCAGCAGTAACAGCAACGACAGCAAATGGACAGAAAGCGATTTCACCGTCAAATCGGAATATTTTGAAGTATTTGGGCGAGTGGATATCGGCACCAGTGGAGACTGGTTTGGTACCAATGAGTTTTTACTCAAGCGCGATGCCGATAGCGGTAATTTCCGTACCTTGTATCGGGACTATTCCCGCCGGGAAGCCAGGCGTTTGCCTGAGCTGCCCAATACCACCCCTTGATTTATTAAATTCAACCAGCGTAAGTGATATGCAGCGAGAAACAGCATGAACACAATCAAAGTGACCTGGCAGGGGCACGATGCCCAATGGCTGGTGAGCGATCCCAGCAATGATGCTGTCCCGGCCTGCAACCTGGAAGACTGGGCTGCTGACCAACCCGACCTGACTCCGGTGCGGATGATTCTGTCAGCGGCCAATTACAGCTGCCACTGGATCGAATTGCCGGGGGTTTCAGGCCGTCATCTGGCCCAGGCATTGCCTTTTGCGCTGGAAGAGAACCTGATCAACGATATCAGTGAATACCTGATTGTACCGGCAGGCAAAGTGGGGGTCCGGGCTCGGGCTTACGTAACGGCCTGTGACCTGGTCGAGCGCCTGCTGGAACAGGCAGAGCATTTACATCTGACAGTGCGGGAACTGATTCCGGAAACCCAACTGCTACCGGAAGCAGCCATTGCCGTTTGGCAGGATCAAGGCTGGCTGGTCAAGCTGCCGGGAGTATTCGAAGGCTGGGTCAATGAGTTTGCCATAATGCCGGTGCTGGAATCCGTACTGGAAGACCAGCAAGGCCTGGGTGTATTAACCATTCACGCATCGGGGCTGGATCAAGCCAACCTGTTGCGCACTACTATTGAGACCGGATTTGCAGATGCCTTCGAGCGCATCGATATTTCTTCGGCGACCAGCGACTCACCAGCGTTACCCACCTCCCATGCCCGCCCGGTCAATATGCTGATTGGCCAGTTTCAGGTACGTCATGGCCAGGCAGACAAACCACGCTCCTGGTGGCGGCCTCTGGCATCACTGGCGACTGCTTGCCTGCTGATCATGGCGGTTACGCTGTATGTGCAAAACCGGCAGCTGGCCAATCAGAGCCAATATGTTTATCAGCAAAGTCTGGCGCTGTACAAACAGCTATTCCCCGGGGTGCGGATACGGGCACTGGAGCGGGAATTTCGCGGCCGACTGGCCGAAGGCGGTCATGGCAACAATCATGGTTTTACGTATCTGATCAATACCACCGCCAGTGCGTTTCAATCCGTCAACCTCAAAACCATCAAGCTGGACTCAGCGCGTTATAACGAACGCCAGCAAGAGCTGATTATAGAGGTGCAAGCCAGCAATCTCAGTGAGCTGCAGACTCTGCGCCAGGCCCTGTCGGAGCGCGGTCTCGATGCCGAAGTGGCCTCTGCCAGCAATGAGGATAAAAAGGTCAAGGGTCGTCTTAAAATAGGGGAGTCCGCATGAATACGGAGATACTGACCGAAATGCGCCAGCGCCTGACAGCCATCCCTCAGGTGCAAGCTGCCAGCAACTGGTACGGTGCCTTGCCTGCCAGAGACCGACTGGTCGTGCGAGGTCTGGCCTGGCTATTAGGGGCTGCACTGGTGTACGTCCTGATATTTGCTCCGCTGTTGCGGGAAAACCAGCGCGTACAGCGTGATCTGGACAAAAAACTGGACGTTTACAACCTGATTGCAGAGAACGCCGGCAAATTTGGTGGCGCCTCACTGGAAAAATCCTCCGGCCCCATTCTGACCCTGGTCACGCAAGCGGCACGGTCTGATCGCATCCAACTGGATCGCTATGAACAGGACGGGCAGGGGGTTCGAATCTGGCTTGATAATATTGAATTCGATATGTTCATCGCCTGGGTCGAATCCCTGCAAATCCGTCACGGCATTCGCGTGAGTCAGATTACCGTCGACAGTTCCGACTTGCCAGGCCGGGTTGATGTGCGGGCAACGCTGGAAAACGAGTAGTCGAGGGGCTGGCAGTGGCGGATGACTATTCTATTGCTGCTTTATAGCGTATCGCTATGGCCGTTTCGCAATCCGGGCCAAACAGGCTAGCATATAGCCCAAATTTTATTGCGGAAGAGCCGCTCCGGCGCTAATACTCAGAGCATCGACCGCAGTTATTCGACCAGCGCTGGAATAAGCGGGTCACTCACGGAGAAGCGTTATGTCATTTGATTTTGATTTGTTGGTTATTGGTGCCGGTTCTGGTGGCGTACGGGCCTCACGCATGGCGGCCGCCAAGGGGGCAAAAGTCGCCGTGG
This sequence comes from Oceanobacter sp. 3_MG-2023, assembly GCF_030688925.1. Classification (NCBI taxonomy): domain Bacteria; kingdom Pseudomonadati; phylum Pseudomonadota; class Gammaproteobacteria; order Oceanospirillales; family Oceanospirillaceae; genus Oceanobacter; species Oceanobacter sp. 3_MG-2023. The sequence goes on from NZ_JAUYVX010000001.1 coordinate 227,671, forward strand.
TAGAAAACCGTTACCTGGGTGGTACTTGTGTCAATGTCGGTTGTGTACCCAAAAAACTGTTTGTTTATGCCTCCGAATACGCTGATAAATTCGCTGAAGCCAAAGGCTTTGGTATCGAAGGAGAACTCAAGAGCTTCGACTGGCCAACACTGCGTGACAACAAAACCCGTGAAATTGAACGATTGAACGGTATCTACGGCAATATGCTCGGTAATGCTGGTGTTACAACAATCAACGGTACCGCCAGCATCAAGGATGCCAATACCGTCAGCGTCGATGGTCAGGACTACCGCGCAGAGCGCATCCTGATTGCCACCGGCGGCTGGCCGTTCAAACCCGAAGTCCCCGGTGCTGAACTGGCGATCACTTCAAACGAAGCCTTCTTTCTGGAAACATTTCCCAAGCGAGTGGTGGTGGTTGGCGGTGGTTATATCGCCGTGGAATTTGCCGGTATTTTTAACGGTCTCGGTGCCGAGACCGAACTGCTGTATCGCGGCGAGCAAATCCTGCGAGGCTTTGACTCCGGGGTGCAAGAGTTTGCCGCAGAGCAGATTGCCAACAAGGGAGTTCATATTCGTACCCAGACCGATATTCAATCGATCAGCAAAAACGAGCAGGGCGAACTGGTCTGCACACTCAACAACGGTGACTCACTGATTACCGATTGCGTGATGTACGCCACCGGCCGCCGCCCGATGACCGACGGCTTGAACCTGGAAGCCCTGGGCGTGGAAACCCGCCGTAACGGTACCATTGTTGCCGATGACTTTTTCCGCACCACAGTGCCCAGCATTTACGCACTGGGCGACGTAATCGGCACACCGGCTCTGACGCCGGTAGCGCTGGCGCAAGGCATGAAGTTTGTTAACCAGCAGTTTGATGGCGACACCCAGCCACTGTCTTACGACAATATCGCCACCGCTGTTTTCTGCCAGCCCAATATCGCCACTGTTGGCATGACCGAAGACGACGCAGCAGAGCAATTTGCGGGTGATCTCAGCGTGTTTGAATCCAGCTTCCGACCGATGAAACACACCATCAGTGGCATGCCAGAGCGCTCATTCATGAAACTGCTGGTACAAACCAGTACCGACAAGGTATTGGGCGTACATATGGTAGGGCCGGATGCCGGTGAAATCATGCAAGGGTTGTCCGTCGCAATCAACGCAGGTGCCACCAAGTCTGTGTTTGACAGCACCATCGGGATTCACCCGACAGCGGCAGAAGAGTTTGTCACCATGCGTTCACGGGCACGTTAATCCGGGCAAGTCTGACCTGCAGAATCGGCACCGCCTGAGGGCGGTGCACAGACCGCAGGGGCCGGTGGTACTGTCTGTGCCCACCGGTTCCGACCATTTAGCCGCAGAACACCAATCGCACGCTGTCCATTTGTAGCTGGGCTGTTTCAATAGCGGCCAATACCGCTTGCCGTTCCTGCTGGACATCGCTGATCAGCTGTTCCGGGATGTTGGGGTTATGCTGCGCCAGTGCCTGCAATCGCTGCAGGCGATCATCAAAGGCTTCGTTGGCCTTGTTGGTGGCACGCTGGATCATTTTGTTCAGCTGACCGCCGCCGAGTTTCTCCAGCTTGTAGATCAGCGGTTTGACCTCGTTCATCTTTTGTTCCGCCAGGCCTTTGGCGGTTCCGCGTTTTAGCGGCAAGACAAATCCGGCCAAATCCGGCTCATTCACTTTCAGTTCACCGGTGGGGGTAAAGGTCAGGTGCATGGCATCCGCAGGCAAATAACGTTCGATCTGTAAATGCTTGGGCGCCGGGCAGGAAGCCACAAACTGCAGCTGTATAAAACAGTCGCCGGTTTTATAGTCATGTTGCTCAACGTAGCCGACGGAGGCGTTGCCAATCGGGCCACTGGTAACCAGTTCCAGAGCCTGGTCGATAAATGGATGTTCCCAACTGAGGAACTGGACATCATCCCGAGTCAGTGCCACTTCGCGGCGAGTAGTGGCCATAAAGCCATCTTCTGGCAGGTACGGTAAATCTGGCACCAGCATATGGTCCCCAGGGGCGAGGGCAATGCAGTCGTTGTCCAGATCGGCCACTTCCACACCAAACGCATCGGCAAACAGCTCAATAAAATCATTCAGCTCTGCTTCATCTTCGATATGGGTAATGGTCATATCCCGAGCCAGCGAACGTGAACGTTTGGAGTGGCAGGAATGTAATTCCAGCAAGCGGTCACGGCCTTGTTCAAGCTGTTGTTGCAGTTCCAGTCGTTCACTGCTGAGAGTGGCGACCAGCGCTTCCATGCCGTCACCGGTCAATACGGCGTTGTGCACGGCTTCGCGATGACGTTCCAGCAGTGTCTGGGCCGCCGGGTTGGGCTGGGTAAATACATCCAGCCCTTGATGCAATAGCTGTTGCCAACGACCAGTGGCATGTTGCTCAAAGGCCAGGCTGTGAATCTGGATTTCATTGGCCTGACCAATACGGTCAAGACGGCCAATGCGCTGTTCAATCAGGTCGCAGTTAAACGGCAAGTCAAACAACACCAACTGATGGGCAAACTGGAAGTTGCGGCCTTCGCTGCCGATTTCCGAGCACAACAGCAAGCGGGCGCCTTGTTCCGGATCGGCGAAGTAGGCAGCGGCACGGTCACGTTCAACCAGATCCATATGTTCATGGAATACCGCCACCTGCATGCCGTGCTTCTCCCACAGATAGGCTTCCAGGTCGAGCACTGTGCTGGCGTGATGGCAAATCAGTACCATTTTGGCCTTGCCCGTTTGTTTTAACAGCTCCAGCAGGTGACTGACCCGAGGGTCATCCAGCCACCAGAATGCCTGGCCCCGTTCGGGGAACAGTACGGCATTGATATCATCCGGCGCGGCTTCATAATCCGGTATCGCCAGCTGATTCAGGTGGGGGACGCGAGCCGGGAAGCCAGAGACACCATGACGGGTATTCCGGAACATGGCTCGGCCGGGGCCGCGACGATCAATCAGGGCATCCAGCAAACGGTTGTTGCCCTTGTCTTCTTCCAGTGCTGTTGCCAGGTCTGGCAAGAGTTGTTGCAACTGGCCTTGTTGCTCGGCACTCAGCGGCTCGTTTTCTGCCAGGGCACCGGCCAATTCAGCAATGGGCTGGTAGGCCTGTTGCTCGGCAAGGAACTGATCCAGGGAAGGGTAACGATCAGGGTCCAGCAGGCGCAAACGGGCAAAGTGCCCTTCAATACCAAGCTGTTCCGGTGTTGCTGTCAACAACAGGATGCCGGCACTGGCTTCGGCCAGATCTTCGACCAGCTGATACGCCGGGTCCTGATGTTCCGGTGTCCAGGTCAGGTGATGCGCTTCGTCAACAACAATCATGTCCCAATCGGTGTTCATCATGGCCACGGCGACGTCTGGTTCATCGGCCATCGACATCGGGCACAAATGCAGCTGGGAGTTACCAAACAAATCGGTATTGCCCGTTTCAATGGCTTCATCAATGTCGTCTTGCTGCAGGATGCTGAAGCGCAAGTTGAAGCGGCGAATCATTTCGACCAGCCACTGGTGCAGCAAGTGATCCGGCACCAGTATCAATACTCGCTGGATCCGTTGCTGCAGCAATAACCGGTGCAAGATCAAACCGGCTTCGATGGTTTTGCCCAGACCAACTTCATCGGCAAGCAATACCCGCGGAATGGAATCCTGGGTGACTTGTTGAGCGATATACAACTGATGTGGCAACAGGCTGGTACGAGCACCCAGCAAACCATAGAAAGGCCGCTGGCGTAATTTGGTGATTTGCTGGAAGCAAAGCTGGCGCAATTCGTAGAGGCCATTGTTATCGATCTGGCCGGAAAACAGGCGATCGGCCGGCTGGTTTAGCTGAATGGCACCACTGAGCTGGATTTCAGAAACCGAACGACCCTTGGTGAAATAGAAAGCGATATCGTCCATCACCTCCACATCATCCACTTCGATAACAGAGCCATCCTGAAGTGGAACGACATCACCGACCTTGAAGATTACCCGGGTAAGCGGCGCATTGTGGCTTGCGTAAGTGCGAACATCGTCAATGGAGGGGAAATAGAGAGTAACAGAACGAAAATCGACGCTTTGAACAAGACCCAAACCGAGATCGGTTTCAGCTTCGCTGATCCAACGCTGGCCAACTGCATACATAGTGATATTTATCCCGAGCTTTTAAACAAGACAGACGTCAGAGCGTATGATATTCAGATGCTATCAAACACTCGCGAGCGGCGCGAAGTCTACCGCATGCTTGCTTGTGAGGCCATGAGGATGGCGCCTTTGATGCGGGTTTCTGTGGCCAAAATACATTTTGGAATGGCAGAGATGAAGCATCGTCACACAATGGCAATTATTGGTGATTCTGAATGGCCAGAGGGTTGTGGTTTTATGGTTGGATTTTTCTTATATTTCCGATAATTGATATTATCGGAAGTTTAGGAATAACCCGGTCCGGCACCCGAAAACCCCGACATCCGGCTGCTTTCTCTGGTTACCTTGCTTGTATTCCGGCTAACTGGGCCTCCAGTTGGCGAATCTGACCAAGGCTGATCGCTTTGGCTTCTGCCAGTTGGCGGTTTTCCTCGGCCAGTCTGTCGCACTCCGTCCGGTTGTCAGCCGCTACCTGTGTTGCATTGTCGAGTAACAGACTCAAGCGTTGTTGTTCGTGCTGGCTTGTGGTCAGCTGCTGATTATTGGCGGTGAGTGATGCTTGCAGCGTGTCGTTCTGTTGCTGCAAGTCCGCGATGGCTGTGCGGCTGTGCTCAAGGTGAATATCAGCTTCCCGTTGCGCTCGGCTGGCTTCTGCCAGTGCTTGTTTTAATCGGCTTATTGCCAGGGATTGCTGCTCCAGCTGTTGAGCCTGGCTGATATTGAGCGTGTCCAGCTGGTTGTTTTTGGTGCTGGCAGCGTTCAGCTGTTGCTGCAAATCCTGCTGTCGGTCTTCCAGCTGTTGTAATGAAAACCGGAATTGCTCGCGCTCTTGCTGGCGATCGCTGGCCATTTGCTGCTGATAGTGTTCAAAATGGTCGCGAATATCGCGATTTTCCTGGCGTAATTCGGCGATGGTTGCCCGGCATTCGACCAGCTGCTGGCGAGTTTCATCCAGTGTCGCATCGCTTTTCACCAGCTTCAGGGTTTGCTGCTCCAGGGTTTGCGAGAGCTGTTTGCGCTCAGCCTTGAGTCTTTCTATCTGTTCCTGCTGCTGGGTGTTTTCAAGGCTGGTCTGTTGTTGTAGCGCAACAGCCTGGGCCAGTTCTTCCTGCATGGTTTGCAGCTGCTGCTGGGTGTCGGCTTCAATCTGTTCAATCTTTTGCTCTGCCAGTGCCTGAGCCTGGGCATACACCAGCTTGAGTGCCTGGAGTAATTCGGCTGGCAATCCGTCGCTGTTGCTGTGTTCGTCACGCTGCTGACGCCAACGCTTGAGTAATGGCGCGATAGTGCTCTTGCTACCGGTGCCCAGATGCTCCCGCACCCGATCCACTGTCGGCTCGGTGCCTGCCTGGGTAATGGCGGCCGCGGCCTGGTCAACATCCTGGTATGTCACCCCTGTTCTGCCCACTGTTTTTTATCCCCCGATATGTTGGTGCGATTAATTCTGTTGGCTACCGCCTTTGCGCGGCTGGATCTCTGGCTTTTTCGGCAGCTGGCTGAAGTACTTGCTTCAGGCGGCGCATTCCGGCTTCTGTCCTGTTATTTTAAATCGTATTACGTAACACGTAATATTACATAATTTATCTGGAAATATAAAAATAAAAATTCAAAAATATAACCAGCGATAATAAATGTTATCGTTGGTTATAGTAGTATAGGTACCCTGTCAGCCCTGTACCGGCGGTACAGCCCTCAGCAGGCCAGTTACATCACGGGAGAAACCATATGAGCAAGACCCTCATCAGCCATCCTCTCCCCACAACCGGGGATGCCAACAAAACGCCGCTCTTGGTCTCAGCACCTCCGCTTCCAGCGTCTCAAGCCGCGGCACAGCATTATTTGTCCCAGGCAACTTCCGACAACACCCGGCAAGCGTATCGATCGGCCATCCGGCAATTCGAAAAATGGGGCGGTCGACTGCCTTGCGATCACAACACCCTGGTGCGCTACCTCCTGGCAAAAGCGGTGGTACTTAACCCCAGAACCCTGGATTTACACCTGACGGCCATCAGTCAGTGGCACCACTATCAGGGCATGACCGACCCGGTACGAGATCCACTGGTGCGGAAAATCATGGAGGGGATTCGCCGCACCCACGGTCGCCCCAAACAGAAGGCCAAGGCATTACGGCTGGAGCACCTTGCACAGATGGTGTCCTATTTGAGAGGCTTACCGGATAGTCCGAGGCAGCGGCGGGATATCGCCATTGTCCTGACCGGCTTCTTTGGTGCTTTCCGGCGCAGCGAACTGGTTGCCATCCAGGCTGAAGATCTGACCTGGGAGCCAGAGGGGTTACTGATTCACTTGCCGCGCTCAAAAACCGACCAGCAAGCAACCGGACTGGTACGGGCCTTGCCGTTTGGAGATGCCAGCTGCTGCCCGGCCAGCGCCATCAAAATATGGATGGACGTGGCCAGCATTACCAGCGGGCCGCTGTTTCGTCCAATCAACCGCTGGGATCAGATTCAACCCCGGCAGCTGAATCCGGGGGCAATCAATACGCTGTTGAAGTCACTGGCGCAGGCGTGTCAGTTTGATTTTGCTCCCGACCTCAGTAGTCATAGCTTTCGCCGTGGCCTGTCGACATCCGCAGCGCGGGAACGGATAGACTTCGAGCTGATCAAGAAACAGGGCGGCTGGCGGAACGATGCCACCGTGTGGGAGTACATAGAGGAAGGCCAGCAATTCAGTGATAATGCGTCACAGATTCTGATGGATAAAGTCACCAGCCTGATGAATCAAGCAGGCTCAAACCGTTCATAACACCAGACGGATATCAGCTCAGGGAAATATATGACCATAGAAGTGATTTACCAATACATATTCGGGGCAGCTGCCCTTGCCTTGCTGTGCGTTGTCGCCAGTGTGTTTACCCGACGTATTGGTGCTCCAGTGTTATTGGTGTTTCTTGGTCTGGGCATGCTGGCCGGCGAAGATGGCCCCGGAGGCATCAAGTTTGATGACTTCAGCCTGGCCTTTCTGTTTGGTAACGTCGCCCTGGCAATTATTATTTTTGATGGCGGCCTTGGCACCCGCAAGGACACCTTCCGTGTCAGCCTGAAACCCGCACTGTCACTCGCCACCATTGGCGTTATCGCGACCGCATCCATAACGGGCTTTGCCGCTCATATGATTCTTGGCCTGCCATGGCAAGAAGGTTTGCTGATTGGAGCCATCGTGGGCTCTACCGATGCTGCGGCCGTATTTGGCTTGCTGCGCGGTGCTGGTCTGGAGCTCAAGGAACGTACCGGCGCCACGCTTGAAATAGAGTCCGGGTCAAATGACCCAATGGCCATCTTCCTGACCATCACTCTGGTACACCTCATACAACTCAGCGGCAGTGGCAATCAGATCTGGACCATTCTCAGTGAGTTATTCCGCCAGATGGGGCTGGGGCTGGCCATCGGTTTTGCTGGCGGTTATTTACTGGTACAAATGCTGCGGCGCTTGCCGCTCTCTTCGTCCTTGTATCCCCTGCTGGCACTGGCGGGCGGCATTAGTCTGTTCGGCCTTACAACCCACTGGGGAGGCAGCGGTTTTCTGGCTATCTTTATCGCCGGAGCCATGATTGGCAATACCCCTCTTCCCTACAGCAATGACATTCATCGCTTTCACGATGGTATTGCCTGGCTCAGTCAGATCGGCATGTTTTTAATGCTCGGGTTGCTGATCACGCCCAGCAACCTGGTACCGATTATTTTCCCGGCCGTGGCCATTGCCTTTGTCCTGATCTTTATTGCAAGGCCGCTGGCCGTCGCGGCGTCATTACTGCCCTTTCATTTTCCATGGCGGGAACAGGTTTTTATTGGCTGGTGTGGCTTGCGCGGCGCGGTACCGATTATTCTGGCACTGTTCCCCTCGCTCGCAGGCCTGGAACACACCCAGACCTACTTTGAACTGGTCTTTTTTGTTGTGTTGATTTCTTTGGTTCTGCAAGGATGGACCATTGCACCGATGGCCAGGTGGCTACAGATAGAACTGCCTCCAACCGCAAAAGATCCGGAGCATTTACACCTGACCATCAAGCACGAACAGGACAAGGAGTTGCTGATTTACCCGGTGCTGGCTGGCAGTCGTGCCGTCGGCCTGAACGTTCGACGCTTGCCAGCAACAGAAGGCAGCCAGGTCGCAGGCGTGATTCGTCAGGGCATACTGATAAAGGATACCGACCAGCAAAAGCTGCTATGTGATGATCAGGTAATGATCCTGGCGACCAGCAGCGCCAAATCAGAACTCGGCCGCGTTTTTGCCCCGGCCGCACAGTCTTCACTGCTTGAATCGGCTCGTTTCTTTGGTGAGTTTGTCTTGCATTCCGAGGCCCGGTTGTCCGATGTTGCCCTGGCTTACGGCTTTGAGGTTGATCCTCTTGATGCTGCCCTGACCGTCGAGCAATATATTGTCCATCAGTTTCATGGTAAACCCGTTGTTGGAGACCATGTGGTACTGGGGCGCGTCAAACTGATCGTCAAGGAAATTGAGGGCGACCATATTGTGTCGGTTGGTTTGAAGTTGGGAATACCGCAGAAGTAGCCGCCAGAAAAACATTCACACAGCGCCAAAGCAGGCGCAGACAACAAACAAGACACAGGAGTCAGAAATATGGATGTTTTTGCGATCATCGCTCGATCATCTTTTACAGAGATTGCAGCGCTGCTTGTACTGGCTGCGCTGATGGGGTTCGTTGGCCTGTTAATGAGGCAACCGCTGATTGTCAGTTTTATTGCCGTTGGTCTGGTGGCCGGGCCATCCGTGCTGGATATTGTTCACTCCACCGCTCATATCACCCTGTTGTCCGAGCTTGGCATCGCGATCCTGTTGTTTCTCGTTGGCATCAAGCTGGATGTAAAACTGATCCGCTCCATTGGTGGTGTGTCGGTTATGACAGGGCTGGGCCAGGTCGCCTTTACCTCAATCATTGGGTATCTCATTGGTTTGGCCATCGGACTGGATCAAATCACCAGCCTCTATGTCGCCGTTGCCCTGACCTTCTCGTCCACAATCATTATTGTGAAATTGCTGTCAGATAAACGGGAAATCGACTCGCTACACGGCAAAATTGCACTGGGCTTCCTGATTGTTCAGGATCTGGTCGTGGTTCTCGCCATGATTGTACTGGCGACCATTGGCATCGGCGCCAATCATGATAGTGCCAGCACAACGTCCATCTGGAATGTCGCTATTTCAGGCACCGGACTGGTGTTACTGGTGGTGATATTTGTTCGCTATATCGCCAACCCCTTGACCGAGAAACTGGCCCAGGCTCCCGAATTGCTGGTGATCTATGCCATTGCTCAAGCAGCGTTATTCGCAGCGATTGGTGATCTGATCGGGCTGGGCATGGAGGTGGGCGGCCTCTTGGCCGGGGTCGCTCTGGCCTCAACACCGTATCGGGAAAGCATTGCTGCGCGGCTTGCGCCATTACGTGATTTCTTACTGCTGTTTTTCTTTATTGCTCTGGGCTCCACTCTGGACCTGTCACTGCTCGGCTCTCATATTACCGGCGCCATTATATTCTCGCTGTTCGTCTTGATTGGTAATCCGCTGATTGTTCTGGTGATCATGGGAGCCATGGGCTATCGCAAAAGAACCGGGTTTCTGGCTGGCCTGACCGTTGCTCAGATCAGTGAGTTTTCTCTTATCTTTATTACCATGGGAATCAGCCTGGGACATGTGCAAGCGGATATCCTCGGGCTGGTCACACTTGTGGGGATCGTCACCATTGCAACCTCAACCTATATGATCACCTATTCTCACCAGCTTTACGCACTGTTCGAGCCAGTGATCGGGCTGTTTGAGCGCGCAGGTGCTCCCCGTGAGCAGCTGATAGAGCAACACACCAATGCCAAGCATGCAGTGATTATTTTTGGCCTGGGCCGGTTGGGAACAGCCATTGCGGTACGACTGCAGAATCAGGGAATCAAGGTGCTTGGGCTAGACTTCAACCCGACAGCCATCAAGCGCTGGAATCATTTAGGGCTGGATACCGAATACGGCGATGTGACCGATGCAGAATTTATAACCGAGCTGCCGCTCGGGCAAGCCCACTGGGTGGTATCAACGATTCCGCATCACCATGTCGGGGTTTCCTCCGAAGATACCCGTAAAACCATTATTCAATTAACCCGCGCCGCAGGGTTTGCAGGCAAGCTGGCTACGGTATCGCAAAGCAAGGCAGAAACAGAAGAGCTGAATATGCTGGGTGTTGATCTTGTTCTGGAGCCTTTCCAGGATGCCGCCGACCGCGCCTCTGAATTGTTACTCGAAGGGCTTGACCAGGCACATCCCGGTTAATCCGGGCTTCAAACGGTTGGCATATACGGTGTTACATATGCCAACCACTAACCGTCAGTAACGGTAATCTTCCCTGCCTACCTTCCCCGCCTATCAGCAATCAGCAATCGCCCCGGCTCGACGACAATACGCTGATGCCGCTGCCGGGGTGATTCACAGCCGTCAGGACTCAGTGGCCGTTCTCATACGCCGAAGCGCGAGTCGAATCTGCTTTTCAACTTCAATAATAGTAAACAGCGCCACGCCGACTCCGAAGATCAGCACACATTCCAGCAGCGGAATCGCTTCGGTCGCAAAGATAGCTTGCAGTGGTGACCAGTACGTCATACTGAGTTGCGCCACCATAATCACCAGCACCACAGCCCAGACTACCCTGGTTCCTCGAACGGCCTTCCAGGTCAACGACGTGCTGTAGATGTTGCGAATAAAGAACAAATGGAAGATTTCCATCACCACCAGGGTATTCAGGGAAATGGTCCGGGCGAGTTCGACCGAATGACCCTGCCCGATGGCATAGTGATGGATACCAAAAACGCCGCATAGAAACAGAAAGGAAACCAGCAAGACATGCCAGACCAGCTCGCCACCCAGCAACGGCTCATTGCGAGCACGTGGCGGTCGGCGCATGGTATTGTCTTCTGTTGGCTCAAAGGCCAAGGCAATACCAAGCGTAATCGCGGTAATCAAGTTAACCCATAATAATTGAATGGGGGTAACCGGCAGTGTCATTCCCCAGAGCAAGGCCACCACAATGGTCATTGCCTCCCCGGCGTTGGTGGGCAAGGTCCAGCTGATGACTTTTTTGAAGTTATCATAAACCGTACGCCCTTCGCGCACGGCCGAGACAATGGAGGCAAAGTTATCGTCCGCCAACACCAGCTCTGCAGCTTCCTTGGCCGCTTCGCTACCTTTTTGCCCCATCGCGATACCGGCGTCTGCACGTTTCAGTGCAGGCGCATCGTTTACTCCGTCACCCGTCATGGCCACGCGCATACCGATGGTTTGTAATGCCATTACCAAACGTAATTTATGTTCCGGGCTTGTTCGGGCAAAAATATCGCAGTCCAGCACCTCCTGACTCAGAGCGGCATCATTCAAATCATCCAGATCTGCCCCTGTCAGTACCTTGTCTGCATTGTGCAAACCGATCTGTTTGGCGATGGCGGCGGCGGTTTTGGTGTGATCCCCGGTAATCATTTTCACCCGAATCCCCGCGCTGTGGCATTCCGCAATGGCGGTTATTGCTTCCGTGCGAGGCGGATCCATCATCCCGACCATACCCAACAAGGTCAGGGAGTCCGCCACATCATCATATTCCAGCACAGTGTGCTCCGCGGTGACCGGCCTGACCGCCAAAGCCAGCACCCGCTGGCCAAGGGCGGCAATGGATTCGGCTTGTGCATTCCAGTAGCCCAGGTCCAGAGGTTCTGTTGCACCTTCGGTACAGCGTTGATTGGTGCACATCGACAAGATTTGTTCGGGCGCACCTTTAACAAAAATAAACGCCTGATGCTCATGATCGTGATTCAGCGTCGCCATAAAGCGGTGGCGGGCATCAAAAGGGATAGCATCGGTACGCGTCCAGAGTGCCTGCTCCTGGGGAGGGTTCAGCTGCATCTTGCCAGCAAACGCCAGCAAGGCCCCTTCCATCGGGTCGCCTTCCACAATCCAGGCGGCATCATGCTCACGCAGGGCAGCATCGTTACAAAGCACAGAGGCCCGGGCGAGCTCTTCAAGCATGGTGTGCCTGGCAGGATGCACCTCATCAGCTCCCGACTTGAGCACGCCGCTTGGCTCATAACCGTTGCCATCAAGAGAAAACAGGTGCTGATGCGTCAGTACCGAGGCCACCATCATCTCATTACGCGTCAGCGTGCCGGTCTTGTCGGTACAGATAACTGAAACAGATCCCAGTGTTTCGATGGCGGGCAAGCGCCGCACAATCGCATTACGCCGGGCCATGGCTTGAACCCCAATCGCCAGGGTAATGGTCAACACTGCGGGCAGCCCTGCCGGAATCGCCGCCACCGACAGCCCCACTACAGCCATAAACATATCGGTAAAATTGTAATGCGCTACAAAATGGCCAAATACAAGCAAGACAGTAGCCACCACCAGAATAAAAATAGTCAGCCATTTGGCAAAGACATCCATCTGGGCAACCAGTGGTGTGGTCAGAGTCTGAACCCCGGACAACAACCGACTGATGCGGCCTATTTCGGTGTCCGGGCCAGTGGCAACCACTACCCCTCTGCACTGGCCACTGGCGACCAGGGTGCCGGAAAACGCCATGCAAGCCCGGTCGCCCAATGATGCCTCTTCAGCCACCGCCTGGGTGTCTTTTTCCACCGGCACCGATTCACCGGTTAAAATGGCTTCCTGTATCGAGGCACCATGGGCGGTCAACAGGCGCAAATCCGCAGGTACTTTATCGCCGGCTTCCAGCAACACAATATCGCCCGGTACCAACTGCTCACCGTCAACCGTAATTCGCTCACCATTACGAATCACATTGGCACGAGGGGCCAGCATATGCCGAATGGCATCCATGGCCTGCTCGGCCTTGCCTTCCTGAATAAATTCAATAATGGCATTAACCACGACCACTGCCAGAATAACGCCAGTGTCGACCCAATGGCCCAGCAGCGCAGTAATCACTGCAGAAGCAATCAGTACATAAATCAGAACATTGTGGAAATGCTGCAGAAAACGCAGCAACACATGACGCCGTGGTGCTTGCGGCAAGCGGTTAGGGCCATGAGCCGCCAAACGCGTAGTGGCATCTGTCGGGTTTAAACCGCTGGCAGAGGTTTCGAACGCCTCAAGCGCTGCCTCTGTTGTGGTGTTGTGCCATCGACTCGTAGGGGGGGTGTCTTCGGAATGCTGCATGCCTGCCTCCTTGCTACATAAAATTCGGTCTTACTCTATCCAACCACCCAATAGCGACACCAACCTATATCAATAAATAGTTGGAAAATCTGGGTTTTTGGTCATCGTATAATCAGTCCGTTTATTGTAAAGGCTGCTGCCCGGTACAGCGGCATGCTGACTACCCTGCGCCTTCAAGGGCTGCTATAAATACTCCCTGTATTTCCGATAATCCCAAAGGTGTTCATTTTCCATGTCCACGGCCCCTCCCATTGCTTTTATCGACAATCTGAATTACCTCAGCAGCCCATTAACAGATGCCCGCCAAGTCCTGTTACGCCAGCCATCCCTGAGAGAGATCGAAGGCAGCTTTGACGATCTGGTGCATTCTTTTGAATTCCTGGTCAGCTTTAATGGTTCAACCGCTACCTTTAACAGCTACCGCCGTGAGATCGAACGTCTGTTGCAATGGACGTTTACTGTGCGTCAATGCGCTCTTGGCGAGCTGCGGCGCGCCGACCTGGAAGACTACATCGGTTTTTGCCAGTCCCCGCCTGATTGCTGGATTGGCACCAGCCAGGTTGCACGTTTCAGCAAAACGCCTGAAGGGCGAATCCCCAACAGCAAATGGCGGCCGTTTGTGATTCAACCCGACAAGTCATCTTTGGCGGGAGCGCGCCCCGACGTCTTTGCACTATCGCAAAAAAGCCTGCAGTCGGTATTTGCGGTTTTATCCAGCTACTTTAATTATCTTATTCAGGAAGATTACCTCCAGACCAACCCCGTCGCTCTGATTCGGCAAAAAAGCAAATACCTGCAGCGTCACGCCTATGCCGAACCGATTCGCCGCATCTCCAACTTGCAGTGGGATTATATTCGGGAAACGGTCACCCAATTGGCAGACGACAACCCCCGGGAGCATGAACGTTCACTGTTTATCATGTTGTGCCTGTTTGGCATGTATCTGCGGATTTCCGAGCTGGTCGCCGATGAACGATCCACCCCGGTGATGGGTGATTTTCAATGTGATCAGGATGGTAACTGGTGGCTGCGGGTGGTCGGCAAAGGAAACAAGGCCCGTATGGTGACGGTATCCGATGATATGCTGGCGGCGTTGGTGCGTTATCGGGAACATCTCGGTTTGACGCGTTTGCCGCTACCTGGTGAGCAAACCGCCCTGATTCCCAAACTGAAAGGTCGGGGTCCGGTAACCAGCACTCGGCAAATTCGTTATCTGGTACAATTCTGTTTTGATACGGCGCTGGAGCGAATGACTCAGGAAGGATTGGCCGATGAAGCCCAGGAGTTACGTGTTGCCACCGTACACTGGTTAAGGCATACCGGCATATCGGAAGATGTTCGCACTCGACCGAAAGAACACGTCAAGGAAGACGCAGGCCACGCCAGCATGGCAACTACCGACCGTTATATTAATACACAAATGCGCGAGCGCCATGCCAGCGCCCGCAACAAAAAACTGAAGCCCGGGTATTAACCCGGGCACTGCCCATCAGGACATATGCTGACCACCGTTGGCGGAGATATTACTGCCCGTTACAAACGCGGACGCATCTCCGGCAAGGAAGCTGATAACGTTGGCGATTTCTTCTGGCTGACCAAAACGACCAACCGGAATACCTTTCAGAATCTGGTTACGGATTTCTTCCGGTACATCCATGATCATGCTGGTGGCAATATAACCAGGAGATACCGTATTCACGGTAATACCCTTGGAAGCCACTTCCTGGGCAACGGCTTTGGTAAAACCATGCATACCGGCTTTTGCTGCTGAATAGTTGGCTTGCCCGAACTGGCCTTTCTCTGCATTAACAGAAGAAATATTAATAATCCGGCCCCATTTCTTTTCCAGCATCTCGTTGATCACCAGACGCGTCATATAAAAAACAGATGACAGGTTGGTGTTGATCACGTCATGCCACATTTCCGGGGTCATTTTTTTCAATGTGGCATCACGAGTAATTCCGCCGTTGTTGACCAGAACATCAACTGAGCCAAATTCTTCGCGAATCTTGTTGATACAGGCTTCGCAAGATTCCCAGCTGGTAATGTTGCCAAAACCAAGGGCAATATCATAACCCTCGCTTTTCAGCTTTTCTTGCCAGGCCTGGGCTTTCTCATGCGACCCTCCCGAATAGTATCCAGCGACCACCTGATAGCCATCATCATGCAGTCGCTTACAGATGGCAGTTCCTATTCCGCCAGTTCCACCGGTAACCAATGCAATACGTTTTGTCATCCTTCCACTCCTTTTGCGTTTCGGTTTACTGTTTTTCCAGCTGCTGTTGTCAGCGGCATTCCATCTTACAACTCGTCAGTGACCAGACTATTGCATCTCATCAATACTGTCTTCTAGCACCGATTCAAACGTTAACTCTGACACGTTTAGATACACCTTACATGCGTTCGGATGAATGAGACATTGAGCTGAGTTATACTTCCTGCCCTTTTTCTGCCAGTCATCGTCTTCCATGAAGTTTGTCGTCAAGTTCTTCCCTGAGATTACTATTAAATCCAAGTCAGTGCGCAAGCAAATGACAAAAATTTTGCGCGCCAACCTACGCACTCTGACGCGCAAACAAAACATTTCGGCCGATGTCCAGGACCGCTGGGATAGCCTGGTCATCGAGGTCAACCTGTCAGCCACAGAAGACATCGCCATGACGCACCGCCATATGGTGCAGATCCTGTCTCACACTCCCGGCATCGGTTATGCGCTGGAAATTGACGAACACCCGTTCGAATCACTGGACCAGGCCTATCAGCTGGTACGTGAAGCCAATCGTGATGTATTGGAAGGAAAAACCTTTTGCGTCCGCGTCAAACGGGCCGGTAATCACGACTTCACATCCCATGACGCTGAGATTTATATGGGCGGCGGTTTACTGAAAGAAACCGGTGCCATTGGTGTTTCGCTGAAAAACCCGGATGTTGTCGTACATGCCGAACTGCGCAATGACAAGGTACAGGTCGTCAAGCGCCGTATCCCTGGCCTGGGGGGCTTTCCTCTCGGTAGCCAGGGGGATGTACTGTCATTGATCTCTGGTGGCTTTGACTCCACCGTCGCCAGCTATCTGCTCACCCGGCGCGGCCTGAAAACCCACTTCTGTTTTTTTAATCTTGGTGGCAGCGCCCACGAGATCGGCGTCAAGCAAGTGGCCCATTACCTCTGGTCTTGTTATGGCGAAAGCCACCGGGTGAAATTTGTCACTATTCCTTTTGAAGAGGTAGTCGCTGAAATTCTGACCAAGGTCGATAACGGTCATATGGGGGTAGTGCTCAAGCGTATGATGATGCGGGCCGCCTCACAGGTGGCAGACAATCTGAAACTGCACGCCCTGGCTACCGGAGAAGCCGTCGCCCAGGTATCCAGCCAGACCATCTCCAATCTGGCCATTATTGACCGTGCTGCCGAGCATATGGTTTTAAGGCCGCTGGCGGCGATGGACAAGCAGGATATTATTACCATTGCCCGTCGCATCGGAACGGAAACCTTTGCAGCCAATATGCCGGAATATTGTGGCGTCATCTCGGTCAATCCACTGACCCATGGCGAGCGCAGTAAAACGGAAGCGGCCGAACAGGCCTTTGACTTTACGGTACTGGAGCGGGCCTTGCAGCGTTCAAGCTATCAGCGTATCGATCGGGTGTTAGAGGAAACGGGCAGTGGTCTGGAGGATGTTGCCTTGCTGACAACTCCCGCCCTGAGTGATGAAATTATTGATATTCGCCATCCTGACGAAGCGGCGGACGCGCCTCTGGAACTCGCCAACAACCCGGTCAGACATATTCCATTCTATGAACTGGAAAGCCGCTTGCGAGAGCTCGACACCAGTGGCCAGCAGCGTTACCTGCTGTACTGCCACAAAGGCACCATGAGTAAAGTCCACGCTCACCACATCAATCAGACACACCCGGGACTGTTCGGGGTATTTATGGAAAAACGCTGAGTGCACCGACCTGATGATCAGGCAGCAGAGACAAATACACCGCCAGGAGGCGGTGTATTTACAAGCAAGGCCATCTTGTATTTACAGGCGATTCAGGCCATTTAATGCCGCAACACGATAGGCTTCTGCCATGGTTGGGTAGTTAAAGGTGGTGTTGATAAAATAGTTCATGGTATTGCCTTCACCTTTCTGGTTCATGATGGCCTGACCGATATGAACAATTTCCGCTGCCTGGTCACCAAAACAGTGAATACCCAGGATTTCCAGCGTTTGGCGATGGAACAGCAATTTCAGCATACCCACCCCTTCGGCCGTAATCTGCGCCCGGGCGATGTTCTTGAAGAACGCCTGCCCCACTTCGTAAGGGATTTTTTCCTCGGTCAGCTGACGCTCGGTTTTACCGACCGAGCTGATCTCCGGAATGGTGTAGATACCGGTAGGCACAGAATCCACGTAGTGGAAGTCAGACGGGCAGGCAATAACCGATGCCGCTGCACGACCCTGGTCGTACGCTGCTGAGGCCAGCGCCGGCCAGCCAATCACATCACCAATGGCGTAGACGTTCTGTACCGCAGTGCGGTATTCCTTGTCGACTTCAATTTGCCCACGGGAATTGGCTTCCAGTCCCAGATTCTCCAGTCCCAGGTTTTTGGTGTTGCCACTTCGACCCGCAGCCCACAAGAAAGCATCAGCTTTGACCTTTTTACCAGACGCCATGATCATGGTGACAAAACGATCATTACTCTCAACGGAGTCAAACTGCTCGTTGTGCCGGATCAATGCCCCCTTGTCACGCAAGTGATAGCTCAATGCGTCGGAGATTTCATCATCAAGGAAATTCAATAACCGGTCGCCGGGGTGAATCAGATCCACCTTGACGCCAAGCCCGGAAAAGATCGAAGCATATTCACAACCAATCACACCGGCACCATAAATAATAATGGTCCGCGGCGTATGGCTCAGTGTCAGAATGGTGTCGGAGTCATAAATGCGCGGGTGATTAAAATCAATACTGCTTGGACGCCATGGGCTGGAACCGGTTGCTACCACAATCTGGTCGGCGTGCAGGCGTGTATTGCTGGTATCACCTTGATATACATCTACCGTATTGGCATCTGCAAAACGGGCTTTGCCTGTGTATACGTTAATACGGTTGCGACCGTAAAACTCGGTACGCAACTTGACCTGCTTGCCAATGACTTTTTCGGCACTTTTTAATACCTGTGGAAATGAGAACCAGCGTGGCTCACCAATCTCCCGGAACATATTATTGGTATTAAACTGAATAATCTGTTTGACGGCGTGACGTAATGCCTTGGAGGGAATGGTCCCCCAATGAGTACAGTTACCGCCGACCATCTTCTTGTCTTCAATGACGGCCACTTTCTTGCCGTGTTTGGCAGCATTCATTGCTGCCCCTTCTCCCGCAGGGCCGGCGCCAATAATGACTACATCATAGCGGTAATCTGCCATCTAACAGTGCTCCCATATCCAGTGAGTATTCAATTCCGATCTTGGCCATATTCTAGAGCAAATGGCCAGGTAAGGTTGTTAGCGCTTGGTCGCGTCGTAAAACTCGGCGCCGACTGATTTGGCGGCGGCAATCTTGCTTTCTTTCTCGCATTTTTTCTTGTCACCGCCGCACACATCGCAGGCAGATTCCATGCCGATCGCTGCCATACCACCGCATGAACCGGAAATAGGTTTGCGTCCCATCAGCACACCAACAGCCATGGCAGCCACAATCAATAACATGACCGCAAAGGCCACAAGCATCATAGTCATAAGATTATCCTCGTTATTCGTTTCCCTGCATCAGACCAGAAAAACGACGTAAAAATTCATCAGAAGCCAACTCGGTAAAGCCGTCTCCAGTACGTACAATGGCATACATCGTCAACTGATAACGGTTGGCCAGTAAAACAGCCTGTTCAGGGCCAGCAACGGTCAAGGCCGTTGCCCAGGCATCTGCCAGGGCGCAGCTGGGATTCAGAATGGTCACTGACGCCAGCTGGTGAGTAATCGGATAGCCGGTGTGCGGGTCAATAGTATGAGAATAACGCACCCCCTGCTCTTCAAAATAATTGCGGTAGTCACCGGAGGTTGCCAACGCCGAGTCACCGGGCTCCAGAACCAGCTGTACCTGATGCGTCATACTATCCAGTGCAGGCCGTTCTATGGCAACCCGCCAACCACTGCCATCCGGCTTGCTACCACGCGCTCTCAGCTCACCGCCAATTTCCACCAGATAAGAGACCACCCCCTGCTGCTCCAACAAATAGCCAATCTGGTCAACTGCCCATCCCTTGGCAATGGCAGACAAATCGATATACAGCGGTTTGTCGGTTGACAGGGTCCGGTCATCAAGATGAATAGCGTCAGAGCCGATACCGGCAAGCAGGCCGTTGACCTCTTCTTCCGACAACTTCTGGTCGCGGTGTTTGCCCGGCCCAAAACCCCAAGCATTAACCAAAGGGCCAACGGTAACGTCAAACCGGCCTTCACTCTGGTTATAAATCATCAGTGCTTGTGCCAATACATCGGCCAACTCTTCAGACAAGGTGACATTATCCAGCGCCAGGGTTTGCCGGTTTAATTGCGACAACTCCGAGTCAGGATCATAGGTAGACATAATGCGATTGATATCCGCCAGGCGCTGATCGATCAGATGCTGGATCTGTTCGGCGCTGTCGTTCTGGCCGATCCAGCTGACGTGATATTGCGTGCCCATGGTCGGCCCTGCGACCTTGACGACTGAATCCGGCTGGCTACACCCGGCGGCGGTGAAAATTACCAAGAGAACAACAAACAAATGTTTTAACATGACACCCCCTGAAATGGCGGCGTCAGTATACAGTGAGTTAGCCCTGGATGCCCACCGCTGGCCTGCATTCTGACACGGAGTCCGGATCGATGAAAAAAACAATCTATAGCCTGGCAGGATTTGCTGCCCTTCTGGCACTGGGATTTGCTGCCTGGGTGTACAGCAGCACCTACCATCCCGCCGCACAAGAAACCGCAGAACTGTCTTGCCCCACCACAACCCCTGAGTACGATGCCCGCCAGGGACCTTTATCGGTCATGAGCTACAACGTGCAGTTTTTTGCGGGCAAACAGTATGTTTTCTATTTCGATATGCCAGACAACCAGGGGCCAGATACCCGACCATCAAGCCAGGACATAGCCACCACCATCAGCGGCATTGCTGCCTTACTGAAAGAAACTGCACCGGATATTGTTTTTTTGCAGGAAGTTCACGATGGTGCAGCCGCCACCGACCATGGCGATCAACTGGCCGAGTTGCTGAAGCAGTTACCAGCAAACCGTTATCCCTGTATTGCCAGCACCTATTACTGGAAAGCGGATTACATTCCACACCCTCAGATCATGGGCAGTGTTGGCATGAAACTGGTGACATTGTCGCGTTATAAACTCAGTGATGCTCTGCGCCACCGTCTGCCACAACCTCCGATGGATATCGTCTCCGCACAGTTTTACCTCAAGCGGGCCATCCTGGAAGCTCGACTGCCCACCGTGGGCGGTCCGGATTGGCAACTGTTTAACACCCACTTTGACGCTTTTGCCCAAGGCAGCGATACCATGGAGCAGCAGGTGGATATCGCCGCCAGCCTGATGCAAGAGCAAGACCGCCAGGACCGGCCGTTTATTCTGGGTGGTGATCTTAACTTGCTGATGCCAGGACAACTGGCTCAGCTGCAACCCAGCCAGCGTTATCTGTACCAGGAAAATACCGAGTTACGCCGACTGCTCCAGTGGCCATCCGTTCCTTCCGTAGAGAACATCCAGAGCGAAGCCGCCACATGGTTTACCCACTACCCGAATGACCCGGATGTCTCCGGCCCGGACAGAACGCTGGATTATCTGTTCTACAGCCAACAGTTATCCGCACACAATCCAGAGGTCATTAACACCCGGACGACACAAAATCTGTCAGACCATCTGCCAGTTTGGGCTGGTTTTTCTTACCCTAATAACAAAAAAGAATAAGCTGAAATGAAAAAATTCCATCATTCATATCTTTATGCCTATATTTGAATGCTGGAACATGACGTACACTCTCCAACAAGAAGGAGAGAATCACTATGCAAGAAATTTTATCTGAAGAAATGCTGGAACTGATCGCACAGCGATTTCGTTTATTATCCGACCCCATGCGCCTGAGAATTCTGCATCAGCTGCAACCGGGAGAAAAATCCGTAGGTCAACTGGTGACCGCAACAGGAGCCTCCCAGCCCAATGTGTCGAAGCACTTGTCGACACTGAGAACCCATGGCTTGGTCCGCCGTCGCCAGGAAGGCAATATGGCGTATTTCAGTATCGGCGCACCTTTCATTTTTGATTTGTGCGGCACTGTTTGCGACAGCATGAAAGAAGAGTGGGAGCAGCGTCAGTCGTTGCTGGATAATTCGTCCAGCACTCGCAGCTAGCCAGGAATCAACAAGGGACAGGGATAAAGAACCAATGCGCCAGACTGTTCTGGCGTTCAGGGAGCGCCGACAGTACGTACCGGCGTTTCTTCGCTGGCCACCCAATAATAACGACCGGACTTTTCCGTGCGACTTGCCTGACCAAGCCGTTCCCAGGTTTCCATAATGGAGCGGAATTGGGACTTGCTTACCCGAATATCATCAACTGCATGGGCATTGGGTCGACGTCCCAACAACTGTTTTCGAACGGTCTCGGCAATAAATGCTTCCAGACAGGCACGCAGCCGATCTTCGCTGATATTACCGACAAAAGAACTGCGCAGTGCCCGGTACAGCTGATCCAGACGGGCAGGCAACACCATTTCTTCACGTGATAGATTGCCCCCCTGATAGACCTTGGCCGACACCATCAGATTGATGGACTTGCGACTCATTTCCAGCCGCTCCCGTACCGAGAGTGCCGTGCTGGCCAGATCGGAAATGGAGGCATTACTGGCCGTCGCCAGGTCGGAACTTGCCGGATCGGACACCTGGTCACCCATTACATCAGCCCAGCGAACCCAACCGGAATCGGCATTCAGTTCAAGACTGCCAATGGCCGCCCGAACAAACGACAATAATTCATCCCGCAGATGCCACAATTTATAACTGACCTGCTGAGTCACCAACTGATAAAAACCCTTCAATCGCCCCTGCTCGACTGACAGTGAGCCGGCGACCGGAAGTTTTTTAAGGAATGCCAACACCGGTTTGCCTACCGTTCTGGCATGGACAAACTCTCTATGCAAATAACTGATACCGGTTGGTGCCATTGGGCCATAGTCATCCCCAACCAGAAGAATAAAAAAATCAGCCAGTTCAATCTGTCGACGCGCCAGATCCCAATCGTAACCCTCACCGTCTTCCCGACAGGAAAAACTGACATTGGTCATATCCATTCGGGCAAGCAAGCGCTCAATCTCGTAACGTTCCAGCTCAAGTCCCTGCTGATTAGATGCCAAGTAAACTAACTGGCGCTTCCCCTCTGGCATTTACACCACCGATCCCAAAATTGTCAAAAACAGCCTAAGAGCGTCACTATAGCAGCGACATTATCCGTAAAACATAGAAAATTCCGCCCATCGTCAACATAGAGCCCAAAGTGCTAACTGCAACCGCATTGGCGGTCAGCACATGATTTGCCCCCATTGCCTTGGCCATCACAAAAGCGGCTGCGGCTGTTGGGCACGCCATCATCAGGGCAACCACTCCAAGCTCGACACCACGAAAACCCATGGCAATCGCGGCGGACACAATCAAAATTGGCAAAATCACCAGCTTTAGCAAGGCCATTTGCAGCGTGGTAGAGTTGGCTTTTCTCAGCGCGCCGAAGTCCAGCGTACCACCAACGCTGATCAAGGCCAGCGGCAACGTCATCTGGCCGAGACTACTGGCCGCACTGTGCAGCGGTTTCGGCAGCTGCCAGCCAAACAGACTGAAAGGCAAAGCCAGTACAATGGCAATGATCAACGGATTTCTGGCGATCATCAACAACTGCCCAGACCAGTTAACACCTTGTCCCCGGGCCAACACCACAACGGACAACAGATTATACGCTGGCACACCGACCGCAAGCACCAGAGCGCCAATCTGCGTACCCTGGTCGCCAAAAGCATAAACCACCATCGAGATGCCGATAATACCCAAGTTACCCCGAAATGCCCCTTGCACAAAGGCACTGACGTCATCTTCGTCGATGCCCGCAAACCTGGCCCATACAAAACTGAACAGGCAGCTACTCAAAATTGCCAGCGCCACAAACACTATCAGTTCAATATGAACACCGGAATCAAATCGTACTTTGGCAATGGCCAGAAACACCAATACCGGCAAGGTCAGGGTAAATACCAGCCTGGAGCTGACCGTCACAAAATGATCGTCGATCACCCGCCGCTGCCGCAGGAAAATACCGAGAACCACAAGAAGAAATACAGGAAGTATGATTTCTCCTGTAAAAACAAAGGATTGCCAATACATTTAAAAGGTAGTTCCCTATTTATGAACATGTGTTAAAGCCAACTGGCCGGACACAATAACGCGCCAGCACCAGATGTAAATACTGCGGCTCTTTGTTATTATTGGCTAATCGTTCACCACTCTTGTTGATGTAGCCAAACATGACCCGTCTGAAAAAAAACCGATCTCTCAAACGCATCCACAAGGTAAAAACCGGCAACACTGCCAAGCTCAAACGCGAAGCGGGTAATGACCGTCAAACCGGCAAACGAGTCAAAAACCGTGTTCCGTCGGTATTTGAAAAGTTTCTGGCCGAAAACCCTGATGTCAAAGCGGCACAAAACAAAGAACAACAAACAGACAAAGCAGCTGCCACCCCGAAAAAAACCGAGCGCAAGATTGAAGCCAAAGAAGCACCACTCGCCGCCAGTCAACCCAAAACTGACGCCCCGGAACGCTCCTTGCTCGACCAACTGGAAGACAAAGATTTCAAAGATATTTATTGATGGCCTGGTGGCAAGCAACATCCTTGCAACTGGCGTGTTTTCCCGCCGTTCCGGAACAAATCGCCCGTCCCTGGGACAGCGCCGATGAATACCTGCTCGATCATCTGGATCGTGATGCTCCCACCCTGCTATTTAATGATCGCTACGGTGCTTTATCCTGCGCCCTGACTCAACCGGTCAGCTGGCTCGACAGCGCCTGCGCCCAACGAGCCAGCCGCGACAACCGCCAGCGTAACAGTCTTGAGCTGGCAGGCGAGCACTGGATTCACGAGGCTTCACACCTGCAAAACAGCCAGGTACAACAAGTCGTTATCCGGCTACCCAAAAATTTTGAACAATTACGTTACTGGCTGCAGCTGTGCCATCAACACCTGGATCATAAAACACCCTTGTACCTGGCAGGCATGGCCAAACATATCCCGGTGCGCTGGTTAAACTGGCTGGAACAACACAGTGCCGAGTATCGGCAGATGCCGATCCAACGTAAAGCCCGGCTACTGCAAATCCGTCTCCCGGTCAGTGATCCCGGATTACGGACATGGCAAGGCTACTCTGTCGGGCAGTTAAACATTCAAGCGTTGCCCGGCGTGTTTTCCCGCAGCAACCTGGATCCCGGCACCGCCTTTTTGTTACACACACTGGAAGATACAAGGTTTGCCCTGCCGACCTTTAGCGGCCGCCTTTGTGACCTCGGTTGTGGCAATGGAGTCCTGGGTTTGTGGCTCAAGCAGCGTCAGCCAGAACTGCAGCTGATCCAGACGGATGATTACCTGCCAGCCGTTATATCCGCTCAACATAACGCTGCCAACGCCGGGCTTGAGGTGTCGTGTTATCACGGCCATAGTCTCAATACCATTCGCGAGCCTCTGGACTGGGTCGTCTGTAATCCCCCTTTCCACGATGGCCACAAGCAGCTGAACAACATCGCCAACGACATGTTCCGTGATGCCGCCCGCCAATTACAGCCCGATGGCAATTTACTGGTCGTTGCCAACCGGCATTTGAATTACCCGCCCTTGCTCAAACGCCTGTTTAGCCAGGTACAGCGCATCAGCGCGGATCAACGCTTTGTTATCTTCTGGTGCCAGACACCCAAATGCTGACACCCACTACAGGACCTCCTATGAAACCTGCACACGCCGCTGGCCGTAGCGCCTATTGCCTGATGCTGGCACGTATCAATTTGCCCCATTTGCAGATGTGGCAAGACGATCAACAACTGGATACAACTCCATTCACCAAGTTGCTCAGCAAACAAACCGCCTTCCTCAAGGGAGAACTGACTTCCCGAGCCAATCTGGAACGGTTTTTTGCCCAGTTCAGTGAATGGCGCTCCGGACTGACTGAATCCGACACCCTGGGATGGCAAATTGTCGACCTGTGCAATGCTGCCCTGTACGCCTCCAGCGAGTGCGTCTTTGACGACGCCTGCGACGACACCATCTTGCTGAATCAATACGTTGCCGATATCTACCAGCAGATGACGGAACTGGGCGCTGAAACATCGGAACTGAAACATTATTTTGCGTCGATCCAGCAGGAATTCCAGAGTCAATTCAATGAGGTGAAGCATATCCCTTTGCCGAAAGACTTTTTTGTCTGGCTATCCGATATGGATGTCAGTCTGTTCGGTGTGGCGGAATAACAGGAATACGGGCTGGATCAATGCGGCAATTTGAAACGGCGCTAGAATGACGCGTTTATTCCCATTATCCAACCCGGCACTCAGAACCAATATCATGATCATCCCCGAACTGCTTTCTCCCGCTGGCACACTCAAAAACATGGATTACGCCTTTGCCTATGGTGCCGATGCGGTTTACGCCGGCCAGCCTCGTTACAGTTTGCGTGTTCGTAATAACGATTTCACCCTGGATAACCTGAACCAAGGTATCAGCCGGGCGCACCAGCTGGGCAAAAAATTCTACGTCGCCAGCAATATTGCCCCTCACAACAGCAAGGTTGATAGCTACATGAGGGACATTGAGCCCGTCATCGCGATGCAACCCGATGCACTGATCATGTCTGATCCGGGCCTGATCATGCTGGTCAAGGATCGCTGGCCAGATACCGTCATCCACTTGTCGGTACAAGCCAACGTGGTGAACTACGCCGCGGTGGAGTTCTGGCGGCGCCAAGGCGTCAGTCGCATTATCCTGTCCCGCGAGCTGTCGTTAACCGAGATCGCCGAAATTCGCCAGCGCTGCCCGGAAATGGAAATTGAGGTGTTTGTCCATGGTGCGTTATGTATTGCCTACTCTGGCCGCTGCCTGCTATCCGGTTACATGAACCATCGCGACCCGAATCAGGGTACCTGCACCAACGCCTGCCGCTGGAAATATGACGCCCACGAAGCCAGGGAAACCGACTCCGGTGACGTTATTCCCGCAGGTGTGGAAGAATTTGATCCAGCCGGGCCAGTTTTTAACCCCGGGCAGCAACCCGAACCACCAACACTCGGTAGTGGCAGCACCACCGATCAGATTTTCCTGCTACAGGAAGCCGGCCGCAGCAACGAATACATGCCCGCCTTCGAAGATGAGCACGGCACCTACATCATGAACTCACGGGATTTGCGCGCCATCCAGCACATCGAAAAGCTGGTTGAGCTGGGAGTGCACTCGCTCAAGATCGAGGGCCGAACCAAATCCCACTATTACGTTGCCCGTACGGCCCAGACCTACCGTCAGGCCATTGATGACGCCGTGAGCGGCAAAACATTCAACCCAGCCCTGATGGATACCCTCGAAAACATGTCCAACCGCGGATATACCGAAGGGTTCTTCCGCCGCCATGTACATGATGAATACCAGAACTATGAACGCGGCACCTCGACCAGTACCCGCCAGCAGTTTGTCGGGGAAAGCATGGGGACAACCGCCGACGGCCTGCTGCGTATAGACGTGCGTAATCGCTTCGAGGTCGGTGACCAACTGGAATTGATGACCCCGCAAGGAAATATTTCGTTTATGCTCGAACATATCCAGGATCGCAAGGGCATCATCCGCAACGATGCACCAGGCTCTGGCTTTGTTGTTGACATTCGTATTCCGGCTAACGTCGTCACACCCGCTGCAAAAAACGTTATGCTGGTGCGGAACTTGCCAGATATTTGCTGATAAACCAGACTGAACCTTCCAACCTACAGGATTTTCCATGTTGATTCGTTGCTATCTGACTCCGCTTATCTTGCTGATATCCCTTTCTTTTTTCACCACCAGGGCAACTGCTGATACGGACAACACCCCGGAGAGCATGGTCAAATCTGCCGTTGGCCTTGTCACCGAACATCTGATGGCCGACAAAACCTGGATAAACAATCACCCTGGCTATCTGAACCGGTTGTTATCGACCAATATCATGCCCTTGATCGATACCCGGCAAATGGGCAAAAAGGTTCTTGGCAAATACTGGCGACGAGCTTCGAGCGATCAACAGATCCTGTTTCTGGAAGCCTTCCAGCGTAAATTACTGACCACCTACGCCGGCGCCTTCCGGGCATATGACGGCCAGCCTGTCCATTTTCTCGACACGCGTTACCGAGGCAACAATCAGGCGCTGGTTGCCAGCCAGATCGAACTGGCCGGACAACCGCCACTGGCGGTCGACTACCGTCTTTATCACAGCGGCCAATGGCGAGTTGATGATGTCATTATTGCCGGCATGAGCCTGGTCAAAAGCTTCCGCGACCAGGTCCAGGCGATGATTCAGAAGCATGGATTCAGTCAGGCCATGGTTAAACTGAGCAGAGAGTACCCAGACAATCGTCCGGTCATCAAACTGGGCTCCGACAGTTGGGCACCCTACGCCGGCAAACAACTGCCAGCGGATGGAATCGCGACGGACTTGGTCACTACCGCCCTGAGCAACCTCGGGTATCTTGTCAATGTTGAATTCATGCCCTGGATGCGTGTTATGGAATCCATCAAAAGCGGTGAGATCCAAGGCGTCTTATCCACCTGGGAAGGCCAGCACGACGACCAGTGGTTATTGTCAGAGGCTTATCTGCACGGCCGGTTACGCTTCGTCAAACCCAAAGACAGTGATTTTCAGTATGTCGACCAAGCCCAGCTCAAGGCCACAGATCTCAAGCTGGGGGTCTATTCAGAAATCAACTACGGCCCATGGCTGAACAATCTCGATAGTTATTTCCAGGTCGAGGGCCGGGATTACTGCTCGCAATTATTTCGTGATGTGGCCAATAACAACCTCGACCTGGCGCTGGTGGATGAATGGGTTGCCACCTCCGAACTGAGCAATAGCCCCACCATTGCCGAACACCTGGTACTGGCTCCTGGTGATGTCGCCAAAACCAGCATTCATCTGGCCATTAACCGTCAACTCAGCAACGCTCCCGTTCTTGTGCAAGGCTTCAATCAGATGCTGCAACAGATGAAACAAGACGGCAGTTATCAGCAGATACTGGAAAATCACCAATACCCCTATCATGATTAAACAACGAATCCTTTACCAAGACAGCGAAATTGTCATTCTCAACAAACCCGGTGGATTGCTCAGTGTTCCCGGGCTATACGATAAAGACTCTGCCTTTGGTCGACTGCAAGACCTGCTGGGTGAATTACACATTGTGCATCGACTGGATCGCGACACCTCCGGCATTATTGTTTACGCCCGTAACAAACCGGCACTGACCTGCATTCAGCAACAGTTTGAAAAGCAGACAACCCGCAAGGTATACGAAGCCCTGGTAACAGGAGAGCCCAAAGGTAATAGCGGCTGTATTAATCTGCCGATCATTGTTGACTGGCCCAACCGCCCACTGCAGAAAATCAGCCATACCGACGGTCGATATGCCCTGACCCGCTGGCGCAAGCTGGAGGTCGACACCGATGCCGCAGGCCAGCGGATGACTCGGGTGGAAATGTACCCCAAAACAGGGCGATCACATCAGTTACGCCTGCATATGCAGCAGACTGGCCACCCTATCATTGGTGATCCGTTCTACAGCGCAGACTATTCAGAACAAAAAACACCTACCATGCATCTGCATGCCAGAGAATTATCCTTCCGCCATCCGACTACGGATGAGCATATGGATATTCTCTCGCCAGCACCGTTCTGATCAGCCCTTGCCCCCTGTCTGGTGTTGCTGCCAACGAATCAGCAGCACCAGATAAAAACCGAACAGCAGCAAGCCCCCGGCGGTAATTGTGACGGCAATACCGCCAAACAAATCGGGTGCCTTCATTAACGTCGCCATCAGTGAATCCTGATAATAGAAAAACCAGGCATGATCCGGTGGGAAAATCATTTTGTGCAAATGGTAAAACACCTGTTTGGGACCAATCAGGAGCACCGACACCAGCGTCAACCCCAATAACCCACCCAGCAAAGCACCTTGTACTCCCCAGCGTGGGCGCTGCCGCCGCAACCACCAGGTGCCACCAATTGCCACCAGAGCAAACACCCCGCTAGCCAGGCGCAAGACATCAATCAGATTGGCAACATCCTGCAGGTGAACCACCTCAGGCTTTCTCAATAACACCCGGGTCTTGCCACGATAAGCAAAGGTGATGGCTTGCAGCCCCTCGCCATGGTCATGTACCGCCTCACTGATGGCATTAAACAGACGTACATGTTCTGCTTTATCCAGACTGTCCAGGCCACGGATATAGCGGTTTTGCGGGCCATATCGTTCAATATGGTTATCAATATCATAAAACTCATACCAATAATCAAAACCATAATGGGCCGCCGCCTGCCCGAACCACGACAACGACAATGCCAATAACAACGCCGACACAAGCACAAAAAACCAGCCGACCTGTTGAATATATTTCACTTGGTACGCTCCCAGAAAGCATTTAGATATCGGGCCAGAATTACCGCCCCGGCGGATTCCAGATGTAAATGATGATGGCCATCCAGATCCAGGCGCTCAGCCATTGGCAAACACTCGAACCGCGCACAGAACATGGCCTCCGGGATCATGCCGTTACCAGCCCGAACTGCCAGTGCTGGCACAGACATGGCCCGCAAGAAATCCTCGACCATGGGTTCCGTCAAACGAAAAGCAGAAGGACGCCGTAAAGCCGGGTCAGTACGCCACCACCAACGCTGATCACGCTGCTCAAGATTACGCAAAATAACAGGGGCTATCGCTGTGGGAGTGACCGCCGGCGTCGCTTTTAACCGGGCAGCAATCGCTTGTTCCGGAGTTGAATAACCTGAAAAGAGAGAACGTACAGAGGTACTGGCATAACGGCGAAAGGTACTGACTGCCTGATCAGGAGACTGGACCAACGGACCAATAGCATCCAGCAAAACGATACTGGCGAAACGCTCCGGAAAGGCGCCCGCAGCCAGCGTCAGCGCAGCCGCCCCCATGGAATGACCGAGCCAATGAACGGATTGGGGGAGTTGATCAGCAACCCAGAGAATTGCTTCTGCTGGTGTCCAGATTGGATAGCCAGACGGCGACCAGGAAGACAGGCCATGGCCAGGCAAATCCAGAGCAATCAGATGGATCTCCGGCAGCTGATTCGCCAAAGCAGCAAAACTGAGCGCATTGTCCAGCCAGCCATGTACAGCGATAACCGTTAACCCACCCGGCTCACCCCATTCCAGGCCATCAATATGACCACCAGGATAATCAAACTGTATCGGTTTCAAACTTGAGCACCACTCACCTGTTGCGAGTGGGCATTATGACAACAGACTCAGACGAGTACAGCCCGTGCCACGACTCAGAGGCCGGAAAGTACCGGATACCAGACTGATTCAACGGACAAACAGCCGGGGCCAGCCACGTCACCAGACAGTAACCAGCACTCTGCCGGAGACCAGGGCTGATCAAAGACCTGCCCTTCCACCAGATAAGCCGCAAGGCGTCCAACCAGTGGCAAATGAGATACCAGAATGATATCCCGTTCTTGTGATAGCAACTCATCAACAACCGTATTGACGTCGGAGGAAGGCACCAAAAAAGCGTGCTCTTCCGTATCCAGCGGCAGGGATTCAGCAATCAGTGAGGCGGTTTGTTGTGTTCGATAATAGGGGCTGACCCATAATACCGGGTCATTCCATTCCTGTTCTGCCATCCACTCTCCGGCAGCCTGAGCCTGGAACCGACCTTTTTCAGTCAATTCCCTGTGCTGGTCATCCATACTGCCGATCACTGCAGAACCATGGCGAACTATACAGATTTTCACAAAACATCAGCCTTTCTGGTCAAGGCGTCTCTTTATTGCTGGCATCAGAACTGGCCGGTTCGACGACGGCATCTGGCTCGTCTTCGGGTACAATAACGACAGGCCACTCCCGGAAAGGAAAAGGTTTGTCGTCATTGCAGCCGGTCAGGTAATACACAACCTGCTGGTAGTAAATTCCCAGCGACTGGCAGAATTTGCCCAATTCTTTTTGAGGGCGGCCTGTCAGCAGGCGTGACACCCATTGCACCAATGTTGACAACAGCAACACCAGATCAAGCATTCTGATTACAAAAATAAAGATAACGGTATAAATTGTTCGAAGCCAAAAAGCATCTGAGGTGACATTGGTTTTAAAGTTGACGTCTGACATGTAGCTAACTCCTGTTATATTTCGTGCCTGGGTAAGGCAAATTCTACATCGGACGCATGCTCACCGGTCATCAACTCTCGAGCGACCATTCCGGGATCGGCGCCATTAAACAAACATTCATAAGCACCCATCACCAGTGGCATATAGATACCTGAATCCTCCGCTTTAGCCCTGACATAGCGCAAGGTATTAACACCTTCGGCTACTTCCCCCAGCTCTTCTGTCGCCTGATCGAGGGTTTTCCCCTGCCCAATGGCATAACCAACCCGAAAGTTGCGACTGAGTGGCGACATGCAAGTAACAACCAGATCACCCACACCGGCCAGGCCGAGAAAAGTCAGTGGATTGGCCCCCATGGCGTCGGCAAAACGGCTCATTTCCGCCAGGGAGCGGGTAATGATCATGCTTTTGGTATTTTCCCCCATCCCCAAGGCTGCGACAAAACCCGACACGATAGCGTAAATATTTTTTAACGCCCCGCCCAGCTCGACCCCATACACATCATTGGATGCATAAACGCGAAAATAATTGCAGCTTAATGCCTCTTGGATATCACGACGAAGATCACTGTTTTCACTGGCAATCACGGTACCGGCCAGCTCTTTGCGGGCAATTTCCTTGGCGAGATTGGGGCCACTCAGCACCCCGACCGGGTTATCAGGAAAGACATCACGAATCACCTGGCTCATTAACAAAAAGCCATCGGGTTCAATTCCCTTGGTGGTGCTGACCAATCCCTGCTCAGGTTTGATCAGGTGCGCAAAGCCGGAAATAACCTCTCGAACCGACTTGCTGGGGACAGAGACAAAAATAACATCAGCCCCTACTACCGCTTCCTCGATGGTGGTGGTTGCCCGTAGTGATGAATTCAAGGCAATGCCGGGCAAATACTGCTCATTGACGTGTAACTGATTGATGCTTTCGGCTATTTCCGGGTTACGAAGCCACTGAATAGCCTGAATATTATTATCTGCAAGAATATTGGCTGTGACGGTGCCAAAACTGCCGCCACCAATGATGGCTGCTGTGCGGATGCCCACAAAAAATCTCCTGACGGGTGTTTATTGGGTTTGATGACATTCCAGGGTTTCAACCAACTGGCTAAAGGTATCGCGATTACTGTCGTTCAGGTCCATCAGCGCCTTGTGCGCAGAAATAATCTGTACCCGAGCCGCTTCTTCATCAACAGTATCATCGACCCAGTCGCGAAACTCTGCCTCATTGGCAAACGGCTCTTCCAGAATATGGAACACATGGTCAAAACCCATGCTCATCAATATGCGTGTAATGCTGGGGTCAGGAGAAAATACTGTCGGGGTGATTTTGAACCGGTCCCGACTCACAATCGCTATTTTCGCCAGCTGACCCAGTGTTGTACTGTCGACCCCCTCTGCCGAGGATAAATCCACCAGCACGTTGGCAAACATACCATCGGAGAGCACCTGACGGATATATCGGTCAAATGCAGTACAAAGATTAAGTCGAACATCCCCGATCAAACGTACAATCTGAACCCCATGGTGCTGGGCAACCTGAATTTGACCCGATGTCATAGCTTACCTCGACCAATAGAGACCATTGCAATATCATCCGGAACTTCCAGTTCTTTCCCCAGACCCAGTACGGATGTCAGCCCGTCCAGGTCACCGTTCTGATCCTCAACCATACCGAGCAGAGCCTTTTCTTTCGCTGCCAGATTGGCTTCCGTAATAATTTCCAGCACGCCATCGGAAAACAGTAACAACCGGAAAGCAGACGGCAGTTCCAGGTGGCGAGTGGTGTACTCTGCCTCGCGAAACAGGCCAACCGGCATCCCCTGGCCTTCAAGATAACGACACCCGGAAGCATCCAGCAATGCGGGCATGGGCAAATGGCCACCGACGCTGTATTCCAGCACCGACTCCCGAGTATCCAGGATGCCGTAAAAAATGGTCAGATGCTTGTCCAGCCCGGTAGCCAGCATTTCGTCATTCATGCGACTGAGCACCTGCGATGGATGCAACAAATCATCACTGGAGCCCCGGCGATAATTGCGCCGCAAACGATAGGTAAGGTTTTTCAGCAACACGGTGACAAACGCCGACGAA
The DNA here is from genome assembly GCF_030688925.1 of Oceanobacter sp. 3_MG-2023. Taxonomy (NCBI): domain Bacteria; kingdom Pseudomonadati; phylum Pseudomonadota; class Gammaproteobacteria; order Oceanospirillales; family Oceanospirillaceae; genus Oceanobacter; species Oceanobacter sp. 3_MG-2023. The sequence continues at coordinate 261,504 of NZ_JAUYVX010000001.1, forward strand.
GAGCCATGGCCGGAAACATCGGCGATATAGAACACCAGCCGATGCTCGCCCAGCTCAAAATAGTCGAGAAAATCACCACTTAACATCAGCGACGGGAAAATCCGGTGATCGCAGCACAAGCCGTTATAGTTCAGCGAATCGGGCAGCATGCGCATCTGGATTTGCCGCCCTGCCATCTGGTCGGTACGCAACTCTTCCAGACCGTGCCTTAACTCGGCATTGGTCTTTTCCAGATATTCCCGATAAGCGGTATTTTCTGTTTCCAGTTCAACCCGCTCCAGCGCCCGCTTGATGGCGTGGTGCAGCATTTCCAGATCAAGAATCGGCTTGACCAGAAAATCATCCGCCCCCATACGCAAGGCCTGGACAACATCGTCCATAACCCCGCCTCCGGACACAACAATCACAGGTAATGACGGCCAGCGCTGTTTCAGCTGCTCCAGCCATTCAATACCGCTAGTGTCGGGCATTCGCAAGTCACAGACCACAATATCTATATGATGACGATCGAGTTCTTTCCAGGCAGCCACTGCGGACGGTGCCGCTACCACCTGATAGTCGTATTCCACCAAAAATGTGGCAATACTCTCGAGCACCGAGGGGTCGTCATCAATGACCAGCACATTCGCGGCCATTCGCATCTCCTAACACCAGAAAGCATTTCGAACAAGAGGTCACGCCTCGACAGCCAGTCCAGCGACCGGGCTTAATACCAGTATAGCGGACCAGCCTGTCTTTCCTCTGACATCAGGGGCAGGCAATATGGATGCGAACACTAACGCCAAGCGAATCGCCATGCAATCCCTCTCAGCTGCTATGACCGGTGAATATCGAACTATACGGATTGGCACAGAAGAAACTGTCGACATATCACCGGCCAATGAGTGGTATAAGCGCTATTAGAGGCGTTTTTCAGTCCTATTGCCTATTATTTGGTTATATAAAAGACATTCAACCGTATTATTTGATACAACCAATAAATATCCACCCAAAAGTGACAGCAAACCGCTGATTTTTTCACCAGGATTTTTGACAATACCGACAAGATGCCTTGCGCCATACCCTGATATTCATCGGGGCATCCGCAAAGGTTAAAGAAAAAAGAGGAATTAACCCGGTAGCGCAGCAGCACAATTCTGCCCGCCAACGGGTCAATCTTATCGAGAACAGCAGAACAGAATGCCTGCTGCGACGCCACGTAGTACTGCTATTTGCTATTTAAAGTACGCCTTATCCGTCACGCTGTGATCCGTTACATCGCGCACACCCTGAACCTCAGGAATCTTGGCGATCAGACTGGCTTCAACACCGTCTTTTAATGTCATATCCACGGCGCTGCAACCCTGGCAACCACCACCAAACTTGAGAATCGCCAGCCCGTCATCAGTGAGTTCCACCAGACTGACCTCACCACCATGGGATGCCAGGCCCGGGTTGATCTCGGTATAGAGCAAATAATTGATACGCTCTTCCACCGGGCTGTCCTCAGTGACTTTGGGCATTTTGGCATTGGGAGCCTTGATCGTCAGCTGTCCCCCCATACGATCCTTGGCAAAGTCGATAATGGACTCTTCCAGATACGGCACACTCATCGCCTCAACGTAAACCCGGAGCAGCTCCATCTGTTGCAGCTTATCGTTTTCATTCACCTCTTCCGGGCGACAGTAAGCCAGACAGGTTTCAGCGTAACGGGTGCCCGGCTGGGTGATAAATACCCGCACAGACATATCTGGTGTTGGTTGTTTACTCAACAACTCAGCCAGGTAAGCTTCGGCATCCGGTGTAATCTTTACGTATTCGGTCATAAACACATCCTCAAAACTGATCGCCATTGTAGCGAAACCCGCCAGCCAGCGAAATACCCCACTAATATAGTTGGATAAGACAAGCTGGTGCACCTCTGATATAATCCCGGCCCTTTTTTTGTCGATCCGCAGTTCATTCGAGTGAGTCCAAGCACCATGCCCAACGCCAGCCGCCAACGCCGTATTCAGCAGTTGAAAGAGAATCTCACCCAACGCATCCATATTCTGGATGGTGGCATGGGGACCCTGATTCAGTCGCATCAACTGGAAGAAAAGGATTATCGCGGTGAGCGTTTTGCTGACCTGAACCAGGAAATCAAGGGCAACAACGACCTGCTGGTGCTGACCCAACCCGAGATTATTGCTGGCATTCATCGCCAGTACCTGGAAGCTGGGGCCGACATACTCGAAACCAACACCTTCAACAGTACCCGGGTCTCCCAGGCCGACTACCAGCTCGAAGACCTGGTGCCGGAGTTAAACCGCGAAGCAGCGGCCATTGCCCGCCGTGTCTGCGACGAAGTCGAGGCAGAGACAGGTATTCCCCGTTATGTCGCGGGCGTACTCGGCCCCACCAGCAAGACCTGCTCCATCTCTCCGGATGTCAACGACCCCGGCTACCGGGCTATCACCTTCGACCAGCTGGTCGAAGAGTACACCGAAGCCACTGCAGCCCTGATGGATGGCGGCGCCGACCTGATTCTGATTGAAACCATTTTTGACACCCTCAACGCCAAGGCCGCTGTTTTTGCCGTACAAGGCGTTTTTGAAGCCCGCGACGAAGCACTGCCCATCATGATTTCCGGCACCATCACTGATGCCTCGGGCCGTACCCTGTCCGGACAAACAGCAGAAGCCTTTTACAACTCGCTTACCCATGCCCGGCCATTAACCATCGGCCTGAACTGTGCCCTCGGTGCCGAAGAGCTGCGTCCCCATATCGAGGAATTAAGCAACAAGGCCAACTGCTTTGTTTCAGCCCACCCCAATGCTGGCCTGCCCAACGAATTTGGCGAATACGACCAGACTCCCGCAGAAATGGCCGCCATCGTTGAAGAATTTGCCTCCAGCGGTTTTCTGAATATTCTCGGTGGTTGCTGTGGTTCTACCCCGGAGCACATCCGTGCCATCGCCGACGCGGTGGCCAAACATACCCCCCGGGTTATCCCGGAGATCAAACCGGCCTGCCGACTGGCGGGTCTGGAACCATTCAACTTTGATGAGACCAGCCTGTTCGTCAACGTTGGCGAACGTGCCAACGTCACCGGCTCGGCAGTCTTCAAGCGCCTGATTGTGGATGAAAACTACGATCAGGCCCTGACCGTCGCCCGTGAGCAGGTCGAGAACGGCGCCCAGGTCATCGATATCAACATGGATGAAGGCATGCTGGATTCCAAGGCCGCGATGGTACGCTTCCTGAATCTGATTGCCGCCGAGCCGGATATTGCCCGCGTCCCCATCATGGTCGACTCGTCCAAGTGGGATATCATCGAAGCTGGCCTGAAATGTATCCAGGGCAAAGCAGTGGTGAACTCCATCTCGCTCAAGGAAGGCAAGCAGGAGTTTGTCGACAAGGCCAGACGTTGCTTGCGTTACGGTGCCGCCGTAGTGGTCATGGCATTTGATGAACAGGGCCAGGCCGACACCGAAGCCCGAAAGAACGAAATCTGTGAAAAATCCTACCGTATTCTGGTCGATGAAGTCGGCTTTGATCCGTCTGATATTATTTTCGACCCGAACATCTTTGCCGTCGCCACCGGTATCGAAGAGCACAACAACTACGCCGTTGATTTTATCAACAGCTGCAAATTCATTACCGACAACCTGCCTCACGCCAAAATATCCGGCGGGGTCTCCAACGTATCGTTCTCGTTCCGGGGCAACAACCCGGTGCGGGAAGCCATTCACTCGGTCTTCCTCTACTACGCCATCAAAAACGGCCTTAGCATGGGGATTGTCAACGCCGGCCAGCTGGCGGTCTACGATGACCTGCCAGCAGAACTGAAAGACCTGGTAGAAGACGTGATTCTCAATCGCCGTGATGATGCCACCGACCGCCTGTTAGCCGTCGCCGAAAATTATCGTGGCGATGGTTCAGTGGCCGAAAAAGAAACCGAAGAATGGCGCACCCTGCCGATTACCGAGCGGCTGACCCACGCCCTCGTCAAGGGCATCAATACCTATGTCGAGGAAGATACCGAAGCGGCCCGCCAGCAATTTGCCCGGCCGATTGAAGTGATCGAAGGGCCATTGATGGACGGCATGAACGTCGTCGGCGACCTGTTTGGTTCCGGTAAAATGTTCCTGCCCCAGGTAGTCAAAAGCGCCCGGGTAATGAAACAGGCCGTAGCCTATCTGTTGCCTTATATCGAAGAAGAAAAAGACGGCAAGTCCGAAACCCAGGGAAAAATCCTGATGGCCACGGTCAAGGGGGATGTCCACGATATCGGTAAAAACATCGTTGGCGTGGTATTGCAGTGCAACAACTTTGAGGTGATTGACCTCGGCGTGATGGTGCCGGCGGAAAAAATTCTCAAAACCGCCAAAGAAGAAAACGTCGATATCATTGGCCTGTCCGGTCTGATTACCCCCTCACTGGATGAAATGGTTCACGTTGCCCGTGAAATGCAACGACTCGATTACCACATCCCACTGATGATTGGCGGCGCCACTACCTCCAAGGCGCACACGGCGGTCAAGATTGAACCTCAGTTCAAAAACGACATTGCCATTTACGTCGCCGATGCCTCCCGTGCCGTCGGGGTCGCTCAAAAACTGGTGACACCTGCGGCCAAACCCGCCTTTATTGAAGCCACTCGCGACGAATACATCCACGTCCGTGAACGTAATGCCAACCGCAAAGCCAAGGCCTTGCTGCCGTACCCCAAAGCCGTTGCCAATGGTTTTACCTGCGACTGGGCCAACTATCAGCCCACGACACCCAAAAAACTGGGTATCCAGGTGTTTGACCATTTTGATGTCGCTCAACTGGTGGATTACATCGACTGGACGCCGTTTTTCATGTCCTGGGAACTGGCTGGAAAATACCCCCGCATTCTCACCGATGACGTTGTCGGCGAAGCGGCCACCAATCTGTTCAAGGACGCCCAGGCGATGCTGAAACGCATTGTCGATGAAAAGCTGTTCCGCGCCCGTGCTGTAATTGGCCTCTGGCCTGCGGCCAAACGGGGCAACGACGACACCGTGATCTTCAACCCGGACAACCCATCCGAAGAACTGGCCATTCTGCATCACCTGCGCCAGCAGACCGACAAACCCAACGACCAGCCCAATTACTCGCTGGCGGATTTTGTCACACCAGAAGATCAGCTCACCCATGGCAAACAGGATTACATGGGAGCGTTTGTTGTCACCGCCGGGATTGAAGCCGAGCAGCTGGCGCAGAATTACAATGCCAACCATGACGATTACAACAGCATCATGATCAAGGCACTGGCCGACCGTCTGGCCGAAGCCTTTGCCGAGCATATGCACCAAATCGTGCGCAAGGATATCTGGGGCTACGCAGCGGACGAACAACTGGATAACGAACAACTGATCAAGGAAAAGTATCAGGGGATTCGACCAGCCCCTGGCTACCCGGCCTGTCCGGATCACACCGAAAAAGCCACCTTGTTCAAACTGCTGGACGCCGAGGCCAATACCGATGTATTCCTCACCGAAAGCTTTGCCATGAGTCCGGCGGCTTCAGTCAGCGGCTGGTATTTTGGACACCCGGACGCCAAATATTTTGGCCTGGGAAAAATCGCCAAGGATCAGGTGGAAGACATCGCTGACCGCAAGGGGATGACTGTTGACACCATGGAGCGCTGGCTGGCACCCAACCTCAACTACGACCGCTGAGCCATGTCAGTTGAGCACTGGCTTGGCAAACTGCTGCGGATTGAACCGCAGCGCCTGACCCGGATTTTTGGTATTGGCCTGCCAATCATCGGTGCCATGCTGTCACAAAGCCTGATCAATCTGATTGATGCCGCCATGGTAGGCCGCCTCGGTGATGCCGCCCTGGCGGCTATTGGTATTGGTGGCTACGCCTCCTTTATGATGGTTTCCATTGTCATGGGGCTGGCCGCGGCCGTACAGGCACTGGTAGCCCGCCGTATCGGCGCGGGCAAAACCGCCACCCTGCACGAGCCGCTGATGGCTGGTTTGCTTTCTGCCATCTTGCTGGCGGTGCCGTTATCCCTGCTGTTTATTTTTCTTGCGCCATCGTTGATTCCGTCCCTGACCAACAACAGTGACGTCGCTGCCATTGCCACACCGTATTTCCAATGGCGCACCGCTGCCCTGATCGCCGTCGCGATGAATTTCGTCTACCGTGGATTCTGGAGTGGTATTGGCGAAACCCGCTTTTATCTACAAGTCCTGCTACTGATGCATGTGGTTAATATCTCACTCAGCTATCTGCTGGTATTCGGTATCGGTGACTGGCAAGGACTGGGCGCTGTTGGCTCTGGTATTGGTACCGCCATGGCACTGGTGTTTGGCAGTGCCCTGCTGTCCTGGCTGACATTCACCCATAAACGCCAGCGTCTGGGCCAAATCAAATTCCCTACCCGGGCAACCCTGCTGCAGCTGATCCGACTGGCCTGGCCCAATTCCGCCCAACAAACACTGTTTGCCCTCGGTATCAGCATTCTGTTCTGGATTATCGGCCAGATTGGCACCCGGGAGCAGGCCATTGGTCATATCCTGATCAGCCTGCAACTGATCCTGATTCTGCCCGCAGTCGGTATGGGTATTGCCGCCACCAGCCTGGTCAGCCATGCGCTCGGAGCAGGCCACCCCCAGGATGCTCACCGCTGGGGCTGGGATGTCGTCAGGGTCGCGACCCTGACTCTTGCGCTACTGGGCTTGCCGTTGTGCCTGTTCCCGGAATGGATTCTGGGTATATTCACCACCGAGACGAAACTGATTCAGGCCGGTATTCTCCCCCTGCAGATCACCGGTATCTTTATAGCCCTCGAAGTCACCGCCATGGTGCTGACCCAGGCACTGCTGGGGGCTGGTGCCAGTCGCCAGATCATGAAGATCAATCTGACCATGCAATGGTGTGTCTTCTTGCCGCTGGCCTATTTTGTTGGCCCGGTACTGGGGTTTGGTCTGGTGGGAGTCTGGATCCTGCAGGGCGTCCAACGTACCGGTCTGTCGCTGATCTATAGCCTGATCTGGCAACGACGCCAATGGGTTCATTTATCTGTTTAGCCACCGGAGGCCAGACCATGCGCACCAGCACAGTGATTGCCCATCGCGGCGCCAGTCGTCTGGCACCGGAAAATACCCTGGCCGCCTTCCGGCTCGCCCAGCAGGCTGGTGCCAACTGGATAGAAGTGGACGTTGCCCTGAGTGCTGACGGCCAGGCCGTTATTTTCCACGACGAACGGCTCGACCGCTGCACCAATGGCCATGGCTGGCTCTTGCGCCATACCCTGATCGAATTACAGCAGCTGGATGCTGGCAGCTGGTTTGCCGATCACTTCTGCCACGAACGAATCCCCACCCTGCAGGCCTTGCTGCACTGGGCCTGCCAGCACAGCATCGGCCTTAATCTGGAAATCAAGGCAGTGGTTGGCCGTGAGGCTGAAACTGTTCAGGCGTTGGTCATGGCATATCAGGCAACACTGGCTGAAACCGGCATGGTGCCGATTTTACTCAGCTCGTTTAACCCGTTATCGCTGCAGTACGCCCGCTCCGCCCTCCCCGAGGTGCCACGCGCCTTGCTGACGGAAGCCATTCCGGCAGATGCCGTGTTACGCCTGACCAGGCTGGGCTGCGAAGGGTTGCATTTTTGTGCCGATCTGGCCGACCCGGAAGTGATTCGGACACTGGCCAATGCCGGCTTTAACCTGCGTGCCTATACAGTCAACAACCCGACACAGGCGGATTCATTGTTAGCCATGGGCGTCAATGCGGTATTCAGTGACATAGCCGATTTACCTGTCACAAAGGACAATCCCGCCACAACGCCTTGAAAAACAACCTGTTCGGTTTTATCGAACGATCTAAGGCACAAAAGTAATTACGATATAGATAAATAGTCGTTTTAAGAATAAAGCGGCTTTGGTAATGTTCGCCCAACTAAAAAACCACCATTGGCCATGAGCCGATGAAGAAGCAACCGAGAGATTATGTACCAATACGACGAGTACGATCAGCAGATCCTGAACGAGCGCGTTGCCCAATTCAAAAGCCAGACGGAACGCTATCTGGCCGGGGAAATCGCTGAAGATGAGTTCTTGCCACTGCGCCTGCAGAATGGCATCTACGTGCAACGCTACGCCCCCATGTTACGGGTCGCGATTCCTTATGGCGCCTTTACTGCTGAGCAAATGCGCGCTCTGGCCAAGGTCGCCCGCGACTACGATAAAGGCTATGCCCACTTCAGTACTCGCCAGAACCTGCAGTTCAACTGGCCCAAGCTGGAAGACTGCCCTCAGATTCTGGCTGATTTGGCAAAAGTGCAAATGCACGCGGTACAAACCAGTGGTAACTGTATTCGTAACACCACCACGGACGAATACGCTGGTGTGGTTGCAGAAGAACTGGTAGATCCTCGTCCGTATTGTGAAATCATCCGTCAGTGGTCAACCTTCCACCCGGAATTTGCTTTCCTGCCCCGTAAATTCAAGATTGCGGTCAACTCGGTTCCCGGTGAAGACCGGGCAGCCACCAAGGTTCACGATATTGGCGTTCATATTATCCGTAACGACGCCGGCGAACTGGGCTACCGTATTCTGGTCGGTGGTGGCCTCGGCCGCACACCGATCATTGGTGAAACCATTCGGGAATTTTTGCCAGAGCAAGACCTGCTCACTTATCTCGAAGCCGTGATTCGGGTCTATAACCAGTTTGGCCGTCGTGACAACAAGTACAAGGCCCGCATCAAGATTCTGACCAAGGCATTGGGCGTTCAGCGTCTGGGTGAACTGGTCGAGGCGGAATGGAACCGTATCAAGGATTCTGCCGCCAGGCTGACCAGCGCAGAGCTGGAGCGAGTCAAAAAACACTTTGTTGACCCCGCTTACGCCACACTGGATAACAACCCGGCCGAACTGGAAACTGCCAAAGCGGAAAACCCGGCCTTTGTTCGCTGGCTTGGCCGTAACGTCCGGGCACACAAACAGTCTGGTTACGCAGTAGTCACCCTGACCCTGAAGCAGAAAGGCACGCCACCCGGCGATGTTACCGCCGAGCAGATGGAGCAGATTGCCACCCTGGCCGATGAATTCAGCTTTGGTGAATTACGGTCGACCCACCAGCAGAACCTGGTATTGGCCAACGTTGAACAGCGCCAGCTGTTTACCCTGTGGCAACAGGCCAAAGCATTGGGTTTGGCAACACCCACCCTGGGCTTGCTGACCGACATGATTTGCTGCCCGGGAGGCGACTTCTGCGCCCTGGCGAACGCCAAGTCGATCCCGATTGCCGACGATTTGCAAGTCCGCTTCGACGATCTGGATTACCTGCATGATCTGGGTGAAATCGACCTGAATATCTCCGGTTGCATGAACGCCTGCGGTCACCACCATGTCGGTAACATTGGCATCCTGGGGGTTGATAAAAAAGGTCAGGAATTTTATCAGGTGTCACTCGGCGGCAACTCCGGCGAACGTGGTACGGCCTCTCTGGGCAAGATTCTGGGGCCATCGTTCTCCCGCGAACAGCTGACCGGTGTGGTCGCCAAGGTACTCGATCTGTACGTGGCCTCTCGCCATGTGGGCGAATCCTTTCTCGAAACCTACCAACGTATTGGTCATAACACTTTCAAGGAGGCGGTATATGGCAAAGCTGATTAAAGACGGGGCCTTTGTTGCCGACGATGTCTGGACCCGTATCGACGACGATGCCATCGCCACGGAATACAGTCTGATTTCGCTGGACCGCTGGACACATCAACAAGCAGAATTACAACCCCTGGCATCACGGGGCAAGCTGGGGCTGTATCTGAACAGCGACCAGCTGGCTGAGATGGTGGCCGAACAGTGTCGCAATTTTGCTGTAATTGCCGTGGACTTCCCCAAGTTCAGCGATGGTCGTGGTTATTCCACCGCACGTCTGCTGCGTGACCAGTACCACTACGCCGGTGATTTACGCGCTGTGGGTGATGTCTTGATTGACCAGCTGTTTTTTATGAAACGGGTTGGCTTCAGCTCCTACGCCCTGCGTGACGACCAGAATGAAGCGCATGCACTGGCAGCCTTTTCATCTTTCAGCCAGCCATACCAGGCGGCGATGGATGACCAGCGGCCATTGTTCGCCCGGGTTTCACGCTAGCATTGCGTAACCATCGTTCTGTGTGCTGACCCTTGTGGCCAGTACCGACGCACCAGCAACAGGCTCCTTCGGGAGCCTGTTGCGTTTCTCCCGGCCAGAACCTCCCGGCCAGAAAATACCGCTCTGCCCTTGTGGACCTCAACGCAATAAATCGCTATAGGCAACAATCTGCGCCATAACAGACTGGCAGGCTCGGCGGCGCTATCGTAATCTGAAACCGGCAACAAAGGAGCAAGGCATGCAGCAAGACATTGTTTTTTCGACTTTTTTGATTTTTGCGGGCGCTTCGATACTGGCTACCTTTGCCCTTTATACCCGCCAGCCTGTCTTGATTGCCTATATTGCCCTCGGCACTCTGATCGGCCCTTTTGGGGTTGGCTGGATTGATCACCCGGAGCAACTGGAAAACATGTCGCACATCGGCATTATTTTCCTGCTATTCCTGCTCGGCCTCGATATGCAGCCCAGTTCACTGATCGCCGTAATAAAACAGGCATCGACCATTGGCCTGGCCAGCTCGCTGGTGTTTTTCCTTGCCGGTTTCTCCATTACCTGGCTCTTTGGTTTCAGCCAGATGGACAGCATTATTATTGGCCTGGCGCTGATGTTCTCCAGTACCATTATTGGCCTGAAACTCTTGCCTACCACGGTGTTGCACCATAAACATATGGGCAACCTGATGATCGGTCTGTTACTGCTGCAAGACATGCTGGCCATTTTTACACTGATCTTTCTGGGCGTAATGAAAGGCGACAGCGAGATGCCCGTCTGGCAGCCGTTTATTGCCCTGCCCCTGCTGATTGGTGTTGCCTACCTGGCAGTCAGGTTTGTCTTGCTGCCTCTGATCACCCGCTTTGACCGCTACCGTGAATACCTGTTTATTCTTGCCATCGGCTGGTGTCTGTCACTGGCTGAAGCAGCACAGCTGGCGAGCCTGACCTATGAAATCGGTGCCTTTATTGCGGGTATTACTCTGGCCACCAGCCCCATTGCCCAGTTTATCGCCATTAGTCTCAAACCCTTGCGAGACTTTTTTCTGGTTATGTTTTTCTTTGCCCTGGGCGCGGGGCTTGACCTGACGATGCTACCGTCGGTCGCGGTCAGTGCGATCACCTTGGCGGTCGTCGTCCTGGCACTCAAACCCATTACATTCCGGGTATTGCTGCGGGGCTTTAGCGAGCGCACCAGTCTGGCCTGGGATGTCGGCTTTCGGTTGGGGCAAATCAGTGAATTTTCGTTACTGGTCGCTTTTGTTGCCGTTGAAAGCTCCCTGCTGTCGGAGCGTGGTTCATTGCTGATACAGGCAACCGCCATTATCACTTTCGTGATATCCAGTTACATCGTGGTATTTAACTACCCCAACCCAATTGCGGTCAGTGACAAGTTAAGACGAGATTAGGCAAGAAGCTGAAAAGGGGTCAGGCAACAAAATCCGGCCGAGAGACCAATAACCGAGAGAGGACAGTAACAGGCCGGGCCAGAAAACTGGCCCTGCCGGTGATATCGGGCTACCGCAAAAACAACCAGGGCAGCCTGATCATTTTCAGCTTTTACTGACAGACTGCTGCTGCACCCGATTCAGTACGGTTGTTACTGCTTTACTGATGCCACCCTGAACGGCAAAACCGATTTTTTCCTGCAAGGTCTTTTTGTACTCATAACGAACACTGAATACGTCAGCATCAGCACAGGCCTTGGTTATATAGTCATCACTGGTGCCCAGCTCATCGATCAGGTCCAGCTCAACCGCTTGCTGCCCATACCAGACATCGCCATTCGCCACGGCAGCGACATCCAGCTTGGGGCGATAACGCTGGATATGCTGCTTGAACAGCACATGCGTCTCCTCAAGATCCGATTGGAACTTATCCCGGGCCTTATCAGTGTTTTGCCCAAACATGGTGACAGTGCGCTTGTACTCTCCTGCCGTAAACAACTCATAGTCAACATCGTGTTTTGTCAGCAGTTTGTTGAAGTTGGGCAGTTGCGCCATGACCCCAATAGAACCCACCAGCGCAAAAGGGGCGGCAATAATGCGATCAGCCAGGCAGGCCATCATATAACCACCACTCGCGGCTACTTCATCCACGCAGATTGTCAGCTTGACCCCTTGATTACGAATACGCTCCAACTGCGATGCTGCCAGACCATAGGTGTGCACCATGCCCCCCGGACTTTCGAGCCGCAGTACAATTTCGTCTTCGGCCCGTGCAGAGGTCAGGATGGCGGTGATTTCATGACGTAACAAGTCCACCTCACTGGCCCGTACATCACCATTAAAATCAATAACGTACACTCTTTTTTGGGCAGGTTCTTCTTCCACTCCGCTTTTGAGCCGTTTGCGCTCTGCTTTCTCCTCGGCCTTTTCTTCCTTGTCGCGCTGTTTGTGCAGGGCTTTCAGCTCATGCTTGCCCAACACCGCCTCTTCGATCACTTCTTTATATTCATCGATATCATCATTCAGGCGTTTGATCACCAACTCACCTTCAGAACGTGGTTTGTGGCGCATCCCCATGCTGGCTACAGCCCCAAGCAACAAGATAATAGCGCCAGCGATGGTGACTGTTTTCAGTAAAAACAATCCATACTCAGCAACAAATTCCACTCACACTTCCTTAAATGTAAAACCGCTAGTCTACCTGAACCCGGTGGCGCAACAAGTTGCCAGTCAGGAATAATCCACCATATTCATACAGTCGTTTGAATCCAGGTTGACACCTGTTCATGTGCCACATAGAGTGTGGCTATGGTTAAATACCTCCTGCCATTCGTTTTAGATACGCCAATCCAGATCATCTAAAGTCAGTGCATGACACTAACAATAAAGGAACAAGCCCATGACTTCCGTCGCAGAGATTATCAATACACTGAACAAGCGCTTTGATTCAGATGCAGCCAACGACCTGAACGCCACGTTCCAATTCAGTATCGAAGATGGTGATGACTACTATATCGCTATCGCAGATGGCACCTGCACCGTTGGCGAAGGCGAAAATGATGATGCAGACGTCACTCTGGTTATGAACACTGAAACACTGGCCGGTATTGCCAGCGGTGAAACAGACGGCATGCAAGCCTTTATGTCGGGCCAATTACGAGTAGAAGGCGATATGATGTTGGCCACAAAGATTGGCGAACTGTTTCCAGCCTGAACGACAAGCATAAAAAAACGGGCAAGGTGCCCGTTTTTTTATGCTTTATCTTCTGCCCGGCTAACGGGCGTAATCACCAGTCGCCACCCAATGCTTTTTCGGCCACATCATTAACCGGTCGAGCGACCACCCCAGCGGGGGTAATATAAACGGCATACACCGCACCATTAACCAATGGCATAAATACCGCACTTCCCATCTCCGCCTGCAGCCAGAAGCCGATATCCTTGACCAGATTCCACGAGTCAATCATGCCTGAACTCGATAACTCAAACAGTGTACGTTCTGCTGTACGCTCCTGCTCCAGCGATAAAAAACGCCCCGACAACCGATCCAGGCGATAAACCGGTGCGGCACTCAATGCCTGAAACGGGCCGTCCCAGGTCAGCAGCCGAACATCCAGCTGCCACTGGTCACCATTCAGGATATAGCGTTTTTCAATATCGGTTTCATCCACCAGGCTGATATCAAATACCTGGTCGCCGGTTTCATAGACACTGACCGTCAACTCCGGTACATCCGGCTGCGCTTGTTTGTAGCTCCACAAGTCCAGGGCGATATACACCAGCAGAAACCCGCCAAACAGCATCAGCATCCCGGCCGTGCCCTTTAGCCATTGGATAAACCAGGATTGCCCAAGCCACATCACGGCAACCACAACCAGAATCAGGACAATAATCGAGCCGAGCAATCCCAGCAGCGCATCATGCAGCATCATGGTCAGCTCTGCAGATGCACAAGACTCTCTTGTGCCAGTCGAATCGCTTCATCAGCACCGGCAGTCTGGCCATTAAGGGTATCGAGAAAATACTCAATAGCCGTAATAGCGTCAGCAAATGCTTCCATTTTATGTTCTTCTATCGGTTCACGGGCAGCCAACACCTGATACGTAATAAAGTTATTCAGCGCCAGCAGCACATCATGAGCCGGGCGTTTATCGAGAAACAACAGCGCACCGGCCACGTCGAGCAAGCTTTTACCGACATTTTTGATATGCAGGTGGTCGCCGTCTGATTCCAAATAACTGCCAATTGCCCGTTTGATCATCGCCAGGGCTGTCATGGATTCTGAGACCACAGCAATACGGGCTTCTCTCAGGCTGATTGGATCGACCAGGGTTTTGGTGTCCAGGCCACTGTGCGATATCGCGCGCAAGTCCTGCTCCAAACGTATGATACTGTCCGCCACACTGGCGACATTATCTTTCAGGGCATGGGTTCCACCTGCCCGCAACTGCTCAACCAGCGCCAGGGTACGACTTGCCGGTAACGCCTGATTGGTAATCATCAGGGTGTCACCGATACGCGCCAACGACGCCAGCAAGTCCTCGAAGTCTTCAGCACTGATGTCGATACGCTCAATCAGGTCGACCTGGTCCTTGATCATTTGCAGCTCTTCCTGCAACGCGGTCGCCAGTGATTCCATGGCGGCGGTATCCGGGCCTCGTAACTGGTTACGGAATTCCACCAGCTGGGCTTCTTTTACACCACGGCCAATCTGGAACTCTTCCTGCAGAGTACGAATCAGGTCGGAATCCGGCTGTGCCAGCGATATGATATGAACAAATTCCTTCAGCAACCAGTCTGGCTGCTTCTCCGCAAATGCCTTGCCTTCGGTGTCCTGAACATGTCGCACTTGCTTGTCCAGCTGCCCCATCAGAGTCAGCCGCGACGGCGTCATTTCGAAGTTTTCCTGCGCCAGCGCGTCCAGGGCACCCATCACCGTATGCCAGAACAACCAGGAAGCACCACCCCGGCTCGCCTTTTCAAAACGGCTGATGGCACGGGACATCACCATCACAGGCCCCTTCCGGCCTTGCCGACGCATCAGGCCCAGCAAGCCCAGCTGGTACATCTGGCGCGCTCGCCGATACGGGAAGCGCATCATGCCGGACTCAACCTTGGGGATCGTCACACGAGGCCGCAGGTTCACCAGAAAGAAATAGGCTTCCGGCAGGGGCGCATCGTTACGTTCTTTACGGATCTGGTTAATAGAGGGGATCAGCAAGCTGGGGGACAATGGATAACCGGCACCCAGCAAATCGACAAACCGTTTCAGGAATACAATGGCCTGGGTAAACACCGTTAATGTCTGATCCGCCAGCCGCTCACCCCGAGCAGACCGGCCAGTTTCTGCAAACTCCTCACAAATACGCTCGCCAGCACGGAAATCGAGCATCTTGAATGTGCCCCGTACTTGCTGAACCTCGGCCAAAAAGGCGCGAAACTGCTCCGGGCTGCCCGTTTCTGAATACATATCCAACTGTGCAGCGGCTTGATCCAGTGCGTTGGCCACCTCGGCTTTTACCAGGTTCAACGATACTGCAAACGTTGACTCTTCACTTCCGATCATTAGTTCTGCCATGAGTGTTTGTCGTATTTTGTGAACATTTGTTATTGCCATTCTATCGACTTCATCTACCAATCGCGAAAGTTTTGCGACGCGGAAGTCAAATGGCGATGCACTTGCCAAATAAAACCATATACAAGGCTTTTTATCTGCATTAGCACGATCTACCGCAGATAGTACACGGATAACCAACCAAGTATTGGACACAAGTTGCAAATAATTGAAAACCCATTACATTGCCCGTCTCCCAAAAGGGAGGCAACCAAGGAATAACGCATGACCGTCAACTTACTCGCTGCATTCAGGCATAACTTCTTGGGCAACGCACCCCAGTGGTACAAGCAAACCATTGTTGCCTTTCTGGTATTCAATATCATCAGCGTTTATACGCTGGGTACCTATATAACCGGCTGGATCCTGATTGTGGAGTTTATCTTCACACTGGCCATGGCATTGAAGTGTTACCCCCTTCAACCCGGTGGATTACTGGCCATAGAAGCTATCTTGCTCAATATGGCACCGGCTGACACGGTTTACGAAGAAGCGCTCCATAACTTCCCCGTCATTCTGTTACTGATGTTTATGGTCGCAGGGATCTACTTCATGAAGGACCTGCTGCTGTATGCCTTCACCAAGATTCTGCTAGGTGTAAAATCAAAAACAACCCTGTCTTTACTGTTTTGTATTGTAGCGGCCATTCTGTCGGCATTTCTGGATGCCCTGACTGTTACCGCGGTACTGATCAGTGTGGCTGTCGGCTTTTATAGTGTGTATCACCGGGTCGCCAGCGGCAATTTGTCTCAGAACCACGACCACGGTTCGGACGCACAATTAAAAGACCAGCATCGCCAGGACCTTGATACCTTCCGCGCATTTCTGCGTAGTTTATTGATGCATGGCGCCGTCGGCACCGCCCTGGGGGGTGTTTGCACCCTGGTTGGTGAGCCGCAAAACCTGTTGATTGCCAAGGTCGCTGGCTGGGAGTTTTTTGATTTTTTCACCACCATGGCCCCAGTGACCATGCCGGTACTGGCCGCAGGACTGTTAACCTGCTTCCTGCTCGAAAAAACCGCCATATTCGGTTACGGCACCCAGCTGCCTGATGATGTACGCCGTATCCTTCAGGATTACGACAACAAACAATCCTCTCGCATGACGTCCAAACAAACCGCACGACTGGTGATACAAGGCATTGTTGCCATATTACTGGTGTTTGGCCTGGCGTTTCACCTGGCTGAAGTAGGTCTTATTGGCTTGATGGTCATTATTCTGCTGACCACCTTTAACGGTATTATCGAAGAACATCAAATCGGCAAGGCATTTGAAGAAGCACTGCCATTTACCGCGTTGCTGGTGGTATTTTTCAGTATCGTGGCTGTCATTCACAGCCAGCATTTGTTTACCCCGATCATTAGCTGGATTCTCGACACCAACAATGTGTCGCCATCCGCCCAGCCTGGCATTTTCTTTCTCGCCAACGGTGTGCTGTCGATGATCAGCGATAATGTCTTTGTTGCCACTGTCTATATCACCGAGGTCAAGGAGGCACTGGATGCCGGTCATATCGACCGTGATCACTTCAACCTGCTGGCAACAGCGATCAATACCGGAACCAACCTGCCCAGCGTGGCAACGCCTAACGGCCAGGCTGCATTTCTGTTCTTGCTGACATCCAATCTGGCACCGCTGATCCGGTTGTCTTACGGCAAGATGGTCTTGATGGCGCTTCCTTATACCATCGTGATGACCGGCATCGGTTTTATTGCGGTCACCTACTGGCTCTAGCTGACAGGCCGTCTACCTGCCCAGCGACAATTACGACTTGCAATAGCTTCAGTTGGTTATTGGATTGGTCGTTTTTATCGCCTGGACGGGCAGCCAGGCCTTGAGCAACCATCACTGCCGCCAGAGTGCTCCCTCGCTTTTTTTATCGATCATATCCAGCATGCGTTCGTGCGCGGACACTTCATCGGCTGTCGCCAGGATAACAGGCAACTCCGCTTTGGCTGCCAGAGCCTGTAACATTTCCAGATCCAGTCCATCCCCTTCACCAGACCGATTGTCATCCTCTACCGATAACATCAGATCTGTCTGACCACCGGTCATCATCAGATAAACGTCGGCCAGAATCTCCGCATCCAGCAAAGCCCCGTGCAGGTCCCGGTGACTGTTATCGATATCAAATCGCTTGCACAGTGCATCCAGTGACGCCCGGGCTCCTGGAAACATCTCCCGGGCCAGCTTGAGAGTGTCCAGTGTGGTACAGAAATCCAGTGTCGGTGACACGCCCAACAAGCGGAATTCGTAATCCATCATGCCAATATCAAACGCCGAGTTGTGAATCACCAGTTCCGCACCGGCAATAAACTCCCGGAATTCATCCACGATATCAGCAAATACCGGGCAACCCTGTTCAACCAGCCATTCCATACTGATGCCATGGACGGCTTGCGCTTCCGGGTCGATTTCCCGTTGTGGGTTGATGTAGCGATGATAATGACGACCGGTCAATTTCCGTTCGATCACCTCCACGCAACCAATTTCCAGAATCCGGTGTCCTTCACCGATACCGGTGGTTTCTGTATCCAGTACCACTTGTCTCATAACATCACCTGCTCAACACCACGATTGGCTAACTGATCGGCTTTTTCATTCCCTTCATGGCCGGCATGGCCCTTGACCCACTGCCATTCGACCTGATGCTGCTGGCAGGCCTGATCCAGTGCTTGCCACAAATCCTTGTTTTTAACCGGCTGCCGGGCGGCCGTCTTCCAGCCATTTTTTTTCCAGCCCGCCATCCATTGATTGATGCCTTGTTTCACATATTGTGAATCCGTGGTCAGCACCACATCACATGGCCGGGTTAACGCTTCAAGACCCCGAATCGCGGCCATTAACTCCATACGATTGTTGGTGGTATTTCGCTCGCCACCACACAGTTCTTTTTCTTTGTCACCAAAACGCAGCAACGCTCCCCAACCGCCGGCTCCCGGATTACCCTTGCAAGCGCCGTCCGTGAAGATTTCAACTTTCATATATGTATTCCAAATTAATCTGTTGGTAGCTGATTATTAACTGTCGGCAGTGTATCACCTGCCACCCTGGCCGCCGGTACAGCCATGCCAAACCCAGGATTCATCAACCAGCGCCGTGGTTGAATCGGCGTAACACCGGCGACGGTCTTGCGCGCCACCATGATATAGGCGTTGGCAGGCACCCAGGAATGACCGGCCAGCACCCGGTCGAAACGACGACTGGCCCCTTCAGACAGCAACCGCAATGGCCACAGATGCGCCACCGGTGTAACCGACTCCACCCGGAAGTCCAGCAACGTTAGCCAGTCACTCAACCGCGGCGCACTGACGCAGTTCACGACCCAGGGCAAACGGGACGACAGGGTAAACCCTCGTCGCAGCAGACCAAACACACTCATTGGCGAAAACCCCACCACCACCACATAACCGCTTGGCACCAGCACTCTGGCTGCCTCGCGCATCATCTGATGTGGCCGGGCCGACAAATCCAGACCATGCTGCAAAACCACCACATCAACCGATTCATCTGCCAATGGCCAGGCATCGTCTTGCATCCGCGCATCGCAGCCCGAATCCCTGGCCCAGCCCGGCGCCATACGAAAACAATGGCGTAATCGTGTTCGCTTCAAGAACCGGGGGGTATTATCGATCCCGGCGTACAATAAATGATGGCCATGAAAATCGGCCAGAGCCTCTCTTAACCAACCAGCCTCAAGGGACAACAAACGCCTGGCGGAGCCTGACTCTATCCACTGCTGATACACTTCGGACTTGATCCGGATACCCATAACACTCCCGCTGGAATAAACCTGTCTGCAAGACATAAACCATGTCTTTGGCTGTAACCACTGCGATCCGGTTGCCAGCGTATACGGCAATCTCTAGACTGTGCCGCGACTCTATCGACATTGTATTCACATGCGCCCTCTCTCTCTACCTGCTCTACCCGTTCTGCTGGCTTCCTTTTTTCTCAGTGCTTGTGTCAGCCAGCCTGTTATTCCGGAAGATACCCGCTACCAGGCCACCGCCACCGCGGTCCCTGTTGATGACCATTGGCAGCCGCAAGCGGTCGATGACGGCGTCGACAATGTTTGGGATAGGCTGCTGGACAATTTCAGCCTGCAGCTGGACATAGACAATCCACGCCTGAAGCTGCAACGTGACTGGTTTATCAAGCACCCGACCTATATCAACCGGGTGTCCCAGCGTGCCGAGCCGTATATTTATTACATCGCCGAACAAATCGAAGTCCGCAATATGCCCGGTGAAGTAGCCTTGCTGCCAATCGTCGAAAGTGCATTTGACCCTTTCGCCTACAGCCATGGGCGAGCTTCCGGGGTGTGGCAGTTTATTCCGTCAACCGGCACCTATTTTGGTTTAAAACAAGACTGGTGGTACGACGGTCGCCGCGACATCCGCGCAGCCACCAATGCCGCCCTGGACTACCTCAGCAACCTGGCCAATCGTTTTGATGGCGACTGGCACCTGGCACTGGCGGCCTATAACTCTGGTGGTGGCACGGTAAGCCGGGCAATCCGCCGCAACAAGGAAGCCGGCAAACCCACCGATTTCTGGTCACTGGATCTGCCCAAGGAAACCAAGGCCTACGTCCCCAAGCTGCTGGCATTGGCGCAACTGCTCAAGTACCCGGAAAAATACAACATCCCGTTCACCCCCATTGACAACACCCCATTCTTTGCCGTGGTAGAAACCGGAGGTCAGATCGACCTTGCCCAGATCGCCGATATGTCGGACACCGACCTGGAGCAAATCTATCGCCTGAACCCGGGTTTCAACCGCTGGGCCACTCACCCAGACGGCCCCCACCAGATACTGGTACCGGTCGACAAGCGTCAGCAACTGCAACAGGCCCTGGTCGATTTACCGCCCGCCAAACGCCTGCAATGGCATCGCTACACCGTCAAGTCCGGTGATAACCTGCAATCGATCGGCCGCACGTACCGCACCACGATCGAGGTTATCAAACAAGCCAACAACCTGACCGGTAGCACCATACGGGTTGGCCAGACGTTGCTCATTCCTGGCGCCCTGAAAAATCAGGAGGCCTATTCGCAAAGTCTCTCGCAGCGACTGGACCGTACTCGCAACCAGCGCCAACCCGGCAATACCCGAAAAATTGCCTACACCGTGCGTGCCGGTGATTCTTTCTGGAAAATTGGCCGCCAATACAATGTTACCTCTCGCGATATCGCCCACTGGAACGGTATGGCACCGGGCGACCCACTCCGGGTCGGCCAACAACTCACCGTTTGGGTGCCACAAGACAGCAAGGCCCCTTCCCGCTCCGCCCGGGAAGAGATTCGCAAGGTTACCTATCGGGTTCGCAGTGGTGACTCCCTGGCCAGCATCGCCAGTCGCTTCCGGGTCACGATTGCCGACATTCGCAAGTGGAACCCCAAGGACACCCGCAACAAGTATTTGTATCCGGGGCAAAAACTGCTACTCCATGTTAACGTGGTGCACTAGGTCACCATCGAGGGAGATGCCATGTCAGACCATCTGCACAACGCCCTCAGACAACCAGTCCAGCGCCACCCCGAAGGTTACCTGCGCAACGGACTGACGCACCGCCGGGCACTGTCGGCTCTGGGCTGGCAATACTGGCGCTGCCTGCTTATTCCAGCCGTGATGGCACTGCTGAGCCTTCAGGCCAACGCCATCATTCCCGTTACCTACACTGCCGCGCCCGAACAACTGACCTGGCAAGCACCGGATATCACCGCCTGGGGTGACCCGGCAGCAGAGCCAGGTGGTGTTTTTCGCCTGTCGATTGCCGCCAAGCCAACCACATTACGCCGCTTTGGACCGCAGACGCCCAACCAGCTCAGCCCGTTATTGGCCGATCTGCAACTGCCGCTGTTGGCGCGCCACCCCGACAACGGTTCTCCGGTCCCCATGCTGGCGGCTCGCTGGGCAGTGGCCGATCATCGCATCACCTACCAGCTGCACGATGCCGCTCGCTGGTCGGATGGCATCCCGATCACCAGCCAGGACATTGCGTTCACTTTGCAATTTCTCTCCGATCCGGCCAACCAGACCCCCTGGCAAGCCCAGTCCCTGAGCCATTTTATCCGGGGCATTGAGGTCCATGACACCCAGCGTTTCAGTCTGATCACCACAACACCGGTCACCTCGCAATCCCTGCTACAGATATCCGCCCTGAAGGCCATGGCCCAACATTTCTACCAGCCCAACCTGCAATGGCCACGGCAGTATGACTGGCGACCAGAGCCAACCTCCGGCCCTTACCACCTCACCGAAGTCATTCCCTCAGAGCGACTGCTGGTCAGCCGCATCCGCCCCTGGTGGGGAGATAATCTGCCTGCATTTGGCCATCGCTTTAATGCCCAGCAGATCCGTATCCGCTTCAGCAAAAACCTGCAAGACAGCTACCTGCAACTACAGCGTGGCGATCAAGATATTCTCCCGCTTCACAACCAGAAAAACTGGAACAGCCCGCTGATCACTCAGCTACTGGGCCAACGTCCGGTTGCGCGTTATCGCCATTATTTCCAGGGCAATCCATCCCTCACCGCCCTCCTGATCAACCATCAACAACTGCAACCAGCCAGCCGCAAACCCGGCCTGACCTTGATTCACGCAGGCGTGACCAACAACAGTCCGTTATTGCAACAACAGCAGGAAGCCTTCAAAAACCAGGGGTACCAGATTCAGCGTCAAGCCCTGGATCACGACGCCTTACTGGAACGGCTAAAGACAGGAAATTTTGAACTCGCCTGGATTACTCTGGACGGACTGGAAAGTGCCGATGCCAGCGACTACCTCGCCTGGCTGACCCAGCATTACCCAGCCGCACACCATATAGAAGTCAAACAGGATCAAACACAACCACAGGCCAGCCAATACCTGGCCTGGCAATGGGTAAAGCTGCCGTCATGGCTGGGCATGCGTTACAGCAACGATTTATTCAATCCGTTTGCCGCCACCACTGGCGGTATGTTCTGGATCGACCAGCGTCTGAAAACCAATGCCCTGGCACGCACAGCAAAATTCAGCACCAATCAGACCTTTATCAACGATACTTATCAAACCGATCCGGACATCGGCCTTGGGGATGATACCGTCAGCGCGATCAGGCCATTTCAGCCAGCCAGATTAAATGAATAATCGCCACTGGTTACCCAATAACCATCATCCCGCTCCTCAGCCCAGTCAACCAGCTGGTAATAGGTATTTCTACAGAAACGCGCCATCAAGCCAGAGCGGACCTCAACACAGGGCAGCCTTTGTCCGTCACGCTCCGACAACTGAACCGGATGCTCCAGCCCCAGCACCAAGGTATCACCAACATTGGTTACGGCGTTGATTACTCCCGCTTCGCGCTCCAGCAAAATCACTTGGAAAGGCAAATCATCCACCTGGATCGTCATCTTTTCGGCGGGTGTCACCAGCACATAATCATCACCATCCTTACGCAGAATGCTGGCAAACAATCGCACCAGCTCAGGACGCTTGATCAATCCACCTTCGTGGTACCAGTCACCCTGCGGATCGATCCGGATATCAATCTCACCACAATGCGCCGGATGCCATAATTCCACCGGCGGCCGACGGTCGCTCGACACCATACCGGCCAGTGCCGACAAATCTTGCAAGGACATACTCTTCACCTGTCTTGATACGTCTTTTATATATCGCGAGACCCATTGGCCTATACAGCAACAGGGCCGCCATAAAAAACAGCGATAACTGGAGATCGTTGGATAGAATGCTGACCACGACTTGTTTATGGAAATAACCATAGCCAGAGAAAGCAAAAGTCTCAACAAACGACGTTGGCTAAAAGCGGTGGATCAAGCAGAAATAAAGCAACAAGGATACGAACGGCATGTTTGCACATACGGTATATTTTAAAGCCTTGTGGCTGGATTTTTTGAAATATTTTGAAATGGAATTTTGTTAGTAAGCGCTACCGCTGGAAGGCCTGTATATAGTGGTGCCCGAGGCCGGAATCGAACCGGCACGACCGTAAGGTCGGGAGATTTTAAGTCTCCTGTGTCTACCGATTTCACCACCCGGGCTAACAGGCGACAGATGGACAAGCGATGTCCTGTATCTGTAAATCTTGGAGGCGCGAGCCGGAGTCGAACCGGCCTACGTGGATTTGCAATCCAGTGCATAACCGCTTTGCTATCGCGCCTGACAGTTATCTTCAAGAATAAAGAAACTGAAAAAACCAGACACCAACTCCCTTCTATTCAGGCCAGCTGATTCTGACAATCTTTCTTTTGGCCATATTTCATAAGGAAAAATGGAGCGGGAAACGAGATTCGAACTCGCGACCCCGACCTTGGCAAGGTCGTGCTCTACCAACTGAGCTATTCCCGCAAAAGATGGGACGCATTATATGCAAAGCTAAAATACTGTCAATCTTTTTGTTAGATTTTAACTACTTAGCCAACAGGCAAGAGGTTACAAGCCCCTCGCTGGTGGCATACCGATACTTGTTACGACCCTCGTAACTGAGGCCAGGCGGCTTTCAAATAGATCAGCATCGACCACAAGGTCAAAACCGCGGCACCATAAAGCAAGACAATCCCCATCCATTCCAGCATCGGGTGTTCCCGGGAAGCCAGCAACATGATAATTGAGACCATCTGTAATGCTGTTTTGATCTTGCCCAAACCGGAGACGGCCACATTAGCGCGTTTACCCAGTTCGGCCATCCATTCTCGTAATGCTGAAATCACAATTTCTCGCCCGACAATAATCATGGCCGGTATCGTCATCCAGGAGACAGCGTAATCTTCTACCAGCACCATCAGCGCCGCTGCAACAATCAATTTGTCTGCGACCGGATCCAGAAATGCCCCCAGCGGGGTGGCCTGATTCAATTTGCGGGCAAGATATCCATCAAACCAGTCCGTTATCGCCGCTAGCGCAAACAGCCCTGCCGCCCAACTTTTTCCTCCCCAGCCCAGCCAGTAATAACTGACTACCATCAGAGGAATCATCGCAATCCTGCCAACAGTCAACATGTTGGGCACATTCATAAACACTACACCTGTTTCAACTTGGTACGCAGCCTTGCGTCTCCACCGACCTGCTTATCCTTCAGGCCACTACTCGCCGTGTAACTGCACAAAGATCTGATCTGCGAGCTTCTGGCTGACACCGGGTACCCGCGCAATTTCTTCGCGAGGAGCACCACGCATATTTTTCAAACTGCCAAAGTGCAATAACAAGGCACGTCGGCGCTTGGGGCCAACCCCTTGTAGATTGTCCAGCTCCGACTGGCTACGGGACTTGGCCCGTGCTTTACGGTGTCCGGTGATAGCAAACCGGTGCGATTCATCCCGCACCCACTGCAATAACCGGAAACCATCATCATGAGCGTCGGGGATTATAGGTTGAAGCGCGCCGGCTTCCCATAAAAATTCCCAACCGGACTTGCGTGTTTCTCCTTTGGATATCCCCCAGAGGGCCACTGTTGAGATTTCCAGATTACTCAACACCTGTTCAATACGTGCCACCTGGCCCTTGCCACCATCAACCATCAATACATCCGGCAGGTCATTTTGTTCTTTTAATCGTGTCAGGTGGCGTGTAATAGCCTGTTCCAGCGCGGCATAATCATCTCCTGGTGTCACACCCCGGATACTGAAGCGCCGATACCGCTGCTTGGCCAATCCTTCCCGATCAAATACCACGCACGATGCATAGGTGGCTTCACCCTGGGCATGACTGATATCAAAACATTCTATGCGCTCCGGCGGCTTGGGCAATCCCAGCAAGTCAGCCACACAGGCCAGTTTTTTATGGGCAAGCTGATGCCCGGATATACGGGTTTGTGCACCGGCACGGGCATTATCGTCTGCCATGGCGCGCCACTGCCGCAGCTCACCACGTACGCCCCGGCTGTGTCGAACGGTACGTTCAAAGCGTAATCGTACGGCTTCTTGCACCACCGCCATATCGGCAGGGTCCACATCCACGACCAGCTCGGTGGGCAGGCCTTCCACAGCAAAACCAGACAGATAAAACTGCCCTATATACCCCAGTAGCAGATCCTGCGGTTGCTCTCCTGCAGGGTTGTCTGGGTAGTAGTTTTTACTGCTGACCAGTCGCCCTTGCCGAAAGACCAGGCGGTGCAGACAGACAATATCTTCTGTCTCCCACAACGCCCAGACATCGGCATCTTTATTGCCACTGTCAACCCGTTGTTTTTCCTGCACTCGCCGCAGCAACTCGATGCGATCCCGGATATCCGCGGCCCGTTCAAAATCCAGTTCAGCCGATGCATCAAGCATTTGTTGCTGCAAGTTGCGCATCAGCTGCTGGTTTTCGCCATTCAAGAACAAGACAGCGTGTTGGATATCACGCTGATAGCTGGCTTCAGAGACCAGGCCAACACAGGGAGCCGAACAACGCTTGATTTCGTATTGCAAACAGGGGCGACTGCGGTGATTAAAGTAACTGTCCTCGCAAGACCGCAACAAAAACAGTCGCTGCAAGTAATTCAGCGCTTCTCGTACCGCCCCGGAATTGGGGTAAGGGCCAAAATATTGACCGCTGCGTCCGTCTCGACTCACCCGCTTGCCACGGCGGTAAGCCAACAGAGGGAAAGCATGGGCGGACAGGTGCAGATAGGGGTAGGACTTATCATCTTTCAGCAGGATGTTGTACGGTGGCCGATGCTGTTTGATCAGCGTTTGTTCCAACAACAAGGCTTCGGCTTCACTGGCCGTTACAGTCACTTCAATATGATGAATACCTGAGACCAAAGCCACGGTCTTACTGTTCAGCCCTCGCGAGCGAAAATAGCTGGCAACCCGGTTTTTCAGGTTTTTGGCTTTGCCGACATACAGCAGTTGCTGGTCGACACTGTACATCCGATAGACACCGGCCCGCTGGGTCAGTGTCTTCAGAAAGGCAGGGATATCAAATTCGGTCATCAGCTACCGCTGTTGGCATCGATCAGTCCATGACGAATAGCCAAACGTGTCAACTCCACATCGCCATCGATCCCCAGCTTTTCGAACACCCGATAACGGTAGCTGTTCACCGTTTTGGGGCTGAGGAATAATTTCTCGCCGATGGCTGCTGGTTTCTGGCAATTAACAATCATCAATGCGATTTGCATCTCTCGCTCAGATAAACCATCAAAAGGATTGTGGGAGTTTTCCTGGAAGGGTTTTAATGCCATTCGCTGGGCAATTTCTGTGCTGATATACATCTGTCCCCGGTGCACTTTCATGATCGCATCGATCATTTCTTCTGCATCAGCCCCCTTGGTAATATAACCAGAAGCGCCTGCTTGCAGCAGGCGCTGGGCAAAGGGGTTGTCATCACAGGCCGACACGGCAATCACCCGGATATCACTATCGCTGCGGGCAATTTTGCGGGTGGCCTCCATCCCTCCTATTCCGGGCATCTGAATATCCATCAGAATAACGTCCGGCTCGTGCTCTCTGGCAAATTTGATGGCTTGTTCGCCACTTTCAGCCTGCCCTACGACCTCAATTCCGTTTGCGTCAGCCAGCAATGCTGAGATCCCTGAGCGCACCAGCTCATGATCATCGACTACCAACACAGAAATCAAAGATTAACCTCACTTTTTATTAACTCACCAGCAATCATCATCGCAGGTGAAACATTATTATTGCCTGACTCTATCAGTGTTCAGGCTGGATACATACGCTTGCGTTGCCAGGCGTACTTGAGCGGGTTCAGATTTTTTGTCACTTCAACAACACCTTCCTCGTGATTATGGTGCAGCGTAAAACCAAGGCGCCGATTCAGGTTCAACATACCAGGATTATGAGGAAGTACAGTCCCAAACATCTGCAAGACGCCACGATTGGTCAGATAATCTATCATAATCTGCATCAACTGCTTACCCAACCCTTCGCCACGGCATTGATCTCCAACAATAACCGAGTATTCTCCAGCGACATCATCCGGATCGATCCAGACACGTACAACACCTTTCAGCTGGCCATCCACACAGGCAACAAAGGCCATCTCTCTGTCATAATCAATCTGGGTGAATCGCGCAAGCTCACTATGATCAAATTGTCGACGAGCGCCAAAAAACCTTAGTCGTAACGACTCGGCGCTCAAATCACCATAGAAGCTCTCCAGTAGTGGTTCGTCCTCGGCCCGAATAGGGCGTATCTGATACTGCACGCCGCTATTTCCCTGATACGACGACTCCAGCTCCTTCGGGTACGGCATAATGGCACTTTTTACCGGGTGCCCCACTTCGCCAGCAATACCAATTGCGATGTAATGCCCGACACGTTGACGAATGGCATTCACTTCCAGCGCCGCCAGCCAGGGGTGATTAAGCGCAATATGTGACAAGGCCACCAGCCAGCGCTCAAGCGTAACCAACTCCCGCTCAATGTTATCGGAACGTTCCTGCAGCACATCATAGAAGTGGCTGCGCTTGATCAGTTTTTCCGCCAGGTTGGCATTCAACGGTGGCAGCGCGACCTGCCGGTCAACCAGCGTATCTGCAGTAGTACCGCCACCACCAAAAAACAGGTAAGGGCCAATTTCGACATCCCGACCAATCCCGAACGAAAACTGCAGGTTATCCAGTGCACGATGCATGGTTTGTACCGTATACCCCAACACCGGACTTTTTGGAAAACGTTCAGCAATTTCACCTTCCAGTTTTTCAGCCCCTTCCATCAGTTCGTCCAGCGACTGAATATTCCGTACCACACTGCGCATCCGCTCACGCGGGTTACGGCCATAGGCAAACGGATACAGATAATCACGGTGATGAACCCGTAAAACCCAGGGGTCCGGTATTTCCGGAGCTGCTGCCAGCAACTCTGACAACGAGGTCCGGTAGCGATTATCTGCAAAGGCAAAGCCATAAGCCTTGAGCAACTTCCAGGCATAATTGGGCCACAAATAATCACCAGGGCGATGGTTATCGAGAATTTCCTTGTCGACATCCATGTAGGCATTGGAGATAGGAATTTCCAGACTTTCCGGGGTTTCTCGCAACAGCTCCTGGGTTAGCCGGTGGCGTACCATATACATGTACGACGTAATGGCATTATCCGGAGTATTGAAGGTCGGCAACCCTTGCTCATCAAAATAATCCCGTGATGATTCCACCGAAAACTCACCGATCCAGCTGGTAATCACGCTCTTGTTATAGTTTTTGGCTACTTTCACCAACGCCTGTGCATTCGCCAGCGCATCGGTGCCAATACCCGGAATATAAATAACCAGCAAGGCATCCACCTGGCGGTCGGCCAGCAAGGTATTGGTCACTGCCGCCAGCTGCTGTGGCTGTAATTCCGGGTTCAGCAACAAGGGGTTATCGGTTTTGACATACTCAGGCAACAAACCGCGCAAATGGGTGCGGGTCTCATCCGACAGGCTGGCCAGTGTGCCACCATCCTGCAGCAGACGATCCAGCGCCAGAATCGCCGGGCCTCGCCCATTAGCAACCACCGCCAAACGTGGCCCGAACGACTCACGCTGCCGCCGCAGTGCATCCACACAGTGGAACATTTCATCCGTATCGTTCACTCGTAACACACCCGCACGGGCGAGGGTTTCGTCAATCAGGGCATCGCGGCTGCTCAACCCTTTGGGGGTGCTGATTCGATTAAGCGGGTTTTCCTGAAAACGATTACTTTTTACCGCCAACACCAGCTTGTGCCGGGATGCCGCTCGTAACGACCGCACCAGTGCCTTGCCTGAGCCAATTTCATCCAGCTGCACCAGAATGGTTTTGACGTGTGGTTCCTGCACCACAAAATCGATCAAATCAGAAAAACTGACATCCTGATTACTACCCAGCGTCATCACATGGGAGAAACCAACATTACGACTAAAGGCCCAGTCCATCACACCAGAGGCCAATGTCCCAGACTGGCCAACATAAGCGATATTGCCAGCCCGGACTGGTACATGCAGCAAGCTGGCATTAAATTTCCGCCACGGCACCACCAGCCCGAGGCAATCCGGCCCAAGCACACGAATACGGGTTTGCTGAATAACCTGCTCAAGCCGGTCGGATGCCGGGCGATACTGCCAGGAGCGGGTTCTGGCGATCCCCCCGGTCAGCAGCAACGCAGCGCCTACTCCTTTGCCATGCAGCTGTTTCAACACTTTGGGCACGGTTTCCGCTGGAGTACAAATAATAGCCAGATCGGGAGTTTCTTTCAGTTGACTGATCCGGCTCAAGGCAGGCACTCCGTATACCTGACTGTAACCACGAGTATTGATCGGAATAATTGTGCCAGGAAATTCACCATTCAGCAGGTTGCGAACAATCGCACCCCCGACACTGCCCGGACGCTCGGAAGCACCGATAACAGCAATCACTTTGGGCCGAAAGAACAACTCGAGGGAGCGAGTACCCATGTATTGTGATCCTTTAGTTGAGTTGGCCTGAGTGTAACGGCTAGATACACTGATAAAAACAGCAGAAGTATGTCTTATGAGCACAGGATACTACGCGTTCCACCAGCACTTTGGCCATGACACAGGTGAAGACCACCCCGAACATGCCTGTCGAATACTGGCACTTGAACAAATTCTCAAAAAATCCGGGGTCTGGGATCACCTGACCATCCACGAGGGTCAGGCTGCCCACCTGCCCGATATTCTGCGGGCGCACAGCAAGGCCTACGTCGATGAGCTGCACCTGATCCAGCCAGAACAGGGACATATTATGGTCGACGAAGACACCACCATGTCCTCAGGCAGTCTGGAAGCCGCCTTGTACTCTGTTGGCACTACCACCCAGGCACTGGACGATCTTCTGAAGAACGTGCACCACAACGCCTTTGCTGCCATCAGACCACCGGGCCACCATGCCGAGCGCAGCAAGTCGATGGGATTTTGTTTTTTCAACAACACGGCCGTTGCCGCACTCCGGGCGGCTGATGTCCATCATCTGCAACGTATCGCCATTCTGGATTTTGATGCCCACCAGGGCAACGGCACCATCGATATCTTGCAGAATGACCAGCGGTTTTTGCTGCTTTCCAGCTTCCAGCACCCGTTTTATCCCTACACCCATTTTGAACAAAACAAGTATACCAACTTGGTCAATGTTCATTTGTCCCAGGGAGCTACCGGGACAGAGTTCCGCCAGGGGATAGAAGAGCACTGGGCACCGGCCCTTAAACGCTTTGCACCGGAATTGATTCTGGTATCTGCCGGTTTTGATGCCCATAAAGATGACCCGATGGCTGAACTCAACCTTGAAGAGCAGGATTTTGCCTGGATCGGCCAATGGATTGCCCGCTATTGCCAAAGTCGCAATATTCCCTGGCTCGCAATACTGGAAGGCGGTTATGACCTCAACGCCCTGGCAAGGTCAGCCACGCTGTTTATTGCCGCCATGCTCGAGAAACAGGCTATCCAGCAGACATCAGCATAAAAAAGCAAAATAGCAGGCTAAGCCGTTGATTTCATACAAAAGTGTTGACGTATAAAAAACAGAAGGTATTATACGCGCCAGTTCGGAGGGATGGCTGAGTGGTTGAAAGCACCGGTCTTGAAAACCGGCGTAGGTTAATAGCCTACCTAGGGTTCAAATCCCTATCCCTCCGCCATTATTTATCTAATAAAATCAATGAGTCAGATGATTTTATTAGCCTGAAAAAGCCCTTTGGGAGCGTTTTTGGGAACAAGTCTGGGAATACCAGCAAAAAAGGCAGCCAATTGGCTGCCTTTTTTGTTACTACTTTATCAGTCCAGCCAGCCATCTCTCGATGGCTGTGTATCTGATCAGCTCAGAATTTCTTCAATCGTAATGTAGTCACCCACTCGACCGGTCATCTGCTCTGCATCGGTATTAACAGGCAGAGTTTTCTTGCCTGGTCTCCAGCCTGCCGGACACACTTCACCAGTTGCTGATGCATGCTGCCAGGCTTGTACCTGACGCAGGAATTCATTGACATTACGACCAACCGAGTCTGCCTGGACTTCCTGCGCTACGCAGATGCCATCCGGGTTAAACAGAAAGCGTCCACGTAATGCCACACCCTCTTCTTCGATCAGCACACCAAAGTCCCGACTCACTTGCTGGGTAGTATCTGCCCCCATGGTCAGCTGCAGGCCTGCCAGTACCGGTTCGGTTTCGGCAAACCGCTTATGCGAGAACTTGGAGTCCACAGACACGGGCAAGATTTCCACGCCCAGCGCCTGAAATTCATCATATTTGGCGTTCATGGCCGCGATTTCAGTCGGGCAAACAAAGGTGAAGTCGGCAGGGTAGAAACACACCACAACCCATTTGCCTTTGAAATCCTCACTCGACACCGTTGTGTAATGCCCGGTTTTGGCATTATAGGCATCCATTGTAAACTCTGGCATCTCACGACGAACCATGGTTGAACTCATAGCCTTTTTCTCCTCGGTGATAGATATTGTTTCAGCTTCCTGACCAGCCCTTGTTGGCTTGCGCGGTTTAAGCGGTGTATCACAACTCATAGTGCTCTCCTGCCTCCCCACACTCCATGGGTTATGGGATGTGGTATTTGTTTATCTGTTATTCATAATATAACTATATTGGAATATTTACATAAACAAATACAAATAGCCTCCATACACATAATCTATCGCCCAGAAACATTGCAGCCTCACCGGCGGCAAGAAAGCAATCGACAAATAACAGGCAGAGGAAAGAGAAAACGAAGAACAGCAGAAAACAGCGAGAGAGAAACAAAAACGGATGGCACCAGGCCATCCGCTTATGATTAACCGGATCGATCAGACAGTGTTACTTAGCAGCTTCCAGCGCTGTTTTCACCCAGCCATCAAAGGTTTTTTGATTGGCCTTGATCCACAAGTCAGCATGACGCTCAATCGCCGCGACAGAATCATCGCCATTGGCAATCATCATGTTTTCTGCACTGACGGCATTGATGGGTAATGTCATGATAGCGAACAATTTTGCAGCAGCCGGGTTTTTCTCTGCCCAGGCTTTATTGGCAACGATACGCTCGGCGTTAATATCAAAACCATAGTCCTTGCCGTTGGCCAGCTTGGTATCAGTGCCGTTCGGGTTGGCTGAGTACGGTACTTCCAGCCAGACTACGTCCTTGCCCGGAACCAGCTTGCCGGACACCCAATATGGGGTCCAGGTGTAGTACAGGACCGGCTTGCCTTCGTTGTAACGGGCGATGGTATCGGAAATGATCGCCGCGTATTGCCCTTGATTATGGCTGATGCGATCGCGCAGCTTGAACTCATCCATTTGGTACTCAATCACACCTTCGCATCCCCAACCAGCGTTACAGCCAGCCAGATCGGCTTTGCCGTCACCATTGGTATCAAACAATTTGGCGATTTTGGGGTCTTTCAAATCAGTGATTTTACTGATGCCATATTTGTCTGCTGTCTTTTTATCGATCAGATAACCCTGGGCAGCACCATTAATGTAAGTACCCTGGCGGTAGAATTTGTCGTCGCCACCAGCATTTTTATACATGGTGTTGTGCAGTGGGTACCAGTTCACTGTGGTGTAGGTCAAATCACCGTTGGCAATGGCGGTATAGCCTGCACTGTAATCCACTTCCTTGATCGGTTTGATGTCATAACCCAATTTGGCCAGGGCTTTATTGACAATCACGGTCTGGAATTTTTCTTCCGAGATAGGACTATGGAATGACTGCACGCTAATGCCTTTACCCGGCAGGTCGGCAGCGCCAACAACACTGCTCAGTGTCAAAGTAACAACACCGGCAGCAATACCGGCCATCAAAGATCTGGTTTTCATAAAAGTCTCCTGATTCAGTGGTTAACTTATGGGTTCTTACTGGTCAATCGGAGCAACAGCCCGACGGGGCCGGTCTGATACCAGTGACGCACACCGCGGGCGCGGGCATCCTGCCCCAAGGCCTGGGTCAGGCGATCAAGAATAATGGCGAGAATCACAATGCCGATACCGCCGACAGCAGCCAGACCGATATCCAGTCGGCCAATGCCTCGCAGCACCATCAATCCCAACCCACCAACCGAAATCATGGAGGCAATAACCACCATCGACAGGCTCAGCATCAGGGTCTGGTTTACTCCAGCCATAATGGTAGGCATTGCCAATGGCAACTGTACCTTGAACAACATCTGACTCGGGCTGGCCCCAAAGGACTCAGACGCTTCAATCAGGTCGCCAGGAACCTGACGAATCCCCAGATTGGTCAGCCGAATCACCGGCGGCATCGCAAAGACAATCGTCACCACGACACCAGGGACATTACCGATACCAAACAGCATCACGATCGGCACCAGATAAACAAACGCCGGCGTTGTTTGCATGGCATCCAGCGTCGGCCGCAAAATTCGATTCAGCCTGTCGTTGCGGGCCATCAGAACACCCAGCGGCAGCCCCAACAAAATGCAGAAAAAGACGGAAGTAAGCACCAGCGACAAAGTGGTCATAGCTTCACTCCAGGCACCAATGGTACCCAGCACAAACATGCCCAATGCCGTACCAATCGCCAAACGGCCACCGGCCAATTGCCAGGCCAGCAGGGCAAACAGCGCGATCATCAGCAAAGGCGGCGTACTGTTAAGCAATACATCGATGGAATTCAGCGTGGCGTCAACCGGCACCTTGACAGCCGTAAAGAAGGGGCGAAAGTTCACCACCATCCAGTCCAGCCCGTACTCTACCCAGTCTTGTAATGGCACCCAGGCTTCCGGGAAAGGGTTGGACAAGGTTGCTTCAACAGTTTCCTGAACCCTGTCGTCCTGCAACCAGCCTTCGGCCTGAAAGTTATCCTCAGACTGCTCGGCATTACCCCAGGGGTTGGTTTCTGCCATATTCTCGGTTGCAAAGGGATTATCCCCTCCCGTTTCAGCAGCTGCCGGCTCGGCAGTGGCAAACGGGTTATCCTGCAATTCGTCGTTTTGAGATATTTCCGGCTCCGGCGCGAAGGGGTTGGTATCGTTACTCATGATGGTTTATTCCCTGCGTCGTCTTCATCGTCTTCTGCTTCCCGGTCGAGGGTTTCCAGCAGGCACGTTTTGGTAATATTGCCGATATATTCGCCATCCTTGACTACCGGAACCGGGTAGTCAGACTGGGCTACCGTTGAGATCAACTCACGCACGGGAGTTTCAGCTTCAAGCGGGGTTGCCTCATCATCGGTGGAGAACACACATTGCTCCAGCATGGTGCCGGGCTTTTCTTTATCCAGCTCGCTGAGGGATGTCACACCAACCAGCTGTTGTTCACTATCCACGACATAACCATATTCCATGCCACTGTCCGTTAACTGCTGCATGGCATCCGCGACACTACCGGCGCTATCAATAGTGGATTCCGGCACGACTTCTGCCAGATTATGTGCAGCGTAGACATTGGAAATATCCACACCCTTGAAGAATGACTTCACATATTCATTGGCCGGATTCTGCAAGATATCGTTGGGCGTACCCACCTGCACCACTTCGCCGTTTTGCATAATGGCAATACGATCACCAATACGCATGGCTTCATCGAGGTCATGGGAAATAAAGACAATGGTACGGCTATGATCAGCCTGCAGCTTGACCAGCTCGTCCTGCATCTCGGTACGAATCAGAGGGTCCAGCGCTGAAAATGCTTCGTCCATCAGCATGATGTCCGGGTCATTGGCCAGCGCCCGGGCCAAGCCGACACGCTGCTGCATACCACCCGACAATTCATCCGGATAAGAACGGCCGTGTGCTGACAAGCCGACCTGTTCCAGAGCGGCTTGCGCCTTCAGACGGCGTTCGTCAACATCAACGCCCAACAGCTCCAGTCCGAACGCTGCGTTATCCAGCACATTGATATGGGGCATCAAGGCAAAAGACTGAAAAACCATACTGATTTTTTTACGCCGGACATCCCGTAACTGTTTCTGGTTGATTACGGCAATATCTTCACCGTCGACCAGTACCTGTCCGCGAGTCGGTTCAATCAGCCGATTGAGCAAGCGCACCAGTGTCGATTTGCCAGAACCGGACAATCCCATAATGACGAATATTTCGCCTTCACGGATGCTCAGACTGACGTCCTTAACGCCAATCGTCTGTCCTGTGCGAGTGAATATTTCATCCTTATCGATGCCCTCATCAACCAGCGCCAACGCTTGTTGAGGACGATCGCCAAAGACTTTATAAAGGTTTTTTACTTCGAGTTTGATGGATGCCGTATCAGGTATCGCCATGATTATTTATTTATAGCTGTAAGTACTTTTACAATACAGACTTTTCCCTGCATATTCAAAACCGTCTGCCATTGTCGATATTGTTGCCATGATATAGAACAAGAAAAGTATTCCAGGCACCAATATGGCCTCAATATTAAGGATGTCGTCTATACTTCATCCCTGCTGAAGGAAAATGTCCGCCCCAAATACCTGCCAGCACAGCATTTTTCATATTTTATTTTATATATTGCTTTTAACTCTAAGCAGTCCATGCACGCCTTCTATAAGCCAGAACCCGAGCCGCTAACCCTGCCGACACGACTCTTCACTTTCGTTTTTCACCCAGCCCTCAGCTGAAAATCCTCCCTCCTATTGCGTCCACGCCGGGAAAGCCGCACCATTAACGGCTACTTCATCAGCCAGAATGTCTGCTTTATGGCCAGTTTTTCTTTACTGCTTACCGCAAGCCCTTTCCTCGGTGCCAGCCACCAACAAGCCCAGGATTTTGTCCGTGCCGCCCTGGCCCAGGGCCATCAGATTCATCGGGTATTTTTCTATCAGGATGCTGTGCTCTGTGGCAGCAATCGCATTCAGTCTCCGCAAGGGCAACAGGATATCGGCGAGCAGTGGCAACAACTCGCCAACACCGGACAATTCCCATTACAACTGTGCATCGCCAACAGTATTCGCCGCGGTCTGGTCGATCAGCAGGAAAGTGAACGGTACGATTTGCCCGGCGCAACGCTCCAACCCGGCTTTGAACTGACCGGCCTGGGTGAAATGGCCGACGCCTGCGCACAATCCGACCGCATCCTGGAGTTCTGATGTCATCGACCTCATACAATCTGATTATTATCAACTCAGCACCCGTGAGCGATGCGGAACCCATCGACATGGCTTTGGCGCTGGCGGCATTTGATCAGCCCACCACCCTGCTGTTTTCAGGCCCGGGGATATACTGGCTGATCAATCATCAGGCGGCGCGCAAGGCCGGGGGCAAATCCCCTTCGCGGCTGATTGCTGCCTTGCCCATGTACGAATGCGATGCCATCTATTACTCCAGCAGTGATCGGGATGCCTTGTGTCTGGCAGCGAAGCAACTATCCAGCCTGGCAAGTGCCGCATCAGACGACACCATCAAAACCCTGATCGCCTCCAGCCACCACTGCCTGAGTTTCTGATATGACCACGCTACACACCCTGAACCAGGCCAGCCCTGCAATACTGCAACGCCTGCTGCGCTTTGCCAGCCCACAGGATGGCCTGCTGTTAATCGGAGACGGCGTATACTTGCTTGCACAAGACCTCGTCGCCTCAACAGCCATCCACCTTTATTATCGACACCAGGATTACGACCAGCGTGGCCTGAGCGATAACGACAGTCCGGTCAATGCCACCGCCGTGGACGACAATGCCTGGGTGCAACTCACCCTGACACACTCACGCACCGTGCACTGGAAATAGGAACGCGTCATGAGCAACGCTCTGTTACTGGACAAAGACGGCTTTCTGGTAAATCTGGACGATTGGAATCCGGCAGTTGCCAACCAGCTGGCGCAGACTGAAAACATCCAGCTCACCGATGCACATTGGGAGATTCTGCAGCTATTGCGGCAATTCCATAACGAGTTTGACCTGTCCCCCGCCATGCGGCCGCTGACCAAATACATCAAAACCCATCTTGGTGCCGAACAAGCCAGCAGCATTTATTTACTCAAGCTGTTTCCTGGCAGTCCCGCCAAAATAGCCGCCAAAATAGCAGGGCTACCACGCCCGGAGAATTGCCTGTGACACAGACCCCAACAACCATCAGCCACACAAACAAACACCCTCTGGCTGACCTTGTCCGTATTCTGGCCCGCGGCAAAAATGCCAGCCGCAGCATGACCTTCGATGAAGCCCGCTTTACCATGGGTGAATTGATTGCCGGGCGCTTTGAGCCAGAACAGCTCGGTGCCATTCTAATGCTGCTACGGGTCAAGGAAGAAACAGCGGAAGAACTGGCAGGGTTCGCGGCAGCCATCAACGACCAGTGGCCAGCATCCACTGCAGATTCCCCTGCCTACGATCTGGTCTGGCCCAGTTACGCAGGCAAACGCCGCCAGCCATTCTGGTGCCTGCTATCAGCACTGCTGCTGGAGCAGATGGGCTACCGTATCCTGTTCCACGGCAGTACCGCCCATACCGAAGGCCGGGTATATCTGCACGAAGTATTTGAACAGCTGGACCTGGCAACACTGGCTCATACTGACCAGATCAATCATGGCCCCAGCCTGGCGTACCTGCCTTGCGAAGCGATCAACCCATTATTCCAGCGCTGGCTGTCACTCAAGGCCATTCTTGGGGTTCGCTCCCCCATCAATACCCTGCTAAAAACCATTGCCCCCCATGGCACCGCCAGCGTGCAAGGCATATTCCACCCCAGTTACGCCGTCACTCACGCCGGTGCCGCAGCAATTAATGGCAACGACATGCTGGTGATCAAGGGCGAAGGTGGGGAATTTGAAGTCAACCCGGAACGTAGCTGCCGGGCGTATTACCATTTGAATGGCCAATCCGGTGAACTGGTAATACCCAACCAGCACAGTCATTTTGCCGACAAACCCGCAGGTATCGACAGCAACCTACTCGTACAGATGTGGCAAGGTGGCTTGAACAGTGAATACGCCTACCAGGCCGTGATTCATACTGCAGCACTGGCGCTGGTGGCGATCCGCAAACAGCCGGAGCAGCTGGAGGCGATTACCGCAGAATGCCAGGCGGCCTGGCAGGCACGGGACACTGGCCGTCTCAGCAAGTAAGG
Source organism: Oceanobacter sp. 3_MG-2023 (assembly GCF_030688925.1). NCBI lineage: Bacteria > Pseudomonadati > Pseudomonadota > Gammaproteobacteria > Oceanospirillales > Oceanospirillaceae > Oceanobacter > Oceanobacter sp. 3_MG-2023. Next base: position 300,090 of record NZ_JAUYVX010000001.1, read on the forward strand.
CAGGTATCATCCTTAAACTGGATAGCTGGGGCAGAATCAGCCAGGCCAGAGCCTCACTGTCACACGCAGCCACACCAGCAAGCGGTCTGATGCAGCGATTTATTCGCTGCGCCAGGCCAGTTTGCCGTGCAAACCAACAACACTACCAATGATCGTCAATGTTGGCGCATGCACTTCATTTGCTGCAATAAAATCCGGCATATCCGCCAATGTACTCACATGCACCTTTTGATCGGGCAAAGTACCTTTTTCAACCAGTGCAATCGGGGTTGACGCTGCCATGCCGTGTTTAACCAGCTGACGACAGATCTCGGCAATACCGCTCAGTCCCATATAAACCACCAATGTCTGATGCGGATGAATCAGCTCAGACCAAGGCAGATTGCAGCTACCATCACGCAAATGCCCGGTCACAAAGCGAACACTCTGGGCATGATCCCGGTGCGTCAGCGGAATACCGGCATACGCTGCGCAACCACTGGCAGCGGTAATACCCGGCACCACCTGAAACGGTACGCCGTATTGCGCCAGCAGCTCGATTTCCTCGCCACCACGACCAAAAATAAATGGATCGCCGCCTTTCAGACGCAAAACCCGCCGCCCCTTACGCGCTTCATCTGCCAAACGCTGGCTGATTTCTTCCTGTGGTACGGCATGATTGCTTTTGGCCTTGCCAACGTACACCCGTTCGGCGTCACTGGCGATCAATGCCATGACACCTGGCCCAACCAGTCGATCATAAAAAACCACATCCGCCGACTGAATCAGCCGTAAAGCCCGAAATGTCAGCAAGTCAGGGTCTCCTGGCCCAGCACCCACCAGATACACTTCCCCCATCGTCACAGTCTGGCCAGCGAGCAGCTGGTTCGCCAGCAACTGCGCCCGCTCCGGTTGTCGGGCCAACACCAGCTCAGGCACATTACTACGCATCACCTGACGCCAGAAAGCGGCTCGCAACGGCGCAGCCAGACGTTCCTTGACCTGATCACGCATCCGTTCGAGCATCTCACCCAACTGACGGTATTCTTGCGGCAAAAAAGCGTCCAGACGCTGGCGCATATGACGCGTCAAGGCAGGAGAGGCACCACGACTGGAAATCGCCACCAGCAGCGGTGACCGATCAATCACCGCCGGGAAGATAAAGTCGTTATCGTCCTGACAATCCACCCGACAAACAAAACAACCCTGCTGACGTGCCGTTACCGCCAGCGTTGCATTCAGTGAATGGTTATCCGTTGCCAGCACGACAAAAGCACCGGCAACAAACACCTCTTGCTCCGTGGCTTCACGCGCTTCCAGCTGAATCGAACCTTGCTGTGCCAGGCGGGCGATATCCACCCCTGCCGATGGCGTAATAACCGTCACTGCCGCCCCAGCCTGAACCAGAGTGTGAACCTTGCGACCAGCGACCGCTCCGCCACCAACCACATAAAATGGCCGTATATCTCCCTTCAGTACCAGCGGCAGTGTCATCATGGCTTCAATACCTCAAGACCGCCCATATAAGAACGCAACACCTCTGGCACTACCACGCTGCCATCGGCTTGTTGGTAGTTTTCCAGAACCGCCACCAATGCCCGCCCCACAGCCAGACCGGAACCATTCAGGGTATGCAGCAGTTCCGGCTTGCCGGTTTCCGGGTTACGCCAGCGCGCTTGCATACGACGCGCCTGATAATCCATAAAATTACTGCAAGAAGATATTTCCCGGTACTTGTCCTGCCCTGGCAGCCAGACTTCCAGGTCGTAGGTTTTGGCTGCGGAAAAGCCGAGATCACCACCACACAAAATAACTTTACGGTACGGCAATGCCAGTTTCTGCAGAATCGCTTCGGCGTGACCAGTAAGCTCTTCCAGGGCAGCCTCAGATTGTCCGGCCTGAACAAATTGCACCAATTCCACCTTGTCGAACTGATGCTGACGGATCATACCGCGGGTATCCCGGCCATAGCTGCCGGCCTCACTGCGGAAACACGGCGTATGCGCTACTTTCTTGAGGGGTAGTTCACCGTCAAAAACAGTGTCGCGCAACAGGTTGGTCACGGGTACTTCGGCGGTCGGAATCAGATAGAAGTCCTTATCCCCCTGAGCATCCGGGATACGGAACAGATCCTCGGCAAACTTCGGCAGCTGGCCAGTCCCTTCAAGGGCACTCTTGTTCACCAGATACGGTACATAGGTTTCTTCATATCCATGCTCATCGGCGTGGGTATCAATCATAAACTGCGCCAACGCCCGGTGCAGGCGAGCGATCTTGCCACTCATGGCCACAAAACGGGAGCCGGCAAGAGCGGTACCGGCTTCAAAGTTCATGCCCAGCGGTTCACCCAGATCCACATGATCGCGGGCAGCAAAATCCAGTTTGACCGGCTGGCCCCAAGTCATGACCTCGACGTTGTCTTCTTCATCCTTGCCTGCTGGTACATCGGCATGCGGCACGTTGGGAATCGCCATCAACCACTGATGCAATGCCTGTTCGGCTTCCTTGGCTTCGGTTTCAGCCAGCGAAATATCGGAATCGATGCCGCCCATTACCTGCTTTTTGGCTTCGTCCGGGGATACACCCTGCTTGATCAAGATACCAATTTCCCGGGATGCTTTTTTCTTCTCAGCCTGCAAGGATTGGGCGCGAGTCAGTGCGGATTTTCGACGCTCGTCCATGGATGAAAAGCTGGCCGCGTCAAATTGAACGCCTTTAATAGCCAGTGCTGCCGTTACAGATTCCAGGTTGTCGCGAATAAACTTGATGTCGAGCATGAGAATAAAGTCCGGATAATAAGAAGCGTATAAAGTGAATTCGGGGTACAGCTTTGATGTTGTCAATGTTTACGGCAAACAACGTTCACCATGCCTGATCAGCATGCGTGAGGTGATCCTTGCCATTTTGCCATTGTCAACTCATGCCACGCCGGTTCGAGAACAGGCCCGCCTGATGCACCCTTGGTAGTGAATTGTGATATTGACTACTGGTATGGCCCATACATTGCCATCACATACATTGCCATCATAAAGGCGCTTGCAAGCAGCCCTCAGGTCTCAGCCCTGGTTTTTCAACAAGGTACTGGCTAATGCCATGCCACTACCGGTTGCCAGCAAACAGCCAATAACAGAGATGCCTATGTAAGCCGCCGCAGCGCTATAGCGCTGCTGCTGCAACAACGACACACTTTCAAGCGAAAACGTTGAAAATGTGGTGAAGGCACCCAAAAACCCGACCATGGCCAGTTGCTTGTGGTGCTCTGCGCCCCACTGCTGCTGAACCAGAAAGACAAAGGCCATACCAATGACAAAGGAGCCTATCAGGTTCACTGACAGCGTGCCATACGGGAACGCCTTACCCATCCAACGGAATACGGAACTGGCCACCCAGTAGCGGAATAGTGCCCCAAAAGCACCACCCAGTCCGATCCACAACAGCGCCATAATCATTTTCCTTCGGGTTGCTTAGTCAGTCTGATCCGACTCATGATAAGGATACCGCGGAGTCGGCGACTGACGATTCAGTGCTTGCAAGTGTTCCAGCTTCTGACTGATCTTGCTCTCCAGCCCCCGCGCTACCGGATGATAGAAACGAGCATCCTTTAATTCTACCGGAAAATAGTTTTCACCGGCCGCAAATGCCCCCGGCTCATCATGGGCGTAACGATATTCGGCGCCATAATCGAGCTCTTTCATTAATTGGGTAGGTGCATTCCGCAAGTGTATCGGCACTTCATATCCCGGCTGGGAAGCGACCAGTGCCCGGACTTCGTTATACGCTTTGTACACTGCATTGCTTTTGGGAGCACAGGCCAGGTACACCACCGCCTGGGCCAGCGCCAGCTCTCCCTCCGGGCTGCCCAGTCGCTCCTGAGTATCCCAGGCATTCAGACACAACCCCAGCGCCCGCGGATCTGCATTACCCACATCTTCGCTGGCCATACGCACAATACGCCGGGCCAGATACAGAGGATCACAACCGCCGTCCAGCATACGCACCAACCAGTACAGCGCGGCATCCGGGTCGGAGCCACGCATCGATTTGTGCATCGCAGAAATCTGGTCATAAAAGGCTTCGCCACCTTTGTCAAAACGACGACCAGGCTGCGTCAACAATGCCTCGACCACCTCGGTAGTCAGCACCTGACCGGCCGCCAGCTGCAGAGCAAATTCATAATTATTCAGTGCCCGACGAGCATCACCGTCCGCCACCAGAGCGATACGCGCCAGCGCTTCAGGTTCGGCCTCACCAGGCAACTCTCCGGCAGCCAGCAAGCGTTGCTCTGCCTGTTGTAAAACCGTCAGGATATCGTCCTGATCCAGGCTCCGCAGCACGTAGACCTGGGCTCGGGACAGCAAGGCGTTATTCAACTCAAACGATGGATTTTCAGTGGTCGCGCCGATAAACAACAAGGTGCCGTCTTCAACATGGGGCAAAAACGCATCTTGCTGCGATTTGTTAAACCGATGCACCTCATCGATAAACAAAACGGTCTTCAGACCCCGGGCGCGATACATACTGGCCTGTTCCACTGCCGCACGAATATCCTTGACCCCCGACATCACCGCACTTAAAGAAATAAAGCGGGCATCGACATACTGGGCCACCAGCCGCGCCAGGGTGGTTTTGCCCACTCCCGGCGGCCCCCAGAAAATCAGTGAGTGCAACTGCCCGGCATCCAGAGAGCGGCGCAAGGGAGCACCTGGCCCCACGACATGGGTCTGGCCAATATATTCTTGCAGACTGGTAGGGCGCATGCGGGATGCCAGCGGTTCATAACCCTCGGGCTGGCCGAACAGATCGTCTGAATCCTGCCCCATCAGAAATGGGTTCGGGCATCAATTACATCAACCCCGTCCGGCACATCAAACACAAAAGCCATCGGATCCAGGGTTTGATTACGGGCAATATCACTGAGCTGGATATCGGTCACTTGCCCGGTGGCATCCGCAATCGTCATCGACATCAGTTGATCCCCCTGATAAGCAAAATCCAGAAATTCAAACAGCTGGCTTTTATCGTGGGGAATCAGATGAAAAACACGCTGGCCATTTTTCTGAAACTGGCTCACCTCAAAATTACTGGCCACATCCTCCTGTCGTCCACCCAACAACAAGGCGGGCATGTCCTGCACTCGCAGTTCCAGATTACGAATGGTGACCTGATCCAGGTCCTGATCAAAAATCCAGACCAGTTCACCATCGGACACGACCAGCTGCTCATATGGTGGCCGGGTTTGCCAACGCAACTTACCGGGGTTGGCAATCGCCAGGCGCCCTTCTGTCTGTTGCAGCGCCTGCCCTTGCTGGTCGCGGATAGTCTGGACAAAATCAGCTTCCAGGGTGGTGGTACCACCCAGGCGCTCAACAAAAGACGCCAGCGCAGCGTCATCTGCCATGGCCAACAGAGGATGGAACAGGGTCGCAGCCAGTACGACAGACACCCCGACCAGCGGGCGAAAAAAATATTCAAGATACAAAAAAGACATCCTCATAATATGTTACGAATAAGCCATACGTGCCGCTCGGAGAGCATTGTATTTAAAACGGTCGCTCCGGTGCTGCCGCAGCCAACACTTCCCGACTGCCATTATGGGCTGGTGGACTCACCACCCCGGCGGCTTCCATGGCTTCGACCAGACGGGCAGCGCGGTTGTAGCCAATCCGCAATTTGCGCTGCACCCCTGAGGTGGAACATTTGCCTGACTCTGTTACAAAGGCAACGGCCTGATCAAACAGTTCATCCTGTTCGTCACCGCTTTCCCCTGTCGTCGCGGCCGTCAAGGATTCTTCCGACATCTGCGTAATCTCTTCCAGATAGTCCGGCTCACCACGCAGTTTCCATTCCGCCACAACCCGATGCACTTCGTCGTCATCCACAAAGGCCCCATGCACCCGATCCGGCAACGCCTGACCCGGTGGCATGTACAGCATATCACCGTGCCCGAGCAGCTGCTCTGCCCCGCCCTGATCAAGAATCGTACGAGAATCGATGCGGGACGACACCTGAAATGCCATTCGGGTTGGCACGTTGGCCTTGATCAAGCCGGTAATCACGTCGACCGATGGCCGCTGTGTGGCCAGAATCATATGAATCCCTGCCGCCCGGGCTTTCTGGGCGATACGGGCAATCAGCTCTTCGACTTTTTTGCCTACCATCATCATCATGTCGGCAAATTCGTCGATCACAATCACAATATATGGCAAAGGTTCCATGATTCTGGGAGTGGTATCGTACGACTGGGATATATCCCAGAGCGGATCCAGCAACGGCTCGCCAGCCTCGATCGCTTCCCGTGCTTTCTTGTTGTAGCTCGCCAGGTTACGAACCCCCATCGAGGCCATCAACTGATAACGACGTTCCATTTCTGCCACCGACCAACGCAAACCATTAGCGGCTTCTTTCATATCGGTAATTACGGGGGTCAACAGGTGCGGAATCCCTTCATAAACCGACAGTTCGAGCATTTTCGGATCGACCATGATCAGCCGCAGCTCTTCGGGCGTCGACTTGAACAACAAGCTGAGGATCATGGCATTAATACCAACGGATTTACCTGAGCCTGTGGTACCCGCTACCAGCAAATGCGGCATTTTGGCCAGATCTGTCACCATCGCGTTACCACCAATATCATGACCCAGGGCCAGTGTCAGCGGCGATGATGCATCATCAAAATCTTTCGATGACAGCACATCAGACAAGGCAACAATCGCCCGATTCTCATTCGGCACCTCAATACCCATAACGGACTTGCCTGGAATGACTTCCACCACCCGTACACTGATCATCGCCATGGAGCGGGCCAGATCCTTGGCCAGGTTGGTAATCTTACTGGCTTTGACGCCAGGTGCCGGCTGGATCTCAAAACGGGTAATCACCGGGCCGGGAGCTACTCCGGTTACTGTGATCTTGACGCCAAAATCAGCCAGCTTTTGTACCAGCAATCGGGACATATCCTGCAAGCGTTCATCCGAGAAGCCAAATGCCTGGTCCTTGCGGGGCGGGTCCAGCACCGCAATCGAAGGTAACGGTGACAGCTCTGGTTGAGGTTCGTTACCCGCCTGCAAATCACGCAAAGCGCGCTCGCTTACACCAGTGTCTTTCTTTTCCAGTGGCTGAATCGGAATGGCTTTTTCTGCTGCAACAGCGGCAGGGCGACCAGGGTTTTGTCTGGCTGGGCGAGCAGATGGCCGTTTTGCTGCAGAAGAACCTGACGATGCATCAGGAACAGCCCCGGACACATCAGGCACACCACCATCAGGCATACCACTACCAGCCAACCTTTCAGGCTCTTGTCTTTCAGGTTTTTGTACAGGAGATATCAACGGCTTGGCAGATCGAGGGTCAGATGGCTCGGATAATACCGGAGGTGGTATGGCATCGGCGGCAGAGTCGAGCACGGGCGCATCTTCTTCTGTGGCCAGGCGATCATCATCAGTCAGCCAGGGAATATCAGCGTCATCAGCAGACAAGTCTGTTTTGTTTTGTGTCTCTTGTACTACGGTCAAAGTCGGCGCTTCCGGGTTGACGGAAAACCCTGGCTCATCCAATTCATCTTCGTGAGGCGTCGGGAACACCCCCAGCAATGATTCATTTCCCAACACAGGTTCTGATCGCTGCCGGATACTGGCTCCTGCAGTAAATTCAGCCACATCCACAATATCGGCCTGATCATCGCCGTCTGTTATTCCGCTCTCGATTCGAGGGTTGGATTGGCTGCCAGCCGTTGCCAACAAGGACAAAGGTGACTCTGACTGGTTATTTTCCAGGCTTGCTTCAGAAGCCCTGAAGTTATCAAAGGCAATATCAGACGCTTCATGACCGGGTTGTTCGGCACTATTGCTGACAGCCCTTCCAGCACTGGTCTGGCCGGGCAACCACGACAAAATGATTTCACCAATACGGTCAAACAATGCCAACCATGAAAACTCCAGGAACAACATCAACCCCAGCGCCAGCATCCCGATCAGGATCACCACCGATCCAGCAAACCCAAACAGCGGCGACAGATAGTTGAATACGCCCACGCCCAGCATGCCACCAGAGCCGACAGGCAAGGACTGGCCCGGCCAGATACTCAAATGTGCCAGAGCGCACAAGGCCGACAGAGTCAGCAACATGCCCACACCTCGTAACAACCAGGTAAGCCCACTGGCCCGGTGAGGTTGACGGAACAACAAGCCGAGCTTCACCAGCAGGAAAGCAGGCAGGCCATAGGCCAGATAACCAAAACCGTGCAGCAGGATATCCGCCACTACAGCCCCTACTCTGCCCACCGCGTTATGTGCAGGCCCGGAACCGCTGGCAGACCAGCCCTGATCGGCAGGAGAATAGCTCGACAAGGCCATCAACAGCAGCAAGCAGATCAGTGTCAACGACAAAAACAGGGCGTCCTGGCGTCGACTCCAGCCCGCGGTAACCTGCGCTCCGGAATTGACATCAACGGCATCGGCCATTTCCGGTGTATCCTTAGACAATTCAATATCCTGTGACATCAACAAAGACCTGAGTTTACCACGGCTAAAACATGATTGATTGGTTGGATGAATGCGCTGATCCGCAATTTCCGGATACAACAAACGCGCTCAAATACCCGGATGGACTACTGGCAGCAGGTGGAAATATAACCCCACCCTGGCTGTACTACGCCTACACCCGAGGCATCTTTCCCTGGCACGGAGAGGATGAACCTCGTCTCTGGTGGACACCCTCTCCCCGAGCAGTGATTTTGCCAGACACTTTCCGCATATCACGCACTATCCGCAAAGAGCTGAAACGCAGCCCACTGAGTTTTACCAGCAACCTGGCATTCAAACAGGTTATGACTGCCTGCGCGGAAGTCCATGCTGAGCAATCCGGCACCTGGATTCAACCAGAGATGATCGATGAGTACCATCGCCTGGCCAGTGCCGGGTTTGCTCTCAGTGTTGAATGCTGGAACGACCAGGGTGAGCTGGTGGGTGGTTTCTATGGCATTCGCATTGGCCAGGCTTTTTTTGGTGAGTCGATGTTTTCCCGTCAGTCCAACACCGCCAAGCTGGCGTTTGCCTGTGCCGCACCCCAGCTATTTGATAACGGTATAAAAATAATCGATTGCCAAATGCATACCGAGCACCTGGCCCGATTCGGTATCGTCAACCTGGATCGTCGATCATTCGAAAACCATCTGCTTCAAGCAACCAGCCACCAACCTACCCGACCATTGCTGCCAACCTGGCTTGACCATTCAGCCGCCACCAGCTCCGCCATGCCATCGGAGGTGCCACGATGACCCGCGTCATGCTACTCAAGCCACAGACCACTCACTCTTGTGGCTATTTGCCTCAACAGGAATCCGTCAGTCTGTATGTTGACCCCAACACACCGATGGACGACTTCCTGCTCAGCCAGCTGAACCTCAACGGTTTTCGGCGCAGCGGCCGCAGCCTTTATCGGCCCGATTGCCCAACCTGTAATGCCTGCACCTCGTTGCGTATTCCTGTTGACCGTTTCACCCCCAAGCGCCGCTTTCGCAAGGTGTTAAAACGCCTCCAACACTGGCAACTCCATGTCGAAAAGCCATCCATGCGCTGGTATGCGGATTACGCCCACTACATCCATCAACGCCACGCTGATGGCAGTATGTATCCACCGTCGGAAGAGCAGTTTCAGGATTTCCTGATCCAGGGTTTTGACAATCATCGTTTTTTGGTAGCGACTGAGCAGGGACAATTCAGGGCATGCCTGGTATTTGATGTGCTGATGGATGGCTTATCGTCGGTTTATTGTTTTTACGATCCGGCACTCACACGGGAGTCACCAGGAACCTTTATGATTTTGCAGCTCACGCGCCTGACAGCGGCCTTGCAACAACCTCACCATTACCTTGGTTATTGGGTGCCCGGTTGCTCCAAAATGGAATACAAAACGGACTTTCAACCATTGGAACAGTTTGTTAATGGCAATTGGTGCAGTTATTCGCCCGGATAACTTTGATTATTGGCAGGAATTAGGGCAGAATGCGCCCGCTCTGTATATTCTCTAAACAGGTGATGAATGGCGAAAGACGATCATATAGAAATGGAAGGTGAGGTGATAGACACTCTGCCTAATACCATGTTCCGCGTAAAACTTGAAAATGGTCACGTGGTTACGGCTCATATCTCTGGAAAGATGCGCAAGAACTATATCCGCATTCTGACTGGTGACAAGGTCAAGGTTGAGCTGACTCCCTACGACCTCAGTAAAGGCCGAATTACCTATCGCGCCCGCTAACCGGCTGTGATATCTGTGACCCCTACCTGACAGGTGGGGCCACAGACTACCAACTCACAGTCTGGTTACTGCCTTTTCAGGCAGAAACCTCTTCAGGTACCACAACGACCAGTTCGCCGTCCTCAACCTGAACCATCACATCCCCCCCACGTGCCAACTCCCCAAACAGAATTTTCTCTGCCAGCGGTTTTTTGACCTTTTCCTGCACCAGACGAGCCATCGGGCGAGCACCCATTTTTTCGTCATAGCCATGCTCAGCCAACCATTGACGGGCATCGTCATCGATATGCAGCATCACACGTTTGTCGTCCAGTTGTCCCTGCAACTCAACCAGGAACTTGTCGACGACATTCAGAATGGTATCTCGACCCAGGGCTGCAAACTGTACCGTAGCATCCAGGCGGTTGCGGAATTCCGGAGTAAAGAATTTTTTCAATTCCTCAGCACCGTCAACCGTATGGTCCTGATGTGTAAAGCCGATACTGGCTCGACTCATCCGCTCGGCACCGGCATTGGTAGTCATGATCAGAATCACGTTGCGGAAATCGGTCTTGCGACCGTTGTTATCCGTCAGCGTACCGTGATCCATAACCTGCAACAGAATGTTGAAGACTTCCGGATGTGCCTTTTCGATCTCATCCAGCAACAACACACAATGCGGCGTTTTATTAACGGTTTCGGTCAACAAGCCACCCTGGTCGTAACCCACATAGCCAGGAGGTGCACCAATCAAGCGGGACACGGTATGACGCTCCATGTACTCCGACATATCAAAACGAATCAGTTCCATCCCCATGACATTGGCCAACTGGCGCGACACTTCCGTTTTACCAACCCCCGTAGGGCCAGCAAACAGGAATGAACCAATGGGTTTTTGTGGTGCACTGAGTCCGGCACGAGACATCTTGATGGCCGTCGACAGAGTCTGAATGGCTTCATTTTGCCCGAACACCACCATTTCCAGCTTGTCTTCCAGCTTGAACAGCAACTCTTTGTCATCGGCAGAGACGGTTTTTGGCGGAATACGGGCAATCGCGGCAATCACCTGCTCAATTTCGGCCACATTGATCTGTTTCTTGCGCCGACTGACGGGCATCAATTGCTGTAACGCTCCCACCTCGTCGATAACATCGATGGCCTTGTCCGGCATATTACGATCGGTAATATAGCGGTCTGACAGCTCTGCCGCAGCACGCAGTGCCTTGTCGGTGTATTTGACGTTGTGATGATCTTCAAACTTGGACTTCAGCCCCTTAAGAATCTTGTAGGTATCATCAACAGACGGTGCCGCCACGTCGATTTTCTGGAAACGACGGGTTAATGCACTGTCTTTTTCAAAGATTCCACGGAATTCAGTAAAGGTGGTTGAGCCAACACAGCGAATTTCACCAGAACTCAACATCGGTTTCAGCAGGTTACTGGCATCCATAACACCACCAGAAGCCGCTCCTGCACCGATGATCGTGTGAATTTCATCGATAAACAAAATGCCATGAGGCTGGCGCTTCAGCTCGGCCAACAAAGCCTTGAGACGTTTCTCGAAGTCACCCCGATACTTGGTACCGGCCAACAATGCGCCCATATCCAGACTGTATACAACGGCATTGGCGATCACATCCGGCACTTCGCCGTCAACAATCCGCTTCGCCAGACCTTCTACAATCGCCGTTTTACCGACACCGGAATCCCCTACCAGCAATGGGTTGTTCTTGCGTCGACGCGACAGGATCTGGATCAGGCGACTGACTTCCTGATCACGGCCGATCAGTGGATCAATCTTGCCATCCCGGGCGACCTTGTTGAGATTGGTGGCGTAGCCTTCCAATGCATTACTGGCTGTTGGTTCGCCATCTTCATCGGTGACACCCGACGTACCGGTAGTACCGGATTCATCTTCCTGGCCCGACACTTTGGAAATGCCATGGGAGATGTAATTCACCACGTCAATACGGGCAATATTCTGTTGTTTGAGAAAATAAACGGCCTGGCTTTCCTGCTCGCTGAAGATGGCAACCAGTACGTTGGCACCGGTCACTTCCGCCTTGCCAGACGATTGCACATGAAACACAGCACGCTGCAGTACTCGTTGGAAGCCCAAGGTTGGCTGGGTCTCACGCTCGTCATCCGTGTCTGGAATCAGTGGTGTTGTCGCGTCCACAAAATCCGTCAACTCCTTGCGAATCCGTGGCACATCAGCACCACAGGCTCCCAATACGGCTGACGCAGCATCATTGTCGAGCAATGCCAACAACAAATGCTCTACGGTCATAAACTCATGCCGTTTTGAGCGAGCATCTTTAAAAGCCTCATTCAGAGTAAGCTCTAACTCTTTGTTCAGCATTGAATAGTCCCCCTAATCGTCAGCTGGTGCTACCTCGCACAGCAATGGATGCTGGCAATCTCTAGCGTATTGATTCACCAACTCAGCTTTAGTTTCAGCAACATCCCGAGTGTAGATGGCACATACTGCACTGCCTTTGGTATGAACTGTCAACATGATTTGTGTGGCCTGCTCCGGACTTCTGTTAAAAAACCGTTGCAGCACTTCGACCACAAATTCCATGGGCGTGTAATCGTCGTTCATCATAATCACACTGTACATAGAAGGTTTCTTGAGGGCAGGTTTGGTATTTTCAACCGCTACACCGCCTTCACGCTCATCCCCTGGCTGGTTGCTCATGTTTGATTCTAGTTGAGTTTTGGAAGTAAGGTACATAGCACTGATGATCTTGGAATTTGATTTCATGATACCTGTGCAAGCAAGGATGCTCTAGCGGCTTGACGCCCGACACGACCACCAGTACTGTATTGGCCCGCGTCGTAATAATTGTCACAGCAACATACTGACAACAAAACAAGGAGGTATTGCGATGAAGACCGGAACTGTCAAATGGTTCAACAACGCCAAGGGCTATGGATTTATCCTCACCGATGAAGACAACGAGGAGTTGTTCGCCCACTACTCCACCATCGTGATGGATGGTTATCGCACGCTCAAGGCCGGTCAGGCCGTACAATTCGACACCAAACCAAGCGATAAGGGCACTCACGCCATCAATATTCGCACTCTGGATGCCACAGCATCTCAAGCTGCCACCACAACGCCAGACACCACTCCAGGCACAATCTCTGAATCGGTTGCCACAGCGGTCTGCAGCAACGAGATGCCGGTGTCTGCCTGAGACGGCCTGGCATCAAAACAGAGACATACAGGCAAAGAGGACCATCTTCAATTTGTAATATTTAGCAAACTGAGTGTTCCATTTCAGGACAGAATAATTTCAAAACGCAGCAACCAGACATAAAAAAACCGCCTTTCGGCGGTTTTTTTATGCTCTGATCAATTACTTGGCCAGACCATCCACTATTTCGTTCAGTGTTGCACTAGGACGCATAATGGTTTTAACCAGCTCTTTGTCGACCTTGTAGTAACCACCAAGATCTACCGGTTTGCCCTGAACTGCCGCCAACTCAGCAACAATTTTGTCTTCGTTTTCAGCCATGGCGGCGTAAACCGGGGCAAAGATTTCTTTCAGCTCAGCGTCTTCATCCTGAGTGGATAACGCCTCAGCCCAGTACATGGCCAGGTAGAAATGACTACCACGGTTATCCAGACCGCCGACCTTACGAGCAGGCGACTTGTTTTCAACCAGGAATTTACCGGTTGCAGAATCCAGCGCCTTGGCCAATACATTGGCTTTAGGCAGATCAGCAAATTCAGACAGATGCTCCAGAGAGGCTGCCAGTGCCATAAATTCGCCCAGCGAATCCCAGCGCAGGTAGTTCTCGTTGATCAGCTGCTCAACGTGTTTTGGTGCGGAACCACCAGCACCGGTTTCAAACAAGCCACCACCGCTCATCAGCGGCACAATGGACAACATTTTGGCAGACGTACCCAGTTCCAGAATCGGGAACAGGTCAGTCAGGTAATCACGCAGAACATTACCGGTAACAGAAATGGTGTTTTCACCTTTCTTCATGCGTTCCAGCGAGAAGTGAGTCGCTTCCACTGGAGTCATGATACGAATATCCAAACCCTCGGTGTCGTGCTGCGGCAGGTAGGCATTTACCTTCTTGATCAGCTCAGCATCGTGGGCACGCTCAGGATCCAGCCAAAAGATGGTTGGCCAGCCAGTAGCGCGAGCACGGCTAACCGCCAGCTTCACCCAATCCTGAATCGGTGCATCCTTGGCCTGACACATACGCCAGATATCACCAGACTCAACCGCATGTTCCATCAACACAGTACCCGCGGCATCAGTGACGCGTACGGTACCAGCAGCAGGGATTTCAAAGGTTTTATCGTGTGAACCGTATTCTTCTGCTTTCTGGGCCATCAGCCCCACATTCGGTACGGTACCCATGGTGCGCGGATCAAAAGCACCGTTTTCACGACAGAAATCAATCGCTTCCTGATAGACACCGGCATAACAACGGTCTGGAATCATGGCCAGGGAATCATGCAGTTTGCCATCAGCACCCCACATTTTACCGGAAGAACGGATCATCGCCGGCATGGATGCATCCACGATCACATCGTTTGGTACGTGCAGGTTGGTGATGCCCTTGTCCGAGTTCACCATAGCCAGGTCAGCACGGGACTCATAAACAGCAGCGATATCCGCTTCAATCGCTTCACGCTCTGCATCTGGCAGGGATTTGATCTTGGCATACACATCGCCCAGACCATTTTTCACATCCACACCCAGTTTTTCGAAGGTGTCAGCGTATTTGGCAAATACGTCTTTGTAATACACCTCTACCGCGTGGCCAAACATGATCGGGTCAGATACCTTCATCATGGTGGCTTTCAGGTGCAAGGACAGAAGTACATCCTCTGCTTTCGCCTTTTCGGCTGCTTGCTCGTAGAATTCACGCAGCTTGGCAACGCTCATACTGGACCCGTCGATGACTTCATCAGCCAACAACGACAGTTTTTCTTTCAAGACAACGGTTTCGCCCGCTTCATTCACCAGCTCAATACGAACGTCGGTAGCAGCCGGCAAGGTAACGGATTTTTCACTGCCGTAAAAATCACCGTCTTCCATGAAAGCAACATTGGATTTGGATTCTTTGCTCCACTCACCCATGGAGTGTGGGTTGGCACGAGCATAAGCCTTGACAGATTCTGGAGCACGACGGTCAGAGTTACCTTCACGCAGCACCGGGTTAACTGCACTGCCTTTGACGCGGTCGTAACGGCTACGGATGTCTTTTTCTTCATCAGTCACCGGGTTAGCCGGATAGTCAGGCAGCTTGTAACCTTTGGATTGCAGTTCCTTAACGGTAGCTTCCAATTGAGGGATCGAAGCACTGATGTTCGGCAGCTTGATGATGTTGGCTTCTGGTTGTTTCGCCAACTTACCCAAAAAGGCCAATTCATCCGCCTGGCGTTGCTCTTCGGTCAGGTATTCTGGAAACTGACAAATAATACGAGCTGCGAGAGAAATATCCCGAGTCTCTACATTGATACCAGTCTGCCCTGCAAAGGCTTTAACGATTGGGAGTAAGGAATAGGTCGCGAGAGCCGGAGCCTCGTCAGTGTCGGTGTAGATGATCGTAGGATTATTAATAGACATTCTTACTCCTGTTGTGTGAGCTGAAATTGCTATAGCGCTCGGATTTCCTGATAACCACTTGTGGTAGTTATGCTGAGGTAGAAACCCGCAGACAAATGATAAAACAAGTCAAGGGATTGCCTGGACTCGCTGAAACACCACCTACTCCGGTAGCATTTCGATCGTGAAAACGGCGCATAATTTGTAGTTTTTCTACAAAAAATGCAAGCTAGACTATTTAGTTAAGTAGTTTTCCTACAGAACAATGAGCTCATATGGCCCTGCTTATCCTTGTCAACAAACCTTTTAACGTCCTCTCCCAGTTTACCGATACTGAAGGACGAAAAACCCTAGCTACTTTAGTCGACATCCCAAAAGTCTACCCCGCGGGCCGTTTGGATTATGACTCCGAAGGCCTGCTTTTGCTTACTGACAACGGTCAACTCCAGGCCAGAATTGCTCATCCGGCACAAAAAATGGAGAAGACTTATTGGGTCCAGGTTGAAGGTATTCCTGATCAAAAAGCACTCGAACAACTACGCCAGGGCGTCACATTGAAAGACGGCCCGACACGCCCTGCCCAAGTGGCCAGGATTGCCGAACCCCGGCTCTGGCCAAGGCATCCGCCCATTCGACAGCGCGCCAACGACGTCACCAGCTGGCTCGAAATACGCATCAAGGAAGGCCGTAACCGCCAGGTGCGACGCATGACAGCCCACATTGGCCACCCAACCTTGCGACTGGTCCGAACCGCCATCGGTAACTGGACTCTGAACAACCTGGCGCCCGGAGAGTTCCGGGTTGAAACCGTGCATATGCCACAACCCTCTGAACGGCCCAAAAATAATCGCCGTACCGCTTCTGGCCGGACTTCCAGGGCGGGAAAATCCGCAGGAACACGCCGCCGATAACGATCAATCAGGAATAACTGTTTTTCCCGGACAATATTGGAAAAACAGCTACTTCCCTCCCCTCATTGGTCAGCTCAACGTCATTTTTGGGTTTTGCTGTCACTATCGTTTATTATTCTCTCTCGTTGTTATCTGGAGCCATCATGCCTAATCGCTGGACACCCCACGCTACCGTTGCCACCATTGTTGAGCAAGATCAACGTTTTCTGATGGTTGAAGAAATCAGCGCCGGAAAAACCGTGATCAACCAGCCCGCCGGGCATATTGAACAGCATGAAACCATTATCGATGCCGCCATCCGGGAAACCCTTGAAGAAAGCGGCTGGCAAGTCACCCCGACCGCACTGATTGGCCTTTACACCTACACCGCTCCGGCCAATGGCGTGACCTACCATCGCTACTGCTTCAGTGCCAAAGCCGACCGCTTTTTGCCAGACAGCCCGCTTGACGATGGCATCATTGGCCCCCGCTGGATGACCATTGAAGAATTACGCCACTGCCCCAATCTCCGTAGTGCCATGGTTCTGAGCTGCGTCGAAGACTACCTCAGTGGCAAACAATTCCCGTTAAACGCAATCGTTGAGCACCCGTAAGATGCCAAACCAGAACACCAAAGTCATCGTTGGCATGTCCGGCGGTGTTGACTCGTCCGTTTCCGCCTGGCTGTTACAGCAACAGGGGTATCAGGTCGAAGGCCTGTTTATGAAAAACTGGGACGAAGACGACGGCACCGAATACTGCACCGCCAAAGACGATCTCGCTGATGCCCAACAAGTCTGCGATGCGCTGGACATTCCCTTGCACCAGGCCAACTTTGCCGCCGAATACTGGGACAATGTCTTCGAATACTTCCTCGCGGAATACAAGGCTGGCCGCACCCCGAATCCAGACATCCTCTGCAACCGCGAAATCAAGTTCAAAGCCTTTCTGGAATACGCCAAAGTACTGGGGGCTGACCTGATCGCCACCGGGCATTATGTTCGCCGACGCGACACTTCATCCGGCCAGACCGAGCTGCTCAAGGGGCTCGATCCCAACAAAGACCAGAGCTATTTTCTGCACGCGGTCGGCGGTGAAGAAATCGCCCAGACATTATTTCCCGTTGGCGAGCTGGAGAAACCTGAAGTCCGCAAGATTGCCGAAGCCAACGGACTGGTCACCGCCAACAAAAAAGACTCGACCGGCATCTGCTTTATCGGTGAACGGCGTTTTCGTGATTTTCTCAAACAATACCTGCCAGCCCAACCCGGCCGCATCAAAACCCCGGAAGGTGAAGACATTGGTGAGCACCAGGGGTTGATGTACCACACCCTGGGTCAACGCCAGGGACTGGGTATTGGCGGGCTGGCCAACCATCCGGACCAACCCTGGTTTGTCGCCGGCAAAGACCTGGAACATAACGTTCTGATTGCCGTACAGGGTAAAAACCACCCGCTGCTGTTTACCGACACACTCACCACCGGTGCTATTTTCTGGGTAAATCAGGAACCGGCCAAGTTGCCCTTACACTGCACCGCCAAAGTCCGTTATCGCCAGAGTGACCAGCACTGCGTGATTGAACGACAAGACACCGTCGATGGTCAGACGGGCTACCGGGTGATTTTCGAACAGCCACAACGCGCCATCACACCGGGGCAATCGGTGGTTTTTTATCTGGATGACGTTTGCCTCGGCGGCGGCGTTATTGAAACCACCAGCAATCAACCATCCACTAATGACTCATCCGTCACAGCAGGGAACCAACATGACTGACCGCCGTCAGCAAGCCATTGCCATTGCCGCCGTCGTTCAGGCCGCCACTCTGGTAGAGCAGCTGGCTCGTACCGGAGATACCTCCATCAGCGATGCTACACCACTCCTGGCCAGTCTGTTTGAACAGAATCCGGAGTCATTTGATGACATCTACGGCGACCCCAGCCACAGCCTGCACCTCGGTATCAACACCCTGCAAACGCTGGCATCCGGCAAGGGAGACAGCCTCAGCCCCGATATCACCCGCTACACCGTCGCCATATTGCACCTGGAAAGCAAACTGCGCCGCAACCACGATATGATTGCAGCGCTCGGCAATGGCATCCAGCAAGCATCTCGCCAGGTGGATCACTTTTCCATCAGCCACGAAAACACCATTTCCGCTCTGGCCGAGCTCTACAAGCAAACCCTCAGCAACCTCAGCTTCCGCATTCATGTCACCGGTGACCCGATGCACCTGCAAAACGAACACACCGCCAACAAGGTACGGGCGCTGCTGTTATCTGGCATCCGGGCAGCCATCCTTTGGCGCCAGGTAGGCGGACGCCGCTGGCATCTGCTACTGCGCCGTAAACAATACCTCAACGCCCTGGCGCAATTATCACGACCGGGCAACAGCGAATGAGGACACTGAATCGCCGCTTCAGCACCGCTCCGATGATGGACTGGTCCGATCGTCATTGCCGTTATTTCTGGCGCCACCTGTCCAGACAAGCACTGTTGTACACCGAGATGGTTACTACCGGCGCCCTGATTCATGGCAACCGTGAGCGCTTTTTACAGTACAACGACATCGAGCACCCGATTGCCTTGCAATTGGGCGGCAGTAATCCGGACGAGCTGGCCCAATGCGCTCGTTTTGCTGAAGACTGGGGTTACGATGAAGTGAACCTGAATGTCGGCTGCCCCAGCGACCGGGTACAGAACAACATGATTGGCGCTTGCCTGATGGGTCATCCGCAACTGGTCGCCGACTGCGTCAAGGCCATGCAAGACCACTGCTCCATTCCGGTCACAGTCAAACACCGAATCGGTATCGACGATCAGGACAGCTATGACCATATGCGCGACTTTGTCGCCACCGTCGCCGAAGCAGGCTGTGAGGTGTTTATTGTGCACGCCCGCAAAGCGGTTTTGCAGGGGCTTTCCCCCAAGGAAAACCGCGAAGTGCCGCCACTGAAATACGACTATGTTTATCGCCTGAAGCAGGAATTTCCGCATCTGGATATTCTGTTAAACGGCGGTTTGAAAACCCACGACGAGTCGTTACAGAGCCTGCAACATATCGATGGTGTCATGATTGGCCGGGAGGCTTACCAGAACCCTGGCATTTTGCTGGACGTTGACCGCTTGTATTTCGACACAACACCCGACAGCACCGGCCCGATGTCAAAAGCGGACATTATTCGCAGCCTCTACCCGTATATTGAAGAGCAACTCAGCCTCGGCGCCACATTAAGCCATATCAGCCGCCACACACTGGGGCTGTTCAATGCCCAGAAAGGTGCTCGTTTATATCGCCGACATCTTAGTGAAAATGCCTACAAAAAAGGCTCTGGACCGGAAGTCATGGAGCAAGCTCTCGCCTTTGTCGAGCAGACATAAACAGGCAACCACAAAAGCCACCAACAGCTGCAGTGCAGCATTCGTCGGTGGCTTGGCAGGTCGCTTGGCAGTCGAAGGTGAATTTATTGTAAAAGACTACATGCAGCTGCCAGCCATCGACTTAAGGCTTGTCGAGCAATTCGCTCCGGTATGCCCGGGCACTGCTCAATGTCTTGATATTCTTGATATTAGTAAATCCCATACCATCCAGGGTATCGGCAGCAATACTGGCGCGACGCCCGGAACGACAGTACAGCACAACCTGATCATCTTTCTGCAGCTGCAACTGGCCTATTTTTTCGGCTATTTGCTGAAAAGGAATATGGGCAGCACCGGTGAGATGATCCTGCTGATATTCTTCATCAGTACGCACATCCACAAAAATGGTGTCCGCCATCGTCAATGTTGATCCCAATACCAACAGCACCGCCAACCAGAGTTTTTCCATGATAATTTCTGTCCCGAACAGGTCATATTTGGCTTTCGACCATAACGACAAAGCCAGAAAAAATAAAGATTGACAGGCATTTAATACCCTCTAATACCTTCAACCCAGTCACAAATAGCGTTTATGCAACACCATCAGGCAACATCGCACACGGTGATTCCTGGCAGGCATCCGGCAGAGACCACGCTGAAATCCATGCAGTCAATGGCGATTGATTCACCGGCAGAAAGCCGTTATCAGGCAAGCTGTCGCGGCAAACCCTAATTATAGAGTGCTCAACTATGATAGACTGGGGCGCTGACAGGATGCCCAACGGCCCACGGATGAGGCAAAGCAGACCGGAAAAACAACCACATCAGTAACAGCAGACACCGCAATGTTCGCATTGGTTATCCGGTGTTTAACAACCGAACCAAAGTTCATTGACAGAGCCTGGCCCCATCCAGACTGAACAGGAATCGACATGACCAAACCCAATTCTCGACTTCAGGCGCATCGTGCTCTTCGAACCCCTAGCCTGCCTGCCCCTCGTTTTGGCCCTCGCCAGCCGACCAACAAAGCAAGCTCCGTGATTCCAGCTACAACGCAGGATCAACCCAATTCCAGACCTCCTGTCACCCCTATCGATCCCCAACGCTAAGCTCTTACACTAGGCCACTCCGGATTCATCGGCGAACCGGTCAGCTTCGGCGTCATCGACAGAGCTGGTTCAGCGGACAGAACCAGCTCTCAGGGTACGAATGAGTCAACTCAAAGGACATCAGGGCAGAACCAGCTCAGGATACGGACGGAGCCGGTCGCGACACCCGGTTCAGTAACTCAATAGCCGCTTCTACTTCGACCTTGCGTACAGCAACACTTTCGATATTGCATCCCACCGGCACCCCCAGAGTATCCGCAAAAGCCTTGAGCTCGCGCCAGTTAGCTTCAGAATAATTGACCGATTGCTCAAGAATATCGTGAGCGTGCAGCAGCTCATTCTCCAGCCAGCGTGGAATACTGATCCCCAGCCATTTCATGAAATTCAGCGTCTGCACAGACCCACAGGGCGTCAAGGTAAAGATTACCGGCACCAGATCGATTCCCTGGGCTTTACCAGCGTAATAATAGTCAGACAAAAAATCCTTCGATGCCTGCAAGTCGTAAACCCCCTGGGAGATAAAAAACGAACAGCCCTGGCGAATCTTTTCAAAAACACGCAGATGCTCATCACCCTTGGCCCGGTGGCGCTCAGGAATCATCACACCTCCCAGCAGGACATCCGGCCGAACCCGCTGCTTTAACTGGTAAGCTTCAGACATGGTCATGGTGACCGACTGGTCTTTTGAGGCAGCACCAACAAAGACAGTCAGATTATCTGTCGCAGAGACCTGCTGGAGAAACGCACTCAATTGCTCGCCTGGATACTTGCCAGCGGCGCGATAAATGATTTTGGGTACGGTCAGCGCTGCCAGCTGTTGGCGGCTGTAGTCAAAACAATCCAGGGTTTCGATAAACGGAAAAGGCCGCTTCTCGGCGGTTCGTGATTCTTCGTCCTGAATGTCGTACAGCACCAGACCATCGATAGGCAATGACTGCATGCGCTGGATTTGCAGCTCAGCGATCTCTGCAATCCGGGCTGGCTCCGTACCTTTTTTCGGTGGCACGATGCCGTACAACACGATGCCACTTTCCCTGTTGCGGATTTTTTCGGTAAGCATAATGACAATTCCAAAATCTGTAATATTCCAACCCGCCAACACCTTCGGTGGATCGTACAAAGATGACATATTAACCCAGCTTGACTTAATCCGCTAAACCCCTGAATTAACAGTTGATTATTCAAATTTACAAGAAATCAAATCCAACGTAAAAACTCCTTCCAGATCGAATATTTATATCCGATCATGCTGGCCCGACAGACAAGCAAAATGATAATGTAGACACCTCTGAACGACAGGAAGCCTATTCATTACCTATGAACATACCCTCACTCTTGCCGAAATCACTGAACAGCTTGAACAGTTTTTTCAAGATGGAATCCGCCAGCGGTCTGTTGCTGATGTTTGCCGCACTGATGGCGATCATCTTTGCCAATACTCCACTGGAACCGTTTTACAATCTGCTACTGGACACTCCGGTAGAAGTCCATATTGGCGCGCTGCATATTGCCAAACCCCTGCTGCTTTGGATTAACGATGGCCTGATGGCTATCTTCTTCTTTATGGTAGGTCTGGAGCTGAAATACGAATGGCTCGAAGGTGAGTTACGCGACAAACGCAACGTTGTCTTGCCAGGCATCGGTGCCTTGGGCGGCATGCTCGTACCTGCGGTGATTTACATCGCGTTCAATCACAAAAATGAGTTGGATATTCAGGGTTGGGCTATCCCGGCAGCCACGGATATTGCTTTTGCTCTCGGTATTTTGATGTTATTGGGCTCTCGCGTCCCGACCAGCATCAAGATATTCCTGACATCTCTGGCCATCTTTGACGATATTGGCGCCATTATCATTATCGCCGTGTTTTATACCGACAACATTTCCCTGACGGCACTCAGCGTCATCGCCTTGTGCTTGCCGATACTATTCATGGTGAACCGGCTTCAAGTAGCCTCCAAAAGTGTCTACATGCTCTTGGGAGCCATCATGTGGGTTTCGATGCTGAAATCCGGTGTACACGCCACCCTGTCGGGCATCATGTTGGCGATGTTCGTACCAATGAAACTTGATCGCCAGCCTGGTTACTCACCGGCCCACCAACTGGAAAAAGACTTGCACCCGGTCGTTGCGTTCTTCATCTTACCCGTTTTTGCCTTTGCCAACGCGGGCCTCAACCTCACCGGCATCGGCATGGATCAACTGCTACACCCAATCCCGGTCGGGATTGCCGCAGGCCTGTTCATCGGTAAACAACTAGGGATCTTTGCGTTCTGCTGGCTGGCCATCAAGATCGGCTGGACCAAACTGCCTAGCAACGTCTCCTGGACAACACTCTACGGCACCGCCGCATTGTGTGGCGTCGGCTTTACCATGAGTTTGTTTATCGGCTCGTTGGCCTTTGAGGACGGTGGCGGTATCGAAAACACTTTCGATGAGCGCTTGGGGATTCTGATTGGCTCGATTGCTTCCGGCATCCTTGGTTATATGGTTCTGAACAAAAGCCTGGGCAAACCGGCTGAGTCAGAAGCACAAAACAAAGTCTGATAGTCTGATAGCCTGATAGATAGTCAAAACCGGCTCGCCCATACAGGCGAGCCGGTTTTGCTTTAGACGGAGCAGCTGACAAGAACAGGACAAAAACACCGACAGAACCAATCCCTACTCGATACCGAGCAATTCCACTTCGAATATCAGCAGGCTGCCCGGTTCGATCCGGCCAGCACGGCGTTTGCCATAGCCCAGCTCTGACGGGATATAAAAGATATTCTTCTGGCCAACGGTCATCAACTGCACACCTTCCGTCCAACCAGGAATCACCTGATTCAAACGAAAACTGATGGTTTCTCCACGCTCAACCGAGCTATCAAAGACAGTACCGTTCAGTAAGGTACCATGATAATGCACTGTTACCTTGCTACTGGCGGCTGGGTGCTCACCACCATTACCCGGTTTTAACACCTTGTATTGCAAACCCGAAGCGGTCGAGACAACCCCGTCTTCCGCTCCGTTCTTTGCCAGAAAGGCATCTCCCAGCGCGATATTTTCATCCGCCCCTTTACTGCCAACCCCCGCACGACGCAAGGCATAACCCAGCAAACCGGCAATCACTGCAACCAGAAGTATATCCAGCATTATTCCATCCGTTTATCAATAGTGGACCCGAATCATAAGCGACTCATCAGCCACTCGGCCACAGGAATCAATAGTTCGACAATTCCTTGTCATCCCGAGTCAGTTTTTCACCAACATTTTCAACCATCTTTAATGCTTTTAATGAACTGGATAAAAACTCCCGTTCATACAGAATAAATACCACCGTTGCGGCACTGGCCATAAACAACCAGACATTGACAAACCACAACAACAACGCCAGAGAAAAATAAAAAGCTCGCAAGCCGTTGTTATAACTGTGGCCAGCCTGATCGATCACCTTGGCAGCATAAATAGCAAAACTGCGCCGTTCGGCCGCCGTTACGGTTTTATCATTAGGGAACGGTGCCGCCCCAATCAAGACCGAAGCAAAACCAAACTGCCGCATCGACCAGGTAAAAGTAAAGAAAGCATAAATAAATACGCCAATCATGACCCCGACCTTCAATTCCATGGCCAACAGACTGTCAGGGGTAACAAAAGAAATTTCCAGCAAGACATCCTGAATTTCGTTCACCGCCGACATAGCCGTCAACAAACCCGCCAACACCAACACACAGGAAGACGCAAAAAAGTTAACATTCCGTTCGACGTTGGCCAGCAAGGCCGCATCCCCGACCCTTACCTCTCGCATCAGCAGCCGTCGCATCCAATTGATCCGGTGTACATGCATCACCGATGACAGAGAAGCGGTACGCTTTGCCATGTACTTGGCAAAGCGCCCATAAACAATCCAGCAGAACAAAAACCAGGCCAGCGCGGCCCAATTCAACCAACTGATGGCATCTTCAGGGATGTTATGCACAATATTTCTCGTTATTACCTGTGAGTGATACAAACAGAATATAGCGGCTGCCACCACTTTGATGTCCGACAACCACAACATTCACGCTGGCCGCGCATTCAAACAAAGTCCAGCCAAGCCATCCAGTCGGATCGGTCACGACACCGTTGCATCAGAACAAGATAACGCCTATTGGTCCTCCCTCATTACCTCACTGTACGCCAACCATCCGACTGCAAAAGTGGACACCCTGTCTCAATAACAGCAACAGAATCCATGCCAGGGCTGACAATCTGGCCACAACCTCGTATCATTCCTGCCCGATTTACACAACAAAAAATTTGTAGGATTGCCCTACATAAAGGAAATTCCTTGATGCATATCATTATGGCAATTCCAGGCAGAATCAAAATCAAACAACTACGTGAAAACCGAATGGCGACAACCCCACCAATAACTAAAAAGAGCTAGTTCGTCTTTCCCACAAACGTACCCGGTAATGGAATACCCAGGTCGTGCCAAGCGCGACCAGGTCTTGGTAACCCAGGCCAATGCAACGCCAACATAACATGGCCGATTTCACCTTCCAGACTGGATACCCGTATGTCGCTTAAAACCCTGGACGCCTTCACTCAACGCAACCTAGGCAAACTGTTTTCAGCCCAGGCGCTGGGCGGCTCTTCAGCACCGATCATCATCTCCATTGGCGGCCTAGTTGGCCAACGGCTGACCCCGGATCCCGCACTGGCCACACTCCCGGTCAGCCTGTATGGCATCGGCGTCGCCCTCGCCATGATTCCCGTCGCCATGTTAATGAAAAATGCCGGACGCAAAGCCACCTACCTGATCGGAACCTTGGTGTGTGTAGTGGCCGCTGCACTAGCCGCCAGCGCCATTGCCAACACCTCATTCTGGCTTTTTTGTGCAGCACTTGGACTGACCGGGTTTTATGGTGCCTGCGTCCAAAACTACCGCTTTGCCGCCGCCGACCTGGTACCTGTCAGCCATAAAGCCAACGCGATCTCACTGATTATGCTGGGCGGGTTAGCCGCTGCCATTATTGGTCCACAAACCGTTTATTGGACCCAAAACCTTTGGGAGTCCGCCCCTTTCGCTGCCAGCTTTATTGCCCAGGGCGTATTGGCACTCTTCGCCATTCCTATTTTGCTATCACTCCGATTACCGCCACCCCGCCGCCACCACATCAGTGAGCACACCCGGTCCTTATGGCAAATAGCCAAAACCCCGGGATTTATCGTTGCTGCCCTGGCAGGTACAGTATCCTACTCTCTGATGTCCTTTATCATGACTGCCGCCCCGATCGCCATGGTGCACGAAGGTCATAGTAGCGGCACAGCCACCCTCGGCATTCAATGGCACATCCTCGCCATGTTTGCTCCCAGCTTTTTTACCGGCCGATTGATCAGCCGCTTCGGTGCCCGCTGGATCACCGCGCTGGGACTGATGCTGCTGTTCACCTCCGCCGCTACCGCCATGTCCGGGATGGAAGTGATACACTTCTGGGGATCGTTAATCCTGCTTGGCTTAGGCTGGAACTTCGGCTTTATTGGCGCAACCAACCTGTTGACCAAGACCTACCGACCAGAAGAAAAATCCAAGGTGCAAGCCCTCAACGACCTGCTGGTATTTGGCACTGTCGCCCTCGCGTCCCTTGGTGCTGGCAGACAATTCAACCTCTACGGCTGGTACGAACTCAACCTGATCACCTTCCCCGTGATCGCCATTACCCTGCTGCTGCTTGTCGCCCTGCCATGGCTGCAAACCAATGAACCAAAATCTTTATCATAAAGCCATCGGTAGCCACGGCATGGATGCCTTTGTCATCTGACGAGCAAACTGAGAGCAGAACGCAACTGCCAATACAAATTATTTGGGGTGAAGACAGAGAGATCCCGCGGAATCGCAGTCGATCCCCGGCTACGCGGGGAACGCGGTCGCAGAATCCCAGTCAATGGTTGAGGTGTCGGTTGATCCCCGGCTACGCGGGGAACGCGTTATATATGCGTCCAGATATTCAATACCACCCGGTTGATCCCCGGCTACGCGGGGAACGCTCATTATCTTCGTACACATCAAAGCCAAACGGCGGTTGATCCCCGGCTACGCGGGGAACGCTCCGATGAAGCGCTTTTTCGCGCGTTCTTCCACGGTTGATCCCCGGCTACGCGGGGAACGCCTCTATCCACTTGAGCTACAAGGGCAAACATTCGGTTGATCCCCGGCTACGCGGGGAACGCTCGCGGCAATTTTGACCGCACCAACACCACGGCGGTTGATCCCCGGCTACGCGGGGAACGCGGATTTTAGGTCAGCCGACAAGTGCCAGCGGGCGGTTGATCCCCGGCTACGCGGGGAACGCGATACCGGGCAACACCACACAACCTTGCTAATCGGTTGATCCCCGGCTACGCGGGGAACGCGGATTTAAAAGGGGGAAGACATGATTATAAATCGGTTGATCCCCGGCTACGCGGGGAACGCATTTTTGATAATCAGTTTGATTCCGAGAAAAACGGTTGATCCCCGGCTACGCGGGGAACGCAACTGTTTCCTCAGTTGATAAAGACATTATACCGGTTGATCCCCGGCTACGCGGGGAACGCTGCGTATCGGCTCTGATTTGCTGGTTAAGCATCGGTTGATCCCCGGCTACGCGGGGAACGCCGACAATGCTGCGCATGATGGAGCAGCAAAATCGGTTGATCCCCGGCTACGCGGGGAACGCAGCGACGCCGTCGCCATCGGCATCGACAAGGCCGGTTGATCCCCGGCTACGCGGGGAACGCGACTCCCAAACCGGGCAGGCTGGGGCTGCGGTCGGTTGATCCCCGGCTACGCGGGGAACGCGATCAATATAGACCATGGTGCCCATGGGGTAGCGGTTGATCCCCGGCTACGCGGGGAACGCCCAGTCACCACCCCAGCGAATAGAAACGCCCTCGGTTGATCCCCGGCTACGCGGGGAACGCAAGGGTATCGGCGGCGCCTGCCAGTCCGCCCGCGGTTGATCCCCGGCTACGCGGGGAACGCAAGAATGAAGAAGAACAGACCCACCAGAAATACGGTTGATCCCCGGCTACGCGGGGAACGCGGTGCGGGTTTGTGCCCAGCTGCCGCCAATGGCGGTTGATCCCCGGCTACGCGGGGAACGCAAATTCTGTGGTATAGTGGCACCTGTCATCCCCGGTTGATCCCCGGCTACGCGGGGAACGCTCGACGGCAGCGGCGGCAAAGTCGTGGCGAACCGGTTGATCCCCGGCTACGCGGGGAACGCCGATATTGTTCTCAAATGAAATGATAATAGCCCGGTTGATCCCCGGCTACGCGGGGAACGCTTGATGTTTTTCACCGAGGTGGCCATATTTTCCGGTTGATCCCCGGCTACGCGGGGAACGCTTCATCCAGTCTCCAGACATGCCTGACGGATTCGGTTGATCCCCGGCTACGCGGGGAACGCGGCTTCTGCCCGGGCGGTACCAATATCGGTGCCGGTTGATCCCCGGCTACGCGGGGAACGCGTGTCCCAGATCACCTGTTGAACGCGGATTTTCGGTTGATCCCCGGCTACGCGGGGAACGCACCGACTACTGGTAGTGCGAATGGAGACCGGACGGTTGATCCCCGGCTACGCGGGGAACGCAATGACTACCTCGTCACCGGTGCGGTTTTCCACGGTTGATCCCCGGCTACGCGGGGAACGCGAATGATGTCGGGGGTTGTTCGCGTGATCAGTCGGTTGATCCCCGGCTACGCGGGGAACGCTTGCCAACAGTATTTGAAAAAAGGTTCCAAGGCGGTTGATCCCCGGCTACGCGGGGAACGCGTTTCGGTCGCCATCACCTCTGCAAGATTTTGCGGTTGATCCCCGGCTACGCGGGGAACGCAATTGTCAGCTCATAGACTGCTGCGCCCCGGTCGGTTGATCCCCGGCTACGCGGGGAACGCTTGCACCAGTCGCTGATTCGGATTGATGCGCGCGGTTGATCCCCGGCTACGCGGGGAACGCCCTACAACCTGGCCGCCGGATATTTCACCGTCCGGTTGATCCCCGGCTACGCGGGGAACGCACTAAATGTACATGGTTGATTTTAAAAAGGAAATTTATACCTTCAAAATCCACCAAAAAATTTATGTTATTAAAGAACGTTTCGGAACTTCATTCATGCATCTTTTGAATCGGGTTCATCGGGTAGAAAGCGCACCAGTCGAAGCCCATCAAAATCAATGGGCATACGACGATTATGGCCGTAAGTAATAAAGTCAAAGCCTGACTCTGTATTGGTTGCCCAGGCCATCACGACGTTGCCGTCTTCGGCGAGTACATCGACTTGTTGCCAGATCATTTCACGTATTCGCCGTGATACATCACCAACGTAAACGCCTGCCCGGATTTCCAACAGCCATACAGCCAGTCGTCCGCGCAGTCGTGGCGGTACGGCTTCTGTAACAACCATTACCATGCTCATGGCTATTTACTCCTGTGCCCTTCATCCCCCACTCCGGGTGGTTCCGGTATCGCGGGTGGCTGGGCGTCTTCTGGTGGTTTGGGCGGTTCTATTTCTCCTGCAGCCAGTACGTCTTCGATCAATGGAATCAGTCGACTTAGTAAACGGCTGGAGCGAAATATTTCACGACAGGCAATACGCACTTCCCGGTCTGGCTGACGTGGCTTTTTAGCGGCTATTTTGAAAGCTATGGGTACGACAGTTTCAAATTTGACCAGATCGGCAATGTCGTACACAAACGACAACGGTTTACCTGAGTGTAAAAATCCGATGGCCGGTGCATATCCCGCAGCCAATACGGCCGCTTCGGTGACGCCATACAGACAAGCAGTGGCTGAACTCAGACATTGATTAATGGCATCTCCTTTGTCCCAGTCTTTTACGTCGTAGTCCCGGCCGCGCCAGTCCACGCCATATTGTTTGGCGAGTTGCTGATAGATTTTACGAACCCGACTGCCCTCAATGCCACGTAACTGGTCGATACTACGCCGCTGTGGCGCTTCTTCACCAAAGCGGATTTCGAACATTTTACGAACAACTTTCAACCGCAGATCGGCATCGAGTGCCAGTTGTGCCTGGTACAGCAATTTGTCAGATCGTGCTCCACCAGGTTGTCCTGCAGAATAGAGCCGGACACCCGCTTCACCCACCCAGATCAGCAAAGTGCCTGTGGTAGCAGCCAGCTTAACCGCCGCGTGGCTAATACGGGTGCCAGGTTCCAGCATCAAACAGGCGATAGACCCCACCGGAATGTGCATGCGTTCGCCGTGCACTTCATCGATAACAACAAAAGCGCCATCACGGACGTCAATGCGCCCCATACCAATAAAGATCATGGAGTTGCGGTCTTTGATGGGGATGGGCTTAAGGGGAATAAAACTCATAAGTGCATCCTTGCAAGTGGGTAATAAGTTAAGCCGATGTCGTCGAACAGTCCGCCAAATCAGATTCTGAGCAAGTTTGGGTCATGGGGTAAACCTCTTGCGGCCAGTATCCGCTCAACAGAGCCTGGCCGATACAGGCCAGGCTTATCTGGATGTTCATGACTAACACCGACGAATTAACCACAATCCACAGCCAAAGCCTTTGGCCTTGCCAACGCCTTTGGCCAGGGTCTGCAAAAAACGCTCGGGATCAACAACCGTCAACAACCCTTGATAATCCACCGTGGAGTAGCGAATCGTGTGTTTTCCTTTTGGCTGATAATGTTGGTGTTGATAATAACTGTCGTGATCAAGCTCGGGTTCACTTTCCAACTGTATGCCCCACTCCGCCAGACGTTTGTTGTCGGAAATCCAGCCAAGGGCAGCTTGATGGGCTGCCAGTGCTTTTTTTTGCTGTGCTGCGTGGGAGTTCAGGCCAGAGACGTCGGCGTTTTTCTTGGCGTTCATAAGGACATCGTGACGCCGTGATTTACCTTGCGCGTCACGAATACTGACCACAGGGTTCACCCGCAGCTTGAAGGCCAGCCGATCACCCACGCTCAATTGTGGCTGATACGGTTTGGTCTGACAGGTAAGGGCAGAATGTGTCACTACTGGCTGTTGTTCAGACAGCACATAAAAAAGCGGCAGACCATTGCTATCGATTTCTTCGCGAAACAGAAACGGGCGTTGGGTCTGTTCTTTTGCTTTACCTTTAAGGTTGCTCCAGCTGTCTTCATAGCCGGGAAACAGCTGCCATAGCAATGCATGACTGGCGTATGCGCCATTTTTTTGCAGCTCCACAAGCTCTTGGGATGCAGTCAAGGCGTTGCTGATTGTGACTCGGGAAAAATACATCAGCGATCCTCCATCAGGGTAAGCTGGTGTTGACGGCGTTGGCCAAACTGCCAGCGGCTACGACTGATGGGGTTATCCCAGGGATGATACGTCAAGGTGTCATCGTGACGTTCTCCATCGAGATCCACCAGCTCACCTTGCCAGTAGTAAGTCGCCTGTTTACCCATACCCAACCAATAGCGGTCCGTCGCAACACTGGTATGTACATCGCTGCCCACACCATCCCTTCCCACGATGGCAGGGAATTCAGTGTCCAAAGCGTGTTTCAGTTGATCGGTCGATACCAGCATGGGGGTCAAAGGCAATGCCAGCGGGCAAGATTTACGTCCCAGATACAGTGGAAAAACCGGGCGTTGCAGCTTTGCTTGCAAGTATTCCAAAGTCAGTTCTGCTGAGTGTTGGGAAAGAGAAATGGCCACCACCCAAACACCATCCTGACGATAATGACGACTCGACAATACGGTATTCAGTTTTTCCTTGGGGCCCGCCAGTTCACTTTTACGGCTGTAATGAGTGAATTTTTTATCCGTCGAAGGTGCTTGTACGGTGTGATAATCACGCAGCAAAGTGCCCGCACCCAGCTGTTTTACTGCCACGACAATCGTGTCGAACAGCCGCTGTTGACCGGCTTCATCATCACGTTTCACCCCCAAAGCGGCACCCAGCAAACCAATGATAGCGGCTCTTCCAGGGGCCATTGCGGTTGGCCGGTCACCGCCAACGGCGGCTTGTCCCCAACTGGCCATTGGTCCATAGAGTCGAAAAACCAGATATTCCATATTGGCTATTCCCCGCTGCCGATCTCATCATTCAAACCAACAAATGCTAACAATTCCTTGAAGCTTCCCTGGCCGGTGACGGCATCGAGTGCGTAGCGAGTATCTGCACAAGGTTCATAGACCTGGTCGAAAATCTCGACTTGTTTGTTCAGCGCATCGATGGTGTCCAGCGCCATACCCTGCTCTCGCCCGTCTACGGGCTTGAGGAAGGCAACAGACAAGGAGCGAGGCTGCTGCTCGCCTTGTTCTGCCAATACGTAACTGGCATAAGCGCGGCTGCCGAAGCTGTTTTGATAGCCAGTTGGCGAGACTTTGACAGCGGCTTCCGTCAGTGCCTTGAGTGTTTTGTCAGCAAGATCTTTATTGCCGTTAAGGTTCTCCACCAGCTGGTCAACATTGATACAAAGGTAGCTGTAGAACAAGGCAGCAGCAAAACCCCGCTCGCCAATATGCGCGGCACCAAGATCATCTTGTCCGTCATTCAGATCATCCACTGCGGTGAAATAGTCGTCTTCAATGGTGACAGAATGGACGCTGATAGCATGAGCAACCTGACAGGCAGCGTCGACATTTTCAGCAGGTTTGGATGCCAGCATACGACCGAACAAGGCGATATCGGCATCCATTCGGTCCTTACGCAACAGTTCCAATTCTTCTTTTTCCGGGGCCCTTTGTTCTTCGGCTAACTGTTTGGCCAACGCCATGGCGCCCTCCCACTCCGCCTGGCTGACATGCACCAGTTGTTCAATCTCCAGCTGTTCTTTTTTTGCCTTGCCAAACACATTGGCAATGTCTGCTGCCCATTCTTTGGCTTTTTTCTCAGCCACGCCATTAGCCACCAGTTCAGCATAAACGTTGGGGCCGATGTTTTTGGTACGCGTGCCGATATGGCCGGACAAAGCATCCTCAAACAAGTCGGATGTGCGCCAGTGTCGTTTCAGACTCTGGGAGCTGATGCGCAGGCGCTCACTGCCGCCCATACGGGCAGTTTTGGGTCGGCCCATATCATCACGATTGAGATTGGATGGCGGATAAGATGTGAGGATATGAAGCTGTAAAAACTGGCTCATGATGAATTCCTTTTACGGTGAGTTTATTTAGAGTGGCTGCTGGCAGCGCGGTAATATTCAGTCGCCCATTTCAGAGCAATGCGTTTTTCGACGTCCCGGGGCACACGGTCGTGATATTCCGCAAACCAGCAGAGGATGTCGTCGGCCAGTCGGGCCAGTGGTGCCTTACGATCCAGTTGTTTCACCAGACGGCGCAATAGCAGTAACAACTCTTCTTCACTCTCTGCGGTCTGAAGCCGCTGAAATCTCAGCTCACTCAACTGGGAGCGATCACTGTTTTTTGCAGGTGATCCGGCCATAGCGGCCAGCGAGCGATAATCGATGTTTTCTTCGCTTCTGGATTTCCCCTTGGCAGGGGCTTTGGTTTTTGCCCTTGGGGTAACATCGGTCCGTACATCCGCCAATACACCCGCCACACAGGCCCAGGCCAGCATGGCGAAGTGGTTATTCAGGTAGTTGCGTTTGGTTGGAGACGGAGTGTGTTGTACCCGCTCGCTCAGTACCGACTTGACCGCTGACTTGCCGGCGTCTGGCAAGCAGGAAGCGTCGTCATTATCATTGTGTTCTGGAGGGTTGATCGCGAACCAGAGCCGACGAAACCCATCGGTCATCAGGAGCGCAGGCAGATTTTCAGATCGGCATAACCTGGCTCGCTGGCCAGAAGGTGCTGGCATAATATTCTGCTCTTGTAGTTCACTCGGAGCCGCATTCATCGATTGGTGCCAGCGTCGAAGCTGCTTGGCTTGCTCTTCCGTTAAATACTGGCAATAGGGTGCGATTGTCACTGGTTCACCTCCTGTGGTTTGGTTACGTCAACCTGATAATCCGTTTTGAACTGTTGAATCGGTTTTTTACTGTAATTCAGCCAGGCTTTCAGTTCGTTTCTGGCCTGTATCTTGTCTTTCATTTTGCGTGGTTCTGGCTCACTGGAGAGTACCGTTTCGTCAAAGATATCCAGCGCGCTGCGCTGCATGGACCATAACCAACGCCGGGCACTCTCTGGCGACAATTGCAGATAATCCGGATGCGCCTTGGCGATTTTGCCAAGCTCACTGATGGCAGTAAAAAAGTGCACTTCCGTTCGCTGCCAAAAGGTGAGATCAATAAAGCCGAAGTCGCCTTTGGCATCTTCAGAGCGTTCAAACCAGGCCTTTTTGATCTGGGAGCGTACTTGTTTGAGCATGTCCGTCGCCAAGCCTTGCAGCCGTTTAACCTCGCTAAAAAAGGCTTTTTCCAACGCCGGTGGCAAAGCAACAAACGGCATTTCAATGCTATAGAAACCACGGGGTTTCATATTGTCCATATCGTAGGCAAACGCCCATAAACGCAGTTGGTCTTGCAGCTCATCTGCCAGCTGGTAGGCCATTTCATGCATATGCTCGACCACTAATGCAGGGGTCTGGTTAGCACCAGAACTGCTATCTGCGGCCAGCCGCAAGACATCCCAGTGCTTATAGCTGATGCCACCCGGTTGACCCTTGATCGACAAACGTTCATTTTCAGGTTTTTTAGGATCACCGCGATACGGTGTGAATGGGTGGACATACCAGTCACCTTCATAGTTAGCACCGTAATTTTGTGACCGGTATTGGCTGACCAGCGGTTTCGATACCATTCCAGAAAGATCGCACTGCCCCTCCCTTTCTTCGGGGATCAAGCGAATACGACGAGGCATAGCCCAATAGCGCTGCAGCGGATGTACATCTATTGGTAGTACGGCACTACCCTTCTTCTCGCTGGTACGGGTGGCGGCCAACCAGGGAAATACTGAACCATCGGTAAAATCCGGTTCCGGCCATTCATTTTTGATCGCTTGTTGGAGCCAACTCAAACACATAACATTCAGCCACAGCGATGACCACAACGTGGCATCAGTCTGATTCGACAACACCAGTGTCGATAGCGGTCCACCACCACGCAAACCGGTACGATGCCCCTGACCTCCAGAAGGCGCGTTGATTTGTAGCGTAAACAAGGCCAAGGCCGCCATCGGTAACGACATCTGCTGCACAATCTGCCGTTTAACAAAAAAGTCGGTGTTAAGCTTGATGCCGTTTTCGCCCGGAGCTTCGATCAACAGCGACGCAACAGATGATGATTTGGCGCTCTCTAATGAGTCAAAATCCTGCATAAACAAAGGGCCATCGCCAGCCAAGTTAAAGGCATGGGCTATTTGTTCGAACGCCTGCTGCAGATTGTCTTCTGACGGTGGGGTTTGCAAACGCTCAAGCCAATCATCTTCATTTTCCGGCGCAAACGCGGTTTGTAATACGCCGATTATCAGCTGATAGGCAGCACCTTGAAAATCGGTGCGAGGAAATGCAAGATTTTGGATATCCGGCCTGACAATCTCTGCCATGCGGATATTTGTTTGCTGGCCGTTGATCAGAATAACCGGTAGCCACGGGTCATTGAGCAGATTCATCACACCTCCTGTGTTATCTATCGAAACCTTCGTTTTATGCTTGCTCAGAGTAAAAAATCTATCGGGGTAGTCACGAGACAATATGTTCCCGTATGGTTTTAACAGAAATCAGTAACGACATGTCATCCGCAGGCGACGGCTGGAATCCATACTGCTGATAAAAAACTTTTGCAGCATCTGAGATTGCTTGTACCAATACTCCCCGAATACCTACCTGATCGGACACCTGTAAAACTCTTGTCAGTGCGTCTTTTAATAAAGCAGCGCCCAATCGCTTCCCCTGCCAACGCGTGTCAATCGCCAACCGTCCCAATACAATCACCGGAATAGGTTCTGGCATATTACGAGCAAAATTACTATTCGTCAGCGCACGTTCGACACTGCCTGTTGCCAGCGCATAGTAACCAACCACCCTCTGGTCAGAGCAGATCACAAAAGTACGACTGGCCCCACCGGCCTGATTTTTGAGCGCACGTTTTATCAACCATTCATTCAAGGTCTCGTTGCCGCAATCGAACCCCAGTAACTCATGAGTATGATTCAATGCCATAGGCTGTAGCAGCGCTCCCATCAATACAAACTCCTATCTTTGCCTAGCATCCAGAATATCAACAATTCCAAAAAAATAACAACAGCTATCGTCTTCCTTTTTAAATATACGACTATCAGTTAGACTCAAACTGTTCTCCAACAATTTGGAGATATACCAACGATGGCTGTAGTTTACTGCTGTAGTTCGCTGTTGTTCCCCGCTTTGCGGGGTTTTACAGATTCCCTCAATCCCAGGGAAATTCTTCCGACAAAAGATTTTTCAGCTTTGTATTCATAGGTACTGGCCGATCAAGCGCTTCTTCAAATGTCTGGAACGCGCTATCGTCCAGCTGAAAGAGTCGCCGGTCGAGCAGTATATTCTCAGCCTCTCGACAGGCAACCTCCAAGATAAAAGATGTTCTATCCTTGTGTACCAAAGCTGCTGCCTTGGTCAATAGTGCCTGTTGACTTGGCTCAACTCTCATATTGATTGGCGCTGTTCTAGCCATAACAATACCTGTCTTTTTGTGTATTCATTTGATACACACTATACCAATCAAAATAACTGAAAGACATTAGCTTTTATTTATTACGCCAGCAATAACACCTGATTCCATACAATACCGCATCACCTCATCTTCTTCCGCCAACCAGAGGTACTGGTATCTGGCATTACGATAACGCTGCAGAAAATCCAGCACGTCTGGGGAGCCACTTTTGCCATCCGAAGGGCCCAGCAAGGCTGTCAGCTGTTTACGTTTGTTCGATGCGAGCTTGACGGTGCTGAGCTCTATCGCGAATTGTGCATCAGTCACCCAGGGGATTAACTGGTCATCAACCCGACGTACCAAAACCAGCGAATCCTGATCAACTTCCTGGTAACGGGTGCTGAGATCAGATTGATCCTCTGGCCAGTCGCCATCAACCCCCCAGCTATAACCCTGTTCAATGGATATACGACGAATCTGGCCAGCACTGGCCTTGCGACGCTGCGCCGTTCGATATTCCAATTCAATCGTTTCAAAAGCTTCTGGCAACGCTGGAGCCAACTCACCATAAACCGATTCGATCAACCGTCTGGCATCGTCCGGCATACGGTATCCGCCCTCCTCTCGCAGCACTTTCATTGCCATCCAGAGCGAAGCCGGACTTTGATACACTGCTTGTGTCGCTCGAAAATCCTGTTGCAGCCAATCAAGGCCTGGCTGCTCTTGCCATTCTGGCGAATAAACCAGTAGTTTGGGAGGTTCGCCCAACCGATACTGCCGAAAATGACGATGCAGTCTCCCTGCCCGCTGAATCAGATCATCGATTGGGCACAAGTCGGTTATCAACAAATCCGCATCAGCATCCAGGCTTTCCTGGAATACCTGGGTACAGACAATGATTTTGCCAGCGCGGTGGACCGGTTGGCTCGCTTTTCCAATCCAATGTAATACCTGCCGTTCGATACGTTGACGATCATGCAGCGTAAAGCGACTGTGAAACAACAGGGTTTCACAAGAGCAGACAGAGTCTGATGGAGAATCAGCCAATCGCTGGTTAATGGTGTCATAGGCTTGCTGGGCATCCCCAACGGAGTTACGAACCCACACAACACAACGCCCCGCTTTAGCCGCAGCCAACAATTGCTGGATCACAAGCTCAACATCATGCAAAAAATCAACGTCGACTCGCCGGGAAACTGCAGCTCTACCGCCCACAGATGCCTCATCCGGAATACTCCCTTTTGCAACACGAGTCGCCAAAGGAAAGGCATCCAGTCTTCTCGACTGTGTCAACCAAGGGCCCCTTAAAGGCTTACCCCATGACGACACCGGTACCTCATTCCAGATTCGGCACAACCGCTCACGAGCATCAAAGCTCAAGGTAGCGGTGAGCAATATAGCACTCCCCCCTTGATGGAGGTGGAGCTTCAAGAGGGTTTCCAGCAATTGCAGCTGATAGGCATCAGCGCTGTGAACTTCATCGAACACCAATACTTTGTGATGCAGCCCCAGCACCCGCAAACTCTGATGCTTCCGTGGCAACACCCCGAGTAAAGCCTGATCGATCGTGCCAACCCCTACCGGGGCCAACAGGGCTTTTTTGCGAGAGTCTGCCAGCCAGTGATTACAATACAAGCTGGCGGTTTCATCATCATGATCATAAGCACTGTCATCGGCTCCCTGAACCCCGACAGCCTCCCGGAAGCGCTCATCCATTGCGCGGGCAGAGTGTGCCAATACCAACGAGGGCTTACGGTCAGAACTCGTGTCAAACATTTTCAAATAATGATCTGCCAGACGATGAAACATGGCATTAGCCGTCGCCATGGTCGGCAAGCCAAAATAAAAACCCTTGGCGTGTTTTGCCGCCATCAATCGATGCACCAGCGTCAATGCAGCTTCAGTTTTACCCGACCCGGTAATGTCCTCCAGAATAAACAGTTGCGGCTGCTCGGATAACTCGACGTGTTCCGCCCAACGCTGTAACGGCGTTGGCTCAAAACCAAACAGGGCTTGAAACCCTGGAAAATCACTGGCCCGAATACCGGCAATCAGATCCGTTGCATTCAACGCTCTACGAGCATTTTGTTGCGCTATTGGCCAATACTCATCAACCAGCATCACATCAGTGCAGTAATGGAAATATTGCTGATCCGAACCAACCCAGTCTGAGATAACTGCCCAACCGGCCAGAACCCAGCTGGCCAGAGTGAATCGATCTTGCCACTCTTTATTTACCAGTTGTTCAATGGGTATATCAACATCGAGCAAATTGAACACATCTGCCACAAAAGCTGACGCATCGGCAATATTTTCCTCGCAATAAAAAGCTTGCATCCCATCGGTACGAGCATTGATCGGCTTGCCATGGTGGCCAAGCATGACATCCATTAATTTACTGAACTGCACGGCACTTTTACGAGCATGAACCGATCGATAATTCCAACTTGGAATATCAACCTGGCCGTGGCGAAACAATTGTTCCACCAGGTAGCTACCCAAACGATCATGACGGTGTGTACTGGCATCATAGACTCTGGCTGGGGATTTAAGCCCGGAAGGGAAAGCCGAAAACACAGGCAATTGCTGAAAAGCCGCCGAAAACTTGCCAAGATCATGTAATGCCAACAGAAAGGTAAGCAGACGTTTTAATGACTCTGGAGGAAGCGTCAGTAAATCCGCCAAATCGTCCAGTAATCCATCCTTCTGAGACAACAACGTATACCCCGTTGCCGCCACGTCAAGCGAGTGATAAGCCAATAAATGGTAGCGGGGCGTACTGCCTTCCCCAGCACTGGCCTTGCCCAGATAGCGATAATAGTTATGCTCGACCATACGAATTCCTCCCTGAATACACCATATCGTTGCCAGATAATGTCCTGCCGCAGCAGATACGCAAGAACGACGTTATTCACCACGAATAACAGTAGCTCCTCCCCGCCCCAGCAGCCGGTCAATCCATTTCCTCAAAGGCCAATACACGACAATCGCTGCCAGCACGCCCAGGCTGTTGGCCAGCATGTCGTCCCAGCCCATGACTCGACTGGGAAGCTGTCCCTGAATCAGTTCCATCGCGCCTCCCAGTGCCAGGCAGAACAGCATAAACAATCCCTGATTGCGCAATAACTGGAAGCTGGCCAGCCCCAGTCCAGCCAATGCCATATACGCAAGGAAGTGAGCAGTTTTGTCGGATCCTGCGATGGCACTGCCGGTTTGTTTGAGCGAAGCCCAAACCACCACAACCAGTACGGCGACAAGCAAAATACGGGCGAGATAAAGCAAGATGGTCATCAGGTTGCTCTAAAAGTGGGTAAAAAAAAGCAACCAGCAGGTGGCAAACACCTACTGGTTGTGTAGTTCAAGCGTTAGTAGTGAAAAGTCTGACTTAAAAACCGATGGTCTAAAAGTCTTGTGCGGTCAGGCCCAGTGCCGCGGCAATATCCTGTGTGCCTCGTGGCGCAATCACTGCCTTGCTGCCCTCCTGCCCTTGCAGGTAGGTAGCGGCGACCCGCTGAACGTCGCTCCAGCGAATAGACAGAAGACGCTCGCGGTATTGTTGACGCAGAGCCCGGGTGCGACCACCCCGATCCATATGGAATGCCTGTTTGGCTTCTCCGGCCGGAGAGCCGGGGCGATCCATACCGCCAATCAGTCCCAGCACTGCTTGCTCAACCAGGTCATCGCCGCTGGTACGTTCCAGCACCCAGTCGATAGAAGCCGCGAAATCATCAAACGTTCCTTCTACCCGAGGATCGCGATAGGAGTAGAACTTGAAGCAGCTGCTGCTGTTGTCTTGTGTGGCACCGGCACCATAGGCACCGCCTTTTTCCCTGATGGCAGTGTGCAGGTAGGCGTTGCGCATGACACCTGCCAATACCGACAGGGCGGCGGCGTCCTCGTTCACCATAGAGACGGTGGGCAACGCCCAGGCGCAGAAATTGACCTGGGAATCGACCATCCAGTAATTGGCGCTCGCAACGGGTGCCCAGGGCAAGTCGATGGGTGTACTGGCCGATGCCTGGGGCCACTGTTGCTGCAGTGCATCGAGGTGTATTTCCCGATATGGTGCGTCGTGAATCAGCAAGGCTTCATCCGGGCTGCTGGCAATACAGGCGTACAGGCTGTTCAGTGCTGCCGACAGCGAGGCGCCACCGTCTTGTTGTGCCTGTTTCAGTCGTTGTTTCAATTCAACCAGCTGGGGCATACCGGTCATGATATTGGTGATATTGGCGACCGGGTTCAAGGTCGACGCCGCGACTGACATCGCCAGGCTGTGGCCACTGCCGGTCACACCTTGCTCGCGACGGGCTTTCATTTGCGTCATCAGATCCAGTAACCGGGCATTGTCGTCGAAAGTCGGAGTCTGCCAGGTCTCTTTCATCAGCGCGCTGAAGTCCTCTGCTTTACTGCCCAAGGCCTTACCGCTCATTACCAGGTGACCGTGCAGGTGCTGATTGCTGTCGACATCACCACGGATAGAGGCGTAGCTCGACAGGCTCCCCACCAGTGCGGTCTGCTTGATTTGTTGGGTGAGGTAATCGTTACCGCCAGCGCCCACTTCACTCCAGGCATTGGTAAACATAGGTAACCAGCTGAGCTGTTCTGCATTGAATGCTGGCAGGCCGACAATCAGTTGCTGGTAAAGAATACCGTTGGTGCCGGTAACATATTCAGTGGTTGTCAGTGTGTCGGTGTAATGATTATCGGGGGCAACGTAGTGGATATCCGGTTTGACGTCCTCGAGAGTCACCTGGGGCAGCAAGCCGGGATCGTCTTCTGCCGCCTGGCGTTGTTGCAGCGCCTCCGCCTGGTCGCGAATGGCTTGCAGCTGTTGTTCCGTCAGGTTGGCGCGAATGGTATCCAGTCGCTGTTGTTCCAGTCGTTTGGCTTCCGCATTC
This sequence comes from Oceanobacter sp. 3_MG-2023, assembly GCF_030688925.1. Lineage (NCBI taxonomy): Bacteria > Pseudomonadati > Pseudomonadota > Gammaproteobacteria > Oceanospirillales > Oceanospirillaceae > Oceanobacter > Oceanobacter sp. 3_MG-2023. Next base: position 341,669 of record NZ_JAUYVX010000001.1, read on the forward strand.
AGCCCGGCGTCCGGCAACAGGCTGTAACGTACCCGATGGCGGTTGTTGAGCAGCAACCGGGTCACGGTTGCCTGCACCCAGCCTGGCTGGCTGGCGTTGGCGCGCAAGCGGGCCAGCGCCGGATCCAGATTGAGCATTGCCACCGGGTCACCATGATGGATCGCAGCGGGCAAGGCGTTAAACACCAGTTGCAGACCGTATGGGTAATGATCGCCACCGATTTCCCGCTGATGCAATTCCAGCTGGTGCAAGGCGGATTCAACAATGTCAGCGTCCACGCCATCGGTGGCGATCTGTTGCAGGGTGTCGAGAATCAGGGTTTCAATGGCTTGGCCGTGTTCCGGCTCACTGCCTTCGACGCCACACATAAAGCTCATTTCGTGGTTGGATTCTTCCAGCCCACACAGCGGCGATGGTGAGCCACCCAGTTCGGTTTGTTCCAGCGCCCGGCGTAATGGCGAAGCGCTGTTATCGAGCAGAATCTGGCTGAGCAGGTTGGCTTCCAGCTGGGCGTCGAGATCAACCGAAGAGCCCAGCAGCCAACCGGTGACATGGTGGGTTTTACCGCTGAGGTCGTCGCTGTCGACGCCGTAGTATTCCTGTACGGCAACTGGCGCGGCATAACGTTGTTCTGCGGGTACGCTCCAGCGCTGGGTCTGCCGCTCAAAGCGGGACAAGACTTCGCTTTCAAGCCGTGCTTGCAGTGCGTCAACGTCGAGATTGCCAAACGTCATAAACACCGCGTTGCTGGGGTGGTAATGGCTTTTGTAAAAGCTCATCAACTGCTCGTAGCTGAGCTGGGTAATTTCAGCCGGATCACCGCCGCTGTTGAAGTGGTAGGTGGTGGTTGGAAACAGGTAGGCACTGATACCTTGCCACAGTTGTGACACCGGTGAAGACATGGCCCCTTTCATTTCATTGAACACCACGCCCTTGAAGACCAGCTTGGAGTTCGGGTCTTGCGGGTCTTCCAGTTCCAGACGATGGCCTTCCTGGGCAAAATCGAGCGGATGCAGTCGCGAGAAAAACACCGCGTCAAGATACACATCAAGCAGGTTATTGAAGTCTTTGTCGTTCTGGGAAGCAAACGGATAGGCGGTCCAGTCGCTGCTGGTCATGGCGTTCATAAAGGTGTTGAGCGAGCGCCGGGTCATCATAAAGAAAGGATCACGCACCGGGAATTTTTCTGAGCCGCACAGCACCGTATGCTCAAGAATATGGGCGACCCCGGTGGAGTCTTTCGGCATGGTACGGACTGCGACCATAAAGGCCTTTTCGTCGTGATCAGACTCAAGGTGGTAGTGGACCGCCCCGGTGCCGGTGTGTTCATAGTGGTGAACCACCAGGTTGAGCGACTCAACCGGTGTGGCACTCAGGTGACGAAAATCAGAATCAGACATATACAAACCTTGTAGTGTTCAGACGACGTTCGTACTCCGTATACATCACTTTCCGGTCGCGTGCGATCGGAAGAGTGCTTGACGTGACAGAACGGGTGTCGCGCCACAGACAGGGCCGGTCAGGCCGGGCGTGTCCAGGCACATGGGTATCACATGGTGTGGGTAAGGCGTTCAGATTTCATCGCCCCGACGAGATGGGTTTCGATCCGGTCCCGTGCCATGGTGTTATCGCCAGAGAACTGGACGCCAATACCGGCCGTTTTATTTCCCTGTGCTCCCTGCGGTGTAATCCAGACAACCTTGCCTGCCACCGGCAGTTTTTCCGGGTCATCCATCAGCTTTAATAACAAAAAGACTTCATCACCCAACTTGTAGCTGCGGTTAGTTGGAATAAACAAGCCGCCTTCTTTGAGAAACGGCATATACGCACCGTACAGAACAGCCTTATCTTTGATGGTCAGCGTCAGAATACCGCTACGCCCCATATTGGCCATCAGTCTCTCCCTGGGTTGGTTACGAGTGTTTGCCACTCGATCATCAATGATTCCAGCAACAGCTGGCGATTAAAATAGCTGGCACCGGACTGTATTTGCCCTAATGTGCTGTTGATCCGGTCATGCAAGGCTATCAGTTTTGCGGGCTGCAGAGTAGATGCGTCAAAGCAGCCCAAGATGGCAGGCTCCAGCAACTGGCTGTGGTCGGCCCCCATATGTGCCCGCATCAAATCAGCACTCAGCTGCCCCAGCCAGGACAGAATCCCGGTCAGCTCGTCTTTTTTCCAGATGGCAACCATGGCATCGAGTGGCAAGCTGCCGTTGGACCATTGCTGCAGTTGTTGCAACCAGTGGTTATGTTGTTCATGGCGTTGTTGTTGTACCCATGCCAGAGCCGCGATCGGTGCCATCTGGTTCATGCGTAGCGCCTGTTCAGCCACCAAGGGGTCACAGCCGTTGGCCTGCATCCAGTCAAGGGACTGCTGCGGCGATGGTGTCGCCAGTGTCAAACGCTGGCAGCGGCTGCGAATGGTCGGCATGACCGAGCCAAGACGCTCGGTTTCGAGTAACAGGAAGCTTTCGCCCGGTGGTTCTTCCAGGGTTTTAAGCAAGGCGTTGGCGGCGTTGCCATTCAAGACTTCCACCGGATGCAGGCTGACCACCTGACACCGGCTGATTTGCGGTGTTTGCATCAGAAATTCGTTGAGTTTGCGCACGCCGTCGATACGAATTTGCCGACTGTCGTCTTCTGGCTGGCATTCCATAAAATCCGGATGATTGCCTGCTTGCCACAAACGACAGCTGTGACATTCGCCACAAGCAACATTGGCATGCTGTTCAATCCGACGGGTACAGAGTAGCCAGCGCGCCGTTTCCAGCGCCAGGGCGTGTTTGCCAATTCCTTCAACACCGGTAAGCATCAGTGCATGGGGCAACCCCTGCTGCTGATGCCGTTTGATCAGGCTATCCCAAAGGTCGGACTGCCAAGGATAAACATGCGACCAGTGAGAATCGCTCATAGCCCACTCAACAGGCTGAGCCGAATCGCCAACTCGGATTGAATATCATCCAGTGACTGAGTGGCATCCAGAGTAACAAAACGGGCCTGGGTCGCCGCCAGGGCTTGAAAGCCGTCTCTTACCCGTTCAAAAAAAGCCATTTGTTCTGTTTCAAAGCGATCGATGTCTTCACCGCTGATGGCTGTACGACCACGTGCCCGTGCCATTCCAACGTCAACAGGAGCATCAAGCAGCAAGGTACAGTCTGGTTCCAGTGTGCCCTGAGCCAGGTTTTTGAGCGTTTCAATACTACCCAGGTCCAGACCTCGACCAAACCCCTGATAGGCAATGGTGGAATCCGTAAAACGGTCACACAATACCCAGGTGCCCTGTGACAACGCCGGTAAAATAACCGCTTCGAGATGTTGTACCCGGGCAGCAAACACCAGCAGCAACTCAGCCATTGGCACCATGGACTCGGCATGATGGGCTTTAAGCAACTTGTTGCGAATCAGCTCGGCAATCGGTGTCCCCCCAGGCTCTCTGGTCACCATTACCTCCAGCCCGCGCTCCATCAGCCAGTCGGCACACCACTGGACATTGGTCGTCTTACCAACACCCTCCCCTCCTTCAAAGGTAATGAATTTGCCGCGTGGCGGCGGGGTGTTGGCTGAAGTCATGGTTGTGTTCCTGCGTCAGGCGATGCGGGTGAAGAAGGTGCCGCCGGTTCCGGCGTTGAACGGTAATCCGCCTTGCGGTTACGTATCTGGTATTGGTACACAGCCTTGTTGTGCTGCGCAAACGTCGCGGAGAACACGTGTGAGCCGTCCCCGCGCGCCACAAAGAACAAGGCATCACCCTCATCCGGGTGCAGTGCGGCATCCAGTGCCTGCCGACCGGCCAGTGAGATCGGGCTGGGCGGCAAGCCATGGTTGCGATAGGTGTTGTAGACGTTGCTGCGATCCAGCAGATGGCGTTTGCGCAGATTGCCGGAGAAGTCCGTTCCAAGGCCGTAGATCACCGTGGGGTCGGTTTCCAGTCGCATGCCTTTACGCAAGCGCCGCACAAAGACACCGGCTATTTGAGGACGCTCGGAGGCCACGGCGGTTTCTTTTTCAACAATCGAGGCCATCACCAGTGCCTGATAGGGCGTACTGTACGGCAGATCCTTGTCTCGCTGGCTCCATGCCTCCTGTAACTGGTTTTGCATACGCTGGTAGGCTTGGGTAATGACCGAAGAGGCTAATGCGCCACTGGGATAAACATAGGTGTCCGGATACAACCAGCCTTCGGGGTTGCCATCAATACCAAGATATTGCCCAACCTGTTCTGGCGTCAGTGGCTGGATATCCTGCTTGAGCTTGTTGGCGCTGGCGATATTGGCCAATGCATCCACCAGACGGGTGCCTTCAATCAGCCGTACCCGATAGGTGACCGCTTCGGCGGTTTCAAGCCAGGCGAGCAACTCCGGGCCAGTCAGCTGTGGCGGAACATCGTACTCCCCGGCGCGCAAGTGTTGTTTATTTAATACTCGGGCCTGGATACGTAACAGCAAGGCCGAAGGCAGCCACCCATCGGCTTCCCATTGTCGGGCTTTGCCAGTCAGGGTATCCCCCGCCTTGATCTCGATACGGACAAGGTCATCATTGCTGGCAGGTAACGTCCAGACCGCCAGGCTCAAAGCCAGCAGCAGTACTGGCAAGGTAGCGATCAACGCCAATATTTTTTTCAAAAAAGACTCTCCAGTCTGGTCTGCAACGCCCGCATGACATCCAATGCTTCAGAGGTTGGGGCATAGCTTGTCGTGTCCATTCGGGCCACCGGCACAACCCCCATCAGGCTGTTGCTCATAAACAGCGCATCGGCCTGTTTGATGTCATCCAGCGACAAGCCAGTGACGGTGACATCCAGCTGTTGCAGCAACCACTGCCGCACCACGCCATTGACACCGGATGTCGCCAGTGACGGCGTCAACCATTGCCCACCACGACGGATTATCAGATTGGAATAACATCCTTCTATCACCTGTTCCTGATCGTCCAGCATCAGGCTTTCATCCCAGCCTGGCTGGAATTCTGCCCGGGCCAACACCTGCTCAAGCCGATTCAGGTGTTTTAATCCGGCCAGCCGGGGCTGCCGCCCAAGCCGTACCGGGTTCACTCCAATGGTCAACCCAGGGCACTCAGCCGACAACCCGCTCCAGCGCCACTGGGGGGCATCAAACAGGTGCAGCTGCAGATTGATCGCTGTCGGTTCGGGGATGGCATAACCTCGCGGCCCAGTGCCACGACTCAGCAGCAGTTTGACCGCCGAGTAACGATCCAGCCGTTGAGGCTCGGGCAGCGTCGCCAGTGCTTGCAAGACGTCGTCCATGGTGGCTGACGGGAAGCGCAGCGCCGTTATCCCGGCCTGTAGCCGGGCCTGATGCAATGGCCATAAAGGAATACGGCCAGCGGACAGGCGCATGGTTTCGAACAAACCGTCGCCATAGTGCAGGCCTCGGTCAGTGGCAGGCCAATCGTCCTGCCACTGACCCGCCAATCGACAAAGTACCCTGGTCACTGGTCTTAGCCGTTAAAACGCGAGAATAGCAAGCTGCCGTTAGTGCCGCCAAAACCAAAGGAGTTGGACAGTGCAATCGACACATCAGCCTTGCGGGCGGTATGCGGCACATAATCCAGATCGCAACCGTCATCCGGATTGTCAAGATTGATTGTCGGCGGGATGATGCCATCCTGAATCGTCAAAATGGTGAACATGGCTTCAATCGCCCCTGCCGCACCCAACAAGTGGCCAGTCATGGATTTGGTCGATGACACCGCCAGTTTGTAGGCATGATCCCCAAACAGCGTCTTGATGGCGTTGGTTTCGGCAATATCACCCACTTGCGTCGATGTGCCGTGCGCGTTGATATAGTCCACCTGATCTGGTGTCACACCGCCATCTCGCAGCGCATTGGTCATCGCGGTGCACGCACCTGAACCGTCTACCGGTGGACTGGTCACATGGTAGGCGTCATCGCTCATGCCCAATCCGATCAGTTCGGCATAAATATGAGCACCACGTGCCTGGGCATGTTCCAGTGATTCCAGCACCAGAATCGCTGCGCCATCACTCAGTACAAAACCGTCACGGTCTTTATCCCATGGGCGACTGGCTTTTTCCGGCTCGTCGTTATGGGTGCTCATGGCTCTTGCCGCCGCAAAACCAGCCATACCCAGCGGAGAAGACGCACCTTCTGTGCCTCCTGCCAGCATCAGGTCGGCATCGCCGTACGCAATCGTCCGGGCGGCGTAACCGATATTGTGGGTACCTGTGGTACAGGCGGTCGTAATAGCAAAATTAGGGCCCTGCAGGCCATGACGAATGGCAATATTGCCCGACGCCATATTAATCACCGCAGCGGGCACCAGGAAAGGTGACACCCGGCGAGGACCGCTTTTGGTCAGTTGCTGGTAATTCTGCTCAATGGTGTTCAGTCCACCAATTCCTGAACCAACGGCAACACCGAAGCGTGTGCGATCGAGATCTTCAGGAAATCCGGCATCCTGCATCGCTTGTTCGGCTGCCACCATTGCGTATTGCAAGAACGGGTCGAGTTTGCGTGCTTCCTTGGCCGACATAACACTGGTTACATCGAAGTCTTTTACTGACCCGACAATTCGGGTTGAATAGCTGCTGGCATCAAAATGCGTTACCGGTCCGATGCCGGATTTGCCCTGACACACTGCTTGCCAGGTTGTCGCCACGTCCAGACCCATTGGGTTAACAGTTCCCAGGCCCGTTACCACTACGCGTCGTTTCGTCATCACTGTTTTCGTTTCCCCGTCTCAGACACAAAAAAAGCCGCGTCCGAAGAGGCGGCTTTCAGACGTCGCGATTATTACAGATTCGCAACGATGTAGTCGATTGCTTCCTGAACGGTAGTCAGCTTCTCGGCATCTTCGTCTGGAATCTCAGTCTCAAATTCTTCTTCCAGAGCCATTACCAGCTCTACAGTGTCCAGAGAATCTGCACCCAAGTCATTAACGAAAGAAGAAGCTGCTTTCACTTCGTCTTCTTTAACGCCCAGCTGTTCGCAGACGATTTTTTTTACGCGTTCTTCGATATTGCTCATGTTTTTTCCTACCGTTTCAGTGTTTCGAAGGTCAGTGCGACCCTAACCCATATTCATACCGCCATTCACATGAATGGTCTGGCCTGTAATGTATTTCGCTTCGTCACTGGCCAAAAAGGCAACAGCACTGGCAATCTCGTCTGGCCGCCCCAAGCGCTTGCTTGGAATGGACGACAGGATGGCTTCTTTTTGGGCTTCAGGCAAGACGTCCGTCATGTCTGTTTTGATAAAACCCGGTGCAACACAATTAACCGTGATGTTGCGACTGGCCACTTCCTGTGCCAGAGAACGGGAAAAGCCTTCCAGACCGGCCTTGGCCGCTGCATAGTTAGCCTGACCCGCATTACCGGTAGTGCCGATAATGGAGCTGATATTAATAATGGCACCGGCTCTCGCCTTGATCATCGGTTTGACCAGTGCCTTACAGACACGGAACACGCCGGTCAGGTTGGTATTGATCACCGCATGCCACTCATCGTCGCTCATACGCAGAAACAGGTTGTCGCGAGTAATACCGGCGTTATTCACCAGTACTGCGGGCGTACCATGCTCAGCAACCAGCGCCTTGAGGGCCTCACTGGTCTGTTCTGCATCTGAAATATTCAGCACCACGGCATCGTTGTCGGCATCAATTACTTGTAATGCCTCACGAATAGCCGCTGCACCCGACTCACTGGTCGCCGTGCCGATGACCTTGTATCCTTTGCCTGCCAGGCGCTCGGCCACCGCTCGCCCAATACCCCGGGATGCGCCAGTAACCAGTGCCAGTGCCTTGTCTGTCATGCTTATTGTCCTTGAATCATGGCCATGACTGCCTGGGCGCTGGCAAGATCACCAGTACCACAGGTTGTCAGGGTTTTATCGATACGCTTGTTGAGCCCTGCCAATACCTTGCCAGGACCAAATTCAATCGCCACATCCGCTTTGCTGCGTACTGCAGCAATCGCACCCGTCCAGTCAACCGGGCTGTACAACTGATCCAGCAATTTTTCTTGCATTTCCGCCAAGGGTGCCGGTTCATTGTCAACGTTGTGATACACCGGAAATTCCGTCGCCCGCCAGTTGACGTCGGCCAGAGCACCTTTGAAATTCTGTGCCGCTGCCCGCATCAGACTGGAGTGAAACGGGCCACTCACCGCCAATGGCAAAGCCCGTTTGGCACCGGCTGCCTTGGCCAGCTCGATGGCTTTTTCAATACCAGCCATATCACCGGCAATAACAATCTGGCCAGGTGCATTAAAATTGGCCGGTTCGACCACTCCAGCTGGTTTGGCATCGTCACAAACCTGACGCAGAGTGGCTTCATCCAGCCCCAGAATCGCGGCCATGCCGCCCTGACCGGCAGGAACGGCTTGCTCCATCAGCTGGCCTCGCTGCCGTACCAGACGGACAGCATCAACAAAATCAATCGCATCAGCGGCGACCAGCGCCGAATATTCACCCAACGAATGACCGGCCGCGGCAACAATTTGCAACGCAGGGCAATGAGTCTGAATCAAGCGCAACAGGGCAACACTGGACGTCAGCAAGGCTGGCTGGGCATTATAGGTCTGGTTGAGTGTTTCCGCCGGGCCATCCTGGGTCAACGCCCAAAGATCGAACCCAAGCGCTTCCGAGGCTTCTGCAAAGGTATCACCGATCAGGCTGTATTCTGCGGCCAAATCCGCCAGCATACCCACTTGCTGAGCACCCTGACCGGGGAAAATTGCGATTACTTCTGTCATATTATCAATCACCAAATCGGTTAGCTGCCGTTGTTGTAGCGGGCATGTATTGATACCAGTTGGAAACCGGTTCCAGAGGCCAAAGCACACTGATTCAAAACAAATACGGTGTCCAATAACCCGGAAGCGGCGCCATAGTAGGATTCTCGCTCGCTCCAGTAAACACCCAATTGGCACAATTTTAATGAATTTGTTTCAGGCAATCGCCTCTTGCATGGGCAAAATCTGCCTGATTAGTGCCTCACGGTCATGATTTATGGCCTGCTCGACCAAATACCCCATGGCAAATTCATAAGTAGATATATCAGATTTACCGTGGGTTTTCACCACCACACCATCAATTCCCAACAACATGGCACCGCCATGTCGGGTGGGTGCAATACGTTTGTGAATACGCTTGAACGCCTGCCGCAACAAGGGCGACACCAGCCGCAACACCCAATGCTGCTTGAGTTCGTCTTTTACCATCTGGGTGAGCCAGTCGGTCAACCCTTCACTGGTTTTCAGCGCGATATTACCGGTAAAACCATCACAGACCATGACATCCAGATCACCACGATACAGATCATCGCCTTCATAAAAACCGGCGTAGTTCTCAGGCAACAAACAGCTGAGTATCGAATCGGCAGTACGGATATCCGCCGTGCCTTTGCCAGACTCATGACCAACATTCAGCAAGCCCACATCCGGCCGCTCTATTTTCATGGAACGGCACCAGGCCACCCCCAGCACAGCAAACTGCACCAGCTGCGACGAGGTAGCTCCCAGAGAAGCCCCCAGATCCAACAGCAACAAAGGTTTGCCACGGGTCGGGATTTGCGTTGCCAGAGCAGGACGATCGATACCAGGAAGTACACCCAACAAGCGGCGAGAAAGAATCATCAGTGCACCCGTGCTGCCAACTGACAACACACCTTGCACTTCACCATCGCGATACGCACACAGAGCCATCACCATGGATGAAGACTGGCGCTTTTTAAGTACTACAGAAGGGTTTTCATCAGCCGCGATACTGGTACCGCAACCTACAATCCTGATACGGTCAGAAAACTCTGCCGTGCTCCGGGTGGCTTCACCAACCCAGCCTTGCTCAACAAACAGCATCACCCTGACTTGCCGATGCTTGCCAAGCAGGTTTTTGCAGCCATAAAACGCAGCGCGGGGACCTAAGTCCCCGCCCATGGCATCTACCGCGATGGTTAACATCTTAGTTGGTGCCAGTCTCCACAACTTTTTTACCACGATAGAAACCATCATCGCTCACATGGTGACGACGGTGAATTTCACCCGTGGTTGGATCTGTGGTCAGGGCTACTGAAGCAGTATCCAGTGCATCGTGTGAACGACGCATGCCACGCTTGGATCGAGTTACTTTGTTTTTCTGAACAGCCATGATTGGCTCCTACACTATTTCTGTTTGAGCTGTGCCAAAACGTCAAACGGGTTGGGCCGCTTTTCGTTACTGATTATGTCTTCAGGCTCGGGCTGCTGAATCTGACATTCGGACTCGGGATGGGTTGGAAAAGCAGGCAGTGCCAACAGCACTTCGTCTTCCAACACCGACCACAGGTCGATCACGCCATTTTCGTCCATTTCCACAGGTTCAAGACGTTTAGGCAAATTTCTCGCCTGCTCGTCATTAAAAACCAAACCCAGTGAAAACTGACTACCAACCGCTATCTCCACTCTCCCCAGACAACGCTGGCAAGTCATGGCGACACGAGTAGAACAACTACCCACAATCATACGAAAACGTTCAGCATCTTTTTCGAAAGAAATAACGCAGTCGATCGGTGCCAGACACTGATCGACGGCTTCGTTCAGACGAGGAAGATCGGAACTGTTGATTGCCGCCTTAAACTGTTGATTATGTTCAACAAGTTTAGGTGCATCAACCCGGTGGGGTATTTGTGCCTCTGCCATAGTGCGCGAGATAATAGGTATCTCGCCTCCTGTTGTCAAAATTATTTGATTAACCAACGCCAGTATCAGCGCAGCGTAATACCCTGATCGACAAAAACACTGGAAAGCCCACGACCCATACTGGCTCCCAGGCGTCCAACCAGCTCTTCAAAACGGTTGGGCCGCAAGGTGAAGTTGACCAGGGTTTCGGTATCCAACTGTTCTCGTGCCAGCTGGCTGGTAGATGACAGGCCGTCAATCAGCCCCATCTCCAGTGCTTGTTCGCCAGACCAGATCAAACCACTGAACATATCCGGGGTTTCTTTCAGACGATCGCCACGGCCGTTGCGCACCTGCTCAACAAACTGTTTATGGGTAACTGCCAAAACGCCTTCCCAGAATTCACGCTCATCAGCACGCTCCGGCAAGAATGGATCCAAAAACCCCTTGTGCTCCCCGGCGGTGTAGCTTCTGCGCTCAACCCCCAGTTTGTCCATTACATCCACAAAACCAAAGCCGGAACCCACCACACCAATAGAGCCAACCAGGCTGGCCTTGTCGGCATAAATTTCATCGGCGGCAGCGGCAATGTAATAAGCCCCGGAAGCACCCAGGTCTACGATCACGGCATACACTGGAAAATCCGGGCGGGTTTCTTTCAGGCGCTTGATCTCGTCATACACATAACCGGCCTGTACCGGGCTTCCCCCGGGTGAGTTGATGCGCAGAATCAATCCAAGGGCATCCTGATCTTCAAATGCTTTGCGAATCCCACTGATCAGCGCATCGGCACTGGCTTCCTTGTCTGCCGCAATAGCACCTGTGACTTCAACTACCGCCGCAAATGGCTCGCCGCCAGCACTACCCCCTGCTGCTGCATCTTCCAGTGGTGTACGGAACATCCACAGCACAACAAACAGATAGCTGAACATCAGTACCCGAAAAAATATTCCCCAACGGCGTGACCGTCGCTGTTCCTTTTGCAAGTCCATCACCAACTTGCTGATCAACTTCCACTCTTTACTGCTGTCTTCAGGACGATTCATGCATGACTTCCAATTTATTCAGTGACAACATACAGACAACTTTATTTACCAGCCGTTGATAAATGCCGGGCAAGCCAGGCATCAAGCCCGGCGATGTTATGACACATCACCAAGGGCCGACAAGCAGACAAGGCCACTTCATCGTGAGCACCGTGACTCATGGCCACACATGCCATTCCGGCAGCATTGGCCATATCAAGATCATAGGTGGTATCTCCCACCATTAACGCCCTCGATGCTGGAATTCTCAATTGCGCCAGAATTTCCTGCAGCATCAGCGGATCGGGCTTGGAGCAGGTTTCATCGGCGCAACGGGTGGCAGCAAACCGGTGCCGCAACGTCAGATCATCCAGAATACGATCCAGCCCCCGCCGACTTTTACCTGTCGCAACGGCCAACAATATGCCTTGCTCCTGCAAGCGTGCCAACATCGTTTCTGCCCCGGCAAACAACCCCATCGCCACCGGACTGTCTGAGACAAAATGACGGGCGTAACACTCTTTCATCGCCGCCATGTTCTGCTCATCAATAGCTGGCCATAGTGTTGTAATGGCTTCAGGCAATCCCAGGCCAATAATATTCTGCACCTGGGCATCCGTGACCGGAGGCAAGCCGATAATCCGTCCTGCCCGCTGCATACTGTCCACAATCCGCCCCGTGGAATCAGCCAGCGTACCATCCCAATCAAAAACAATGAGGTCATAGCTCATAACCACAGCCTTCCTTTATAAGTAGTCGCTCAAAATCTGCATTCGGAGGTGCGGTCAGCGACAACGCCTCTCCGGTTAATGGATGGCGAAACTCCAGTCGCAAGGCATGTAAAAACAACCGCCGGACCCCATGCTGCTGATCGATCGCCACTTGTGCACGATCCCGATATTTTTCATCCCCGGCAATGGCAAACCCCTGAAACTGGCAATGAACCCGAATCTGATGGGTTCGACCGGTGACAGGTTCCGCTTCCAGCAAGGAATAATGCGGGCCGCTCGACAACAACCGGTAGCGGGTATGCGAGGCCTTGCCTTCGGCATCCACCAACATAATGCGCTCACCGGACTGGCGCTCGGATTTTTTTAGCGGTGCCTTCACCTCAGTAACAGACAAAGGCCAATGACCGTGCACCAGAGCCAGATAACGCTTCCGGATACCGACTTTGTTCACCAGCATTTTCTGCAACGCTACCAGCGCCGATCGTTTGCGCGCAATCATGATAATACCGGACGTATCCCGATCGAGCCGGTGCACCAGCTCCAGAAAGCTGTGATCCGGATACAACTGCCGCATGGCTTCAATCAGCCCCAGATTGACGCCACTGCCGCCATGCACCGCCAAACCATGCGGCTTGTTAATGGCAATCAGGGCATCGTCTTCATAAACAATGGCTTTTTTCAGCCCCGCCAGCAGATCTGCCGAAGCATGACCAACCGCCTGTTCCTGGGGCAAACGCACCGGAGGAATACGTACAACATCACCCGCGGCCACACGAGAGTCGGCCTTTACTCTTCCCTTGTTAACCCGGACCTCGCCCTTGCGGATAATGCGATACACCAGCGCTCGCGGTACCTTTCCCAGCACCGCCATCAAAAAATTATCGACACGCTGGCCATCGTTATCCGTCGTCACTTCCAGCAACGACACCTTGGTGGTATCTATTTCAAACTTTGCCATATATTCAGGGTAACCACCGGCGTGATTGCTGCAACAAGCGCCGGATTTAAAGAGAATTGAGTGTCACATTACCGCGACAGAGAATCTAATACTTTGCTGACTTCATACTTTGTTGCTATATTCCAGCGGCATTCGGGTCTTACACAAACATTTTGACCGATGCAAGTATCGCCAACATCGAAAGCGGCGAGTATAGAAGAAGAAGAGTCAGCAACAAAACTCTTCGCAAGATTTAACACGGCAGGCTTGCCAGTATAACAGGTCGTATAAACGAGCGTCGGACTTGACGGGTCAGTGAGATAGCTGCAGGCAACTTGCCCCAGCCCCGGCCAGCAGAGTCCCCGGACACACAAAACGTCCGCCAAACCTCGCCCTGTACGATCAACCATATTGGCGCCGCCCGGTGAGATAAACCACGCAGCGACCTGCGGGCGATCTCGCATTATCAAATTATGGACGGTGTTGCCGATACCAGACCACAAACCGGTCCGGGCAACACTCTGATGCAAGCCACCTCCCGCAGCGCTAATACCCCTGCCGCAGCGTGGCCAACTGCCCAGAGTGACAACAGACAGCAACCTGACGTGTCGGAGCCTCAACGAAGGCCCCTATGCTTACACACTGAGACAGACCGGGCAGTCATTGCGCGGTGCTGGCAGGATAAAGCAAAGCACCCATAAAAATTTTGGTATTGGCCAGTCATATCAACGACTGGAATTGCCATCAGAGTACGTTGCCCTACTGAGCAATTTGTACTGCATGAAAAGAATGCTGATTAACGCGACTCAACCTGAAGAGTTGCGCGTAGCCCTGGTAGACGGCCAAAAACTCTACGATCTGGACATTGAATCCGGTGCTCGCGAACAGAAAAAATCCAACATCTACAAAGGCCGGATCACTCGAATAGAGCCCAGCCTTGAAGCAGCATTTGTGGATTTTGGTGCCGAGCGACACGGCTTTTTGCCGTTAAAGGAAATCTCCAAAGAATACTTTGCCCGCGATCCCGGCCCTGGCCGTATCAACATCAAGGACGTCCTGCGCGAAGGCCAGGAAATCATCGTCCAGGTCGATAAAGAAGAACGCGGCAACAAAGGTGCAGCCTTGACGACCCAGGTCAGCCTGGCAGGTCGTTATCTGGTATTGATGCCCAACAATCCTCGTGCCGGTGGTATTTCCCGCCGTATCGAAGGGGATGAGCGTACCGAACTGCGTGAAGCCATGAAAGACGTCACGGTTCCCGACAAAATGGGCGTGATCGTCCGTACTGCCGGTATTGGCCGCAGCGGTCAGGAACTGCAATGGGATCTCGACTACCTGGTGCAACTGTGGGATGCCATTCAACGCGCCTACAACGAAGTCAAAGCCCCTTCCCTGCTGCTGCAAGAAAGCAACGTGATCATTCGTGCGATTCGCGACTACCTGCGTCAAGACGTAGGCGAAGTGCTGATCGACACCGATGCCGCCTATGCCGAAGCCCTTGGTTTTGTGCAGCAAGTCATGCCGCACTATCAGAACAAGTTCAAGCGCTACGACGACAGCGTGCCGCTGTTTAACCGTTACCAGATCGAAACCCAGATCGAAAGCGCCTTCCAGCGTGAAGTCAAGCTGCCTGCCGGTGGCTCGATTGTTATCGACCCGACCGAAGCACTGGTATCGATCGATATCAACTCCTCACGCGCCACCAAAGGCAGCGATATTGAAGACACAGCCTTCAATACCAACCTCGAAGCTGCCGATGAAATTGCGCGCCAGCTGCGTCTGCGTGACATGGGTGGCCTGGTTGTTATCGACTTTATCGACATGCTCTCCAACAAGCATCAGCGTGAAGTCGAAACACGCCTGAAAAAAGCCCTCGAAATGGATCGCGCCCGCGTTCAGGTTGGCCGTATTTCCCGCTTTGGATTGATGGAAATGTCTCGTCAGCGCCTACGCCCGTCACTGGAAGAAACCAGTGGCCACGTTTGCCCACGCTGTAACGGCACCGGTGTTATCCGTGACATCCAGTCCACTGGCCTGTCCATTCTGCGCCTGATTGAAGAAGAAGCCGCCAAGGAAAACACTGGCCAGGTACGTGCCATTGTGCCGGTATCGGTCGCCAGCTTCTTGCTGAACGAAAAACGCAAACTGATTGACGCCATCGAAAGCCGTCACGGTAACCGTGTTGTCGTTTTGCCAAATCCGAACATGGACACGCCGCATTTTGAAGTCCTGCGCCTGCGTCCAGATGACACCCTGGTAGGAGAGGTTTCCTACGAGCACCGCTTTGATGAAGTCGAACCGGAATACGGCATCGACACCAATCTCAAAGAAACAGCCAAAACCCAACAGGCAGCCGTTAAAGGTGTGGTTCACGCCAAGCCAGTAACCACCACCGCTGTACCAGAACCAGCTGCAGCAGCTCCAGCCGCCACCCCGGTTGCTGCCGCGCCGGCCGCCAATAACAACCCGGGCATGATAGAGAAAGTGGCGTCTTTCCTGTCTGGCCTGTTTGGTGGCGATTCCGGCAACAGTAGCACTACCAGCAGCCCGGCGGCCAAAACAGCAGCACCGGCAGCCACGCCATCCACACCAGCAGCGGCCAATAGCAATCGCAGCAGTAGCAGCACCAATCGCCGCCGTTCAGAGTCCTCCCGTAGCGAAGAACGCTCCGGTAATGGTGGCCGTCGTCGTCGCAACAACGCTGGTAATACCGACAGCAACGACAGCCAAACGGATAACGACAAGCCGCGTAACAACCGCAACGAAGAGCGAGCCAGTCGCCCACGTCGCGAAGAACGCCAGTCCGGCAACCCGGACAACGATTCATCCAACCGGGAAAACAACCGCAGCCGTAGCCGTAACCGTCGTCGCGAACGTCCGGAAGACAGCAGCAACACCGCGGTTACCGACAAAAACATTGAAAAAACATCCGAGCAGGTAACGGACAAGGCCACCAAAGAGGCCACCAGCACCCCGCAGGAAACGACCGACAACAACACAACCAACAGCTCGGCAACAGAGACCTCGTCGAACAATCGTCGTCGTCCACGTCGTGACCGCAGTCGTGGCAGCAGTGAGTTCCGTCGTGAAGCGCCAAAACCAGGTGCAGAAGAAGGAGAAAAGCAGTCCATCGCACCTGCGAGCCGTAATGCCAGCTCCTCAACCACGGCAACCGACAGCAGCAATGAGTCCGGCAGTGAAGAAAAATCACCACGCCGTTCACGTCGTCGTCGTCGCAGCCGTAATGAAGATCGCCAAACTGAAGCAGCAGCAGAAACGACAACAACAGAAACCACAACAGCAGTAGAAACGGCAAGCGCTGACACGGTAGCGACCGAAACCACGGCACCAGAAGCTGAAACTGAAACCAAGGTTGCAGAAAGCACAGCGACCGAGAGTAACGTTGCAGCCACTGCGGCTACCGACGACAAGACCGCTACTGCTGTCGATACCAGCGCTGATGCAACAGACACTGCGGTTACCACGCCGTCTGAAACCACGGACACCCCGGCCACTGACGCAGCAGCTGAACCCGCTCCGCAAGCGGAAGCAGCCCCGACGCCAGAAAAAGCAGAGACGACCGAAGAAACCCGTCCCCGCCGTCGCCGTCGTAGCCGTAATCGCTCAAACCGCGACAACACATCCGAATCTGCAGCAACAGAGCAGCCGGATAACAACGCGAAAACCGAAACATCAACCCCGGAACCGGCTCCGGCAACAGCCAGCGCCCCGGCACCGGTTGACACTGCTGAGCAACCAGAGCCAGTCAAAACAGAAGCCAAAGAAGCCGTCACCGAGACCGTGACCGCCGAAGTGACGGAAGCCAAAACTGCTCCAGCAACCGAGACAACCGCCACGCCAGAAGCGACGGTCGCAGTGGAAACACCGCCAGCGGCAGACACCACGAAGGAACAGACAGCGCCTCGCCGCCGTCGTAACCGTCGCCAAAACTACCGTGCGCCGAATGATCCTCGCAACCAGGGTGACGTTAAAACCGAGTCAGAAACAGCAGCCAAACCGCTGGATACGACAGAGACTTCAGCCACCACGCCTGCAGAGGAACCAGTACTTGCCGCTGAACCAGTCGCTGCCGCTGAGGTTGTTGAGGCTAAAGAAGCTGAAGTAAAAACAGAAGCTGAAGTGAAAACAGAAGCCGAAGTAAAAACAGAAGCTGAAGTGAAAACAGAAGCTGAAGTAAAAACAGAAGCTGAAGTGAAAACAGAAGCCGAAGTGACAGTCGATGATCCTGCGCCAGCCAAACCTGTCGCAGAAACCACGACCGAAACCAACGACACAGCAGCTGACAGCAAGGTTGCAGTCACACCGGCGGAAACAACCGCCACTGACGACACCGCAACCACCAAAGATCCGAAATCCTCCTGATTTCTGGACAATAGACGAAAACAGGCGGACTCCCCAAAGTCCGCTGGCTTTCTACTCAAAAGGCCTGCCATCGTGCAGGCCTTTTGAATTTCACCATCAATCGATACTCCCTCTCCAGCCAAGCCGGTGCAACCACACGAATTCGGACACAACTGCGCCAATCTTGCCGATATGTCCAATAGCAACCAAGATTTCGACCAATAACATTCTCTCCTGCCCCGCTACGTGCTAGTTTTAAACGATGTTCAGATAAGGACGAGGTAGAGGAACCTGTGGATCAGCCTTCACGTATCCTGGTTGTCGATGACGTCGCCAACAACATTCAGGTCGCCATGAATATCCTGCGTGAAGACAACTACGAACTGTCTTACGCCATGTCGGGTAACGATGCCCTCGCTTTATTGCGAACCCAGTCTTTTGACCTGATTTTACTCGATGTCATGATGCCCGATCTGGATGGCTTTGATGTCTGCACACGCATCCGCAAAGACCTCAAGCATCGGGACATCCCCATTATCTTTCTCACCGCACGGGCGGATGTCGATTCAGTGGTCAAGGGCTTCGAGCTTGGAGGGGTCGACTACATCATCAAACCCTTTCATGCCGCCGAATTGCTCGCCCGGGTGCGCACTCATCTGGAGCTGCATACTGCCAAAGCGCTGCTGCAAAAGCACAATATCAGCCTGCGTCAAAAAGTAGAGCTGACCGAAAAACGCCTACTCTCCGAGCTGGAGCAAACCCAGCTGGAAATGATCCATATCCTCACCGAGCTGATGGAGTTCACTTCCGATGAAACCGGCCGCCATATCAAACGTGTGGCCGAATACTCGCAACTGCTGGCACAGCTGCACAACAGCCTGACCGAAGAAGATGCCGTCATTATCTTCCACGCTTCCCCGATGCACGATATCGGCAAGGTCTTTGTGCCTGAAGCGATTCTTCACAAGCCCGGAAAACTGACGGCAGAGGAATACGACACCATGAAAACCCACACCACCTGTGCCCATAATTTCCTCAAGAACTCGCCCCGTCGTATTCTCAAGGCTGCGGATACCATCGCCTGGCAACATCATGAACGCTGGGATGGCAGCGGCTACCCGCTGGGCCTCAAAGGCCATGATATTCATATCTATGGCCGCATTGTGGCTCTGGCCGACGTCTTCGACGCCCTGTCCCACCAGCGCATCTACAAACCGGCCTGGACCATGGCAGACACCACCGCCTACATTATCAATAACAGCGGCACCCATTTTGACCCTTATCTGGTCGAGCTGTTTCGGGACAACCTGGATCAATTCATTGCGCTTGCAGAAGTGTAGCCACTGGCAACAAGCCAGCTGGCTCAGGAACGGCAGAACCCTGCTCCTGCTGTTGACGCTATTACTGTCCTCAACGGTCGTGGCCGGATTCGAACTCACTCCGGAAGAACAAGCCTGGATCGATGCCCACCCCACCGTCACGGTGGCGGTCGAGCGTAACTGGGCCCCTTTTGACTTTGTAGACTACAACGGCAATCCAGATGGCATTTCCCAACGCCTGATCAGCAATATTCTGGCCTCAGTCGGCATCCAGCCCGATTATCGTATCGATGACTGGTCCAGCTTGCTGCGTGATGCCCGTTCCGGCGAGATTCTGATCTTGCCTTCCCTGGTCCACACCCCTGCGCGGCAAGAATATTTGCACTTCACCAAGCCTTACCTGCGTTTAAGTGAGTATTTTTTTGGTCACAGCGATCTGGTGGGCGCCAGCAAAGAGATGCTGATGAAACAGCGTCTGGTCATGCCTGCCGACTTCGCTCTGGATGAAAGCATCCGGGCTCTTTACCCCGACCTCACCATTCTCACCGTATCCAATCTGGATGAAGCCATCCGCATGATACTGGAAGGCCAGGCCGACTTGCTGATCGATATCTACGCGGTAATGCATTACAAACTCAGCCGTCAGGGCATCATCAATATCAAGCCACTGGTGCCTTATGATGCCGTGAACCTGCATATGGCCGTGCCTCGTTCACAGCCAATCCTGCAAGGTATTATCGACAAGGCGTTGCTGGAAATATCCGCTGCAGATATCAGTGCCCTGTCACAAACCTGGTTGCCTGACCACCCAAGCAGCAATCATCAGCTATTATTGTCGCGCCATGAAATCGAATGGCTACAGCAGCACCCGCAAGTCACTGTTGATGCCCACTTCCTGCCTCCTCTGGTGATCACCGAAGGAGAACAAATCGGTGGCATCGCGGGTGAATATTTCAGCCGGGTCGGCAAGGCTCTGGATATTCGCTTTGCGCCCAATCCCTCCGACCATCATGCCGATATCATTATCTGCGATCTCAACGATTCTGCACTCAATGACGACTATCGAGCGGTCGCAACGCTACTGGAAACTCCGGTCGTTATTCTGATGACCGAGGACGCGGCGTTTATCGATGACGAACAGCAGCTCAGCCGCTTGCGAGTAGGAATACTGGCATCTGCCAGTTTTGACCAACTGTTGGGCAAGCGGATTCCCGGTTTATTGCTGACCCATATCGACTCCCCTACCCAGCTGCTGGACATGCTCGAAGCCGGGCAACTCGACGCCGTGACCATGCCTCTGATACAAGCCAATCACCTGCTGCGGCTGGAGAACTTCCGTCATCTCAAAGTGGTGGGTAAAACCAGCGTGACAATTCAACCCGCCATTATGGTAAACCGCCAGTCACCGGAGTTGATGTCGGCTATCTTGGCCACCGGAATCAAACTCAGTGATGCCGACCGGCTGTCCGTTCTCAACCAATGGTCAAATATCCAGTTTGCCGAACGCATCAACTATCAGCTGGTTGCCAGTGTTGTTGCCGTTTTCATCCTCTACATCATTATCAGCATTTACTGGAACCGCCGCCTGAGCAAGGAAGTCGAGCAGCGCAAACAGACCGAGCAGGCCTTGCAAACCGAACGTGACAACTTCAAAACCCTGTTCAAGGAAGCCACCGAAGGCAATCTGATCTTTCAGTTTGGCCAGTGTATCGCCCACAACCACGCCACCGAACGACTGCTGGGTTATCGCAACGGCCGCAATATCGACGGCATGACACTCGCCAATGCCACGCCATTAACCCAGCCCGATGGCCGCGAGTCTGAAGAGGTGATCACCCGGGCCTTTGCGACCTGTCTCAACAATGGCACCTTTCACCTGGAACTGATGATTCGCCGTCAGGATGGTACCCAACGCTGGCTTGATATTTCCCTGACGCGCATTCACTACGAAGGCCAGCCAGCCATTTATGCCGTACTGAAAGATATTTCAGAGCAGAAACGGCTCACCGCTGAACTGGCCCGCGCCCGCGACAAGGCCGAAGTCGCCAACCGCGCCAAGTCGGAATTTCTCGCCAATATGAGCCATGAAATCCGCACCCCCATGAACGCAATTATCGGCTTTACCGAGCTGTTGAGTGAGCAGCTCGACCAGCCTCGCCTGCGCTCTTATGTCGACACCGTACACAAAGCCAGCAGCTCATTACTGCAACTGATCAATGACATTCTGGATCTGTCGAAAATCGAATCCGGCAAGATGGCGATAACCAAGGCGCCCACCAATGTGAATGTTCTGATTGATGAAATCGCCCAGTTTTTCTCTCTCGCAGTCACCACCAAGGGACTGAATCTGGTCGTCAACACCGATACCCGATTACCGCTTTTTTTATTACTCGACGATGTCCGCCTGCGACAAATCCTGATCAATCTGGTGGGTAATGCCGTCAAGTTCACCCATCAGGGTGCCATCACACTCACCTCACGCACCTTGCACATCGACGATCACCTCAGCAAGGTCGACCTTGAAATCACCATCAGTGATACCGGCATAGGCATTGAGCAGGACCAGATTCAGGCCATTTTCACCGAGTTTGAACAACTCGACAGCCGCCACGCCGGTGGCACCGGGCTGGGGCTGGCCATATCCCAACGCCTGATTGAACGTATGGGAGGGAGCATCTCCGTCACCAGCAGCCCCGGCCAGGGATCAACATTTACCCTCAAACTGGTTGGTATCGACATCGCATCAGTTGAAACCGCTGACCGGACGGAGCCGGGACAAAACCTTGGTCGCCTCCGGATCGATGATTTTGAACCCTGCAGCATTCTGGTGGTTGATGACATCGACAATAACCGCGAACTGATTGCCCGTATTTTTGAGCACTCACAGATCCAGATTCTCACCGCAGCCAACGGCCAGGAAGCCCTCGATGCCGTCGCCTTGTCACCGCCGGATCTGGTGTTGATGGATATCCGCATGCCGGTAATGGACGGCTATGAAGCCACCCGAATCCTGCACAAGCGTTACCCGGGCCTGCCGGTGGTTGCACTGACAGCATCAGTATTACAAGGGGGAGAATCTGCACCGGATTTGCAACGCTTTGACGACCATTTGCAAAAACCGGTCTTGCAGCGTGAACTGATCAAGACGCTGAAGCAGTTCCTCGCCACCAGAGACGAAAACAACCGCCCGGACACACCGGCAACAGCCAATACCACCACCGATACCACACCCTTACCCTTGTCGAACCCTCCCGACAGCAGCGTACTGGTGAGCATCAAGGACCAATTGATGCCGCTTTACGAGCAGGCCCGTCATACCCACAACCTGAAAGACATCGGCCAGTTTGCCCAGGCATTGCAGCAGTTATCGACCGCAGAAGGCATCACCTCACTGACTGAAATTGCCAGCAACCTGCTCGCCGCCATCGATACCTTCGACATTGTGTTGATCGAAAACCTGATGAGCAAATATCAAAGCCTGCTGGCCAGTACCGACCAGCCATAAAAATGCCCCCGGCCTGGCTAAGACCGAGGGCAAAAAACTGCGTTCCGCGAGGAGCATCGTGAACGCAGGTCACAGGGACTCCTGCTGTCTTCAGCTACAAACCCGGCAGGCTTTAATGGCCTGCCCGGCAGCTAAAACGTATCCCCGGGGATACGGACAAAACCTTCCATCAATACGCGAGCGGAACGACTCATCACGGCCTTTTGGGCACGCCATTCACCATCCACCAGCTCTGCCGCAGCACCGACTCGCAAGGTACCGGACGGGTGCCCAAAAATAACCGCGTCACGCTCGACACCACCGGCTGCCAGATTCACCAGCGTGCCGGGCACTGCCGCCGCAGTAGCAATGGCCACCGATGCCGTTCCCATCATGGCATGGTGCAATTTACCCATCGACAAGGCACGGACACAGACATCAATGGCGTCGGCCTCAATCTGCTTGCCACTGGACGAGACATACGCTGTCGCAGGGGCCACAAATGCAATTTTGGGAGTGTGCTGGCGAGCGGCTGCTTCTGAGATATCGTTAATCAATCCCATTTTGACCGCACCCCAGGCCCGCATGGTTTCAAAACGTGCCAGTGCTTCAGCATCGCTGTTGATGTCTTTTTGCAACTCGGTACCGGTGTAACCAATATCCGCAGCATTGACAAAAATAGTCGGAATACCGGCATTGATCATGGTTGCCTTGAAGGTTCCGATACCCGGTACTTCCAGGTCGTCGACCAGGTTGCCGGTTGGGAACATCGAGCCTTCGCCATCGGCCGGATCCATGAATTCCACTTCGACTTCTGCCGCCGGGAAGGTCACTCCATCCAGCTCAAAGTCACCGGTTTCCTGTACTTCTCCCGCCGTGATGGGCACATGGGCAATAATGGTTTTACTGATGTTTTTCTGCCAGATACGTACCGTACAGACGCCGTTTTCCGGAATCCGCCCGGCATCCACAAAACCGGACATAATGGCAAAGGCACCCACCGCTGCCGTCAGGTTGCCACAGTTACCCGACCAGTCGACAAATGCTTTATTGATGGCTACCTGACCAAACAAATAATCCACATCATGGTCTGGCTGGGTGCTTTTATCCACGATAACGGTTTTCGAGGTGCTGGAAGTAGCGCCCCCCATACCATCGATCTGCTGACCGTAAGGATCCGGGCTACCAATCACACGCTGCAGAATCTTGTCACGGGCTTCACCCGGCTCCTGAGCGGCAGGCGGTAAATCCTGGCGGCGAAAAAACACACCTTTTGATGTCCCACCACGAATATAGGTCGCCGGAATTTTAATTTGAGGAACGTGGGCCATATGGTCTCCTTGATGAGCCGGTACCGGGAAACAGGCACCGGCCATGTCTATAAATCGGTTCTGGACAAAACGAACCGCTGGCGGCCTCTTGTTTTCAGGGGCAACCAGCGGCTACGGAGTTTGCCGCTTATTCCTGTCCGAGGAAGTCCTTGGCAAACATTTGCAATACGCCACCGGCGTTATAAACACGTACTTCCGTTGCGGTATCCAGACGACAGGTCACCGGTACCTCAACCACCTCACCACTACGGCGAGTCACTTCAAGGATCAGCTCACTGCGTGGAGAAATATCGCCTTTGATGGTGTAGGTTTCGGTGCCATCCAGACCCAGGGTCAGACGAGTGGTACCCGGCTTGAATTCCACCGGTAATACTCCCATACCCACCAGGTTAGTCCGGTGAATACGCTCGAAACCTTCTGCGACGATCACTTCCACGCCTGCCAGACGAACGCCTTTGGCGGCCCAGTCACGGGAAGAACCCTGACCATAATCAGCACCCGCCACAATAATCAGCGGCTGTTTGCGGTTCATGTAGGTTTCAATCGCTTCCCACATACGCATTTGTTCGCCTTCCGGCTCAACCCGCGCCAGAGACCCCTGAATCACGTCACCCTGCTCGTCACGACACATTTCGTTCAGCAATTTCGGGTTGGCGAATGTCGCACGCTGCGCCGTCAGGTGATCGCCACGGTGCGTTGCATAGCTGTTGAAATCTTCTTCCGGCAAGCCCATTTTGGCGCAGTATTCACCGGCCGCACTGTGTGCCTGAATCGCATTGGATGGCGACAGGTGATCGGTAGTGATGTTGTCACCCAGCACCGCCAGAGGACGCATGTCTTTCATGCTGCGTTCACCCGCCAGGGCACCTTCCCAATAAGGAGGACGACGGATATAGGTCGACATTGGACGCCAGTCGTACAGTGGGCTCTCGGCTTGTTCGATTTCACCCAGATCAAACATCGGGATATAGACTTGCTTGAACTGCTCCGGCTTAACCGCGGAGGCAACGATGGCATCAATTTCTTCATCTGATGGCCACAGGTCTTTCAGGGTAATTTCCTTGCCATCAACCACGGCCAGGGCATCGTGCTCGATATCAAAACGCACCGTACCGGCAATCGCATAGGCCACAACCAGTGGGGGTGACGCCAGGAAAGCCTGCTTGGCATACGGATGGATACGACCATCAAAGTTACGGTTACCCGACAGTACTGCGGTGGCGTACAGGTCACGGTCGATAATTTCTTGCTGAATCGCTGGGTCCAGTGCACCCGACATGCCGTTACAGGTCGTGCAGGCATAAGCCACGATACCGAAGCCGAGTTTTTCCAGCTCAGTCAGCAAGCCAGCTTCTTCCAGATACAGTTTGGCAACCTTGGAACCTGGTGCAAACGAGCTTTTCACCCAGGGCTTGCGTGTCAGGCCCAATTCATTGGCTTTTTTCGCCAACAATGCCGCTGCAACCACGTTGCGAGGGTTCGATGTATTGGTACACGAAGTAATCGCCGCAATAATCACCGCGCCATCCGGCATCAGGCCATCGGCTTCTTCCTGCTTGCCAGCAGCCAGTTTGCCTTCATCGGCGATACCGCGTTCGGTCAGATCCGAGGTTGGCAAACGACGATGCGGGTTGGACGGGCCAGCCATGTTACGAACCACAGAGGACAAATCAAACTGCAGCACGCGCTCGTATTCAGCGTCGACCAGCGCATCCGCCCACAAGCCGGTCTCTTTGGCGTATTGCTCAACCAGTGCGACTTGCTCAGGCTCACGCCCGGTCAGTTTCAGGTAATCAATGGTTTGGGAATCGATGTAGAACATCGCAGCGGTGGCACCAAACTCAGGACACATGTTAGAGATCGTGGCACGGTCACCAATGGACAGGCTGGCGGCACCAGCACCGAAGAACTCAACATAGGCACCGACTACCCGTTCCTTGCGCAGGAATTCGGTTAACGCCAGAACAATATCGGTAGCGGTAATCCCGGGCTGACGTTTGCCAATCAGCTCAACCCCGGTAATGTCTGGCAGGCGCATCATGGATGGCAAGCCCAGCATCACGGTTTCGGCTTCCAGACCACCAACACCAATCGCGATAACGCCCAGCGCATCCACGTGTGGTGTGTGGGAATCGGTCCCGACACAGGTATCCGGGAAAGCCACCAGCTTGCCGTTGTCATCTTCACGGGCCTGAATCACTGGCGACATCTTTTCCAGATTGATCTGGTGCATGATGCCGTTACCGGCCGGGATCACATCGACGTTTTTGAAAGCGGTTTTGGTCCACTCAATAAAGTGGAAGCGGTCAGCGTTACGACGATCTTCAATCGCCCGGTTTTTCTCGAAGGCATCCGGGTCAAAACCTGCGGCTTCAACTGCCAGCGAGTGGTCAACAATCAACTGGGTTGGCACAACCGGATTCACTTTGGCCGGGTCGCCTCCCTGGTCAGCAATGGCATCACGCAAACCCGCCAAGTCGACCAGCGCCGTCTGACCGAGAATATCGTGACACACGACTCGTGCCGGGTACCATGGAAAATCCAGGTCACGCTTGCGTTCGATCAGCTGTGTCAGGGAAGCGGTCAGGTCGGCAGGGTCACAACGACGAACCAGTTGTTCCGCCAACACGCGGGAAGTGTACGGCAGCTTGGCATAGGCCCCAGGCTGGATCGCATCAACAGCTGCACGAGTATCGAAATAATCGAGGTCGGTACCAGGCAGGTTTTTACGGAATTCAGTATTCATGGTGTTCTCTCTTCCGGCTGTCGGACAACAACCGGTTGTTGTAATTTGGTTGTGACTTCAGGCAGCAGCATTGCTTGGCCCAACACGTCAGGTGCCTTCAACACACTGGTTTCAGGCACCCGGCTTGTGGCGAATGGACAGCTCTATGGCCAGCATCCATCACCTGCTCATCACAACAATCAACTGCGTTCAGATATATCAACCCATTCGGCGCTTTCCGGGCCGGAGTAGTCTGCAGATGGACGGATAATCCGGTTGTTGGCACGCTGTTCCATAACATGAGCACACCAGCCAGAAGCCCGTGAACACACAAAGATAGGTGTAAACAACTTGGTTGGGATACCCATAAAGCTGTAAGCCGAGGCGTGGAAGAAATCCGCGTTGCAGAACAGTTTTTTCTCGCGCCACATCACCGCTTCAACACGCTCGGAAACAGCGTACAGATGCTTGTCATTGACCAGTTCAGCCAGTTTTTGTGACCATTCCTTGATGATGGCATTACGCGGGTCACACTCTCTGTAAATCGCGTGACCAAAGCCCATGATCTTGTCTTTGCGCGCCAGCATACCCATGATGGCTTCTTCTGCTTCATCGGCTGAACGCCATTGCTCGATCATGTCCATGGCCGCTTCGTTGGCACCACCATGCAGTGGCCCACGCAGGGAACCAATGGCAGCGGTCACACAGCTGTGAATATCGCTCAGGGTGGAAGCACACACGCGGGCAGTAAACGTCGAAGCATTAAATTCGTGTTCTGCATACACGATCAGTGACGCGTGCATCACATCCACATGCATTGGATCAGGTTTTTTGTTGTGCAGGGTCCACAGGAACTGTTCACCAATGCTGTCGGCCTCGGTCTCTACCTCGATACGCAAACCATCGTTATGGGTAAAGTTGTACCAGTAGTTGATCATGCCAGGGAAAACCGCCAGCATGCGATCAATGCTGTCGTGGGCCTGGGAAAAATCGGTTTCGGTTTCCAGATTACCCAGCATCGAACAACCGGTCCGCATCACATCCATTGGGTGAGCGTCAGCTGGAATCTGTTCCAGTACGGTTTTCAAGGCGTCGGGCAAGCCACGCAGGCTTTTCAATTTGGCTTTGTAACCGTCCAGCTCTGCCTGATTAGGCAATTTGCCGTACAGCAACAAATAAGCGACTTCTTCAAACTGGGCCTTGTCGGCCAATTCCTTGATATCGTAACCACGGTAGGTCAGACCGGCACCGCTTTTACCTACGGTACACAGTGCCGTTTCACCGGCAGATTGTCCGCGCAAGCCTGCGCCACTCAGTTTTTTTGCTTCAGCCATCATTATGCTCCATCGAAACTGGTCAGTTGCCACACCTGTAGCGGTGGTATGCCGTATCGCGCCAACAGCCAATATCCGTTGTGTTGTGGCCGCAGTAACGCGATACGTACAGGTGTAGATCTGGTGTTATTATTGGGTCAGCCGGAGGCTTACTTGTTTTTACCTTCAGAGAACAGCTGGTCCAGCTTCTGTTCAAAATCGTGGTAGTTCAAGTAAGAGTAAAGATCCATACGGGTCTGCATCATGTCGACAACTGCGCGCTGATCACCGTTTTCAAGAATGCTGGTATATACCGTTTCTGCTGCCTTGTTCATGGCACGGAACGCACTCAGTGGGTACAGCACCATGGCAGCGCCCCATTCACCCAGCTGCTCACGGTTCCACAATTCGGTTTGACCGAACTCGGTAATGTTCGCCAGTACTGGCACATCACCCAGCGCTTCAGAGAAGGCACGGTAATGTTCTTCGGTTTTGATTGCTTCCGCAAAAATGCCATCCGCACCTGCAGCCACATAGGCTTTGGCACGTTCCAGCGCCGCTTCCAGACCTTCCTGGGCAAAGGCATCGGTACGGGCCATGATGAAGAAATCAGGATCGGTACGGGCATCAACCGCCGCACGGATACGGTCGGTCATTTCTTCAACCGAAACAATTTCCTTGTTCGGACGATGACCACAACGTTTCTGGGCTACCTGGTCTTCCAGGTGAACCGCAGCGGCACCGGCTTTTTCCATCTGCTGGATAGTGCGGGCAATGTTAAACGCGCCACCCCAACCGGTATCAATATCCACCAGCAATGGCAAAGAAGAGGCTGCCGTAATACGGCTAACATCGGCGATCACGTCGTTCAGCGACGTCATACCCAGATCTGGCAGACCATAAGAGGCATTCGCCACACCACCACCGGACAGGTAAATTGCCTTGTGTCCGATACGTTCAGCCATCATGGCGCTATAAGCATTGATGGTGCCCACAATCTGTAATGGTTTGTTTTCCGCCAGTGCCTGACGAAATTTTTGTCCTGGAGTCATCATTGACCCTCCTCTTCTGCCATAAGTCGTTCAAGATTAAGAAGCGACGTCTGGATATGACGTCGCATCAACAGTTCAGCCAACTCGGCATCACGTGCTGCGATGGCTTCAACGATACGTTGGTGTTCCTGCAGAGCCTGTAATGGGCGCTCGGTACTGGTACTGGTTTGATAGCGGTACATACGCACCAGGTGATACAACTCGCCGTATAACATTTGCTGCAAGCGTTCATTCTTGCTGCCACGAATCAGCCGGTAATGCAGGTCGAGATCACCGGCTTTCTGGTAATAACTCTGCCCTTGCTCAGCCTCAATCGATGCCGCGTGTTCATTCAGCAAGGTTTGTAACTCAGCAATTTCGTCGTCCGTCATCCGCTCGGCGGCGAGACGGCAAGCCATGCTTTCCAGTTCAACCCGGACTTCATAGATATCGCGCAGCTCCGCCAACGATAACGACACTACCCTGGCTCCGGCATGGGGAATACGCACAACCAGGTGCCGGGCTTCCAGTTTCTGAATGGCTTCACGCATCGGCGCACGGCTACCGCCGTACTTCTGCACCAGCATTTGCTCCGACACTCGTACACCCGGCTTCAGCTCTCCCCGCACAATGGCGGTGGTGAGTTCTGAAAAAACCTTATCTGCGAGTGTTTGAGGGTCTGCCATCAGATTGTCTACAATCGATTGGGATGTGCTCACAATAAGGCCCTTGAAGGAGATTAACAATAGACTTTAGGCTAATATTGTATACGAAAATGCATAATCTGGCTAAAAAAAGGCCAGAATATTTGTTCAGAAAACGATTTTGTATGCAATCGGTGACGATGACCCGTTTGGTGTCACCTTGTCGCCAGGCTCCACTTGCTTGTCGCTCCACATCGACTGCAGCGTGTGCTGAGGCATGATGGGGCGGCAGCGGCAGATAGAATCAAGGGGCAGAACTGGAACCTCACGCTGTTGCAGCTGAGCATCCATTTTGAGTGGCAGCATCGACGCGTATCTGGATGGGTAGCGCGACCAGTGACTGACCCAGAACACTGAACAGCCTTACACAGGGTTTTGAATACGCTCTTTATTCGGGGTCAACAGATATACGCTTTATTTCAGCAATCGACAAAATCTCATCAGTCTTGCTGCCTTTAAGGTAAAGGGGACATCTATAGCTCACGAAACATATTATCTCCATTGATGATATTTTATGAATACCAAATAAAACCAACATTAATCCTGCACCCGGTTCTGATATTGTGATTTTGCAGAACGCCAGAAAACCGGTATGCATCAGCACCAGATATTGATTGTTTTTATTGCATGATTGTTTATTTGCAGTCGCCAGGATTTGCCAGCAATGATTTATTGATATGCTGAATTCAGGCTGTACTTTTTATTGGTTTATTAGTGTTTATTCGTACGCTTGACAGCTCCACACTTCCAGCCTCTCTCTCCCTCTACCCACTCTTTTTTCTCCCAACCTCATGCCCCAACCTGCATGCCCCAACCTGCATGCCCCGGCCAAACCGGGCCACGCAGCGGAGGCGACTGATTTCCCAGTCAGCAGGGTACTTATTCAGCTGGCATCGACAATGCTTTGGGAGAAACAATAATGCCGTTGTTATCGGCATAGACAAAGCAGCCGGGTTTGAATACAACGCCGCCAAATTTGACCTCAACGTTCACATCACCCAGGCCACGCTTGTCGGTTTTGAGTGGATGGGTCGCCAATGCCTGAACACCCAGTGCGGTTTCCATAATGGCATCAACATCACGAATACAGCCATTAATAATAATGCCTTCCCAGCCGTTGTTAGCGGCTTTTTCTGCCAGCATATCGCCCAGCATGGCGTGGCGCAGTGAACCACCACCGTCGACAACCAGTACCTTGCCCTTGCCGTCAGTGGCTACCAGCTCACGGACCTTGGAGTTATCCTCAAAGGCTTTGATGGTCACAATCTCGCCACCAAAGCTGTCATGGCCGCCATAATTGTTGAACATAGGTTCAACCACTTCGATCAGTTCAGGATATTCATCGCACAGATCGGGGGTCAGATAATCAGTCATACAAGTGGTCTCCTGTTAAGTGTGTTGGCTATCAAACACCATACAGGGCACTGTCGTCCAGACCACTTTGGGCTGATAGCAAGCAAGAATCATTCAAGTAATAACGAGTGATTAACGACTGGATTCCCCGGCAAGGCATGCAGATTACCCAGCCAGTCGCCCACCAATGGCCAGACTTCATGACAGGCTGTCGGGCTGTTGACCATGCCGGAGTGATCATAATCTTCACTAAAACCGCTATCGGTACCCAGCACCGTCATGGATTTGGGCACTTCCACGCCTGCGTCGGAACCGTAGTGTTCGTAAAAACGACGGCAGCAGGTGAGCGGATCAACACGATCAGCGACACCGGCAAACATGCGCAACGGCACCCTGGCCTGTCGCCAGGCGGGCAACAATGGTTGTTTGGCTGCTGTCAGTTGCCATTTGCCAAAAATAGCCTGTCGTGCCAGGTATTCATTCACGATACCGGCCGGTTCATTTTCGGGGCCAATGCCGACCTTGAGACCGTCCAGCTCACCCTTGATGGACATCAGCGTCCGTAAACTTAATGCCCCTAATGGCATCCACAAATACCAGGGGCGTTTCAGCACCTGGGCACCAAACGACACCACACCGGCGCAGTTGTCCGGGTGTAATTTGGCCGCTGCAATCGCAGTTGCCAGCACCACTCCACCCAAGGAGTGTCCGATCCAGGCCGGGTATTCTCCGGTTTTTTCACAGACAAAATCATTGACGGCGGGCACATCGTAACAGGCGTACTGTTGCGCCGTATTGTCCGTGTATTCGATATTGCGTGGCGACAATCCATGACCCCGCTGCTCCATCAACCAGACATCAAACCCCTGCCGCACCAGCCAGGCAGCCAGGCCGTCACCATCGGCGGTCAGCCAGAAACTGCGATTGGTAAACGAGCCATGCAGCAGCACAACCGGTGGACGACGGCCATCACGGTCTGGAGATGTTTCATAACTGCCGGGGGACAGGTGTGTTACCGCCACTTCGACACTGCGATCCTGATCAAGGTTGTGCTTGACCAGATAAACATCATCGGTAAAACCGGCCAGGTTATCAGCCCTGGCCAGGGTTACCGGAAACAGCGCACTGCTGCTTTTCATGCGGGAATATCTCCAAAGCTCCGATCACCAGCGACCGGGTACTCATTGCGGTAAGATAAGAATGGCAGCCCGTTTGGACATTAATGTGACTTGTCCGCGAGGAAGAACCAGGTATCCATAACAGAGTCCGGGTTCAACGACACGCTGTCGATGCCATGTTCCATCAACCAGCGGGCAAAATCCGGATGATCTGATGGCCCCTGGCCACAAATGCCCACGTATTTACCTTGTCGTTTACATGCCTGAATGGCCTTTTCCAGCAGCACCTTGATCGCCGGGTTACGCTCATCAAACAGATGGGCAATAATACCGGAATCCCGATCCAGTCCGAGTGTCAGCTGGGTCAAATCATTGGAACCGATCGAGAAACCATCAAAGTGCTGTAAAAACTCGTCGGCGAGAATGGCATTGGCCGGCAGCTCACACATCATAATCAGCTTGAGGCCGTTCTTGCCGCGCTCCAGGCCGTTGTCTTTCAACAAGTTAACGACTTGCTCCGCTTCACCAGGGGTGCGTACAAAGGGCACCATGATCTCGACATTGGTAAAGCCCATCTCATCCCGCACCTTGTGCATGGCCCGGCATTCCAGCTCAAAACAATCGCGGAAATTTTTCGAGATATAACGGGAAGCACCACGGAAGCCCAGCATCGGGTTTTCTTCTTCCGGCTCGTACAAACGGCCACCAATCAGGTTGGCGTACTCGTTTGATTTGAAGTCTGACAAGCGCACGATTACCCGCTTGGGCCAGAACGCGGCGGCCAGTGTTGAAATCCCTTCCACCAGCTTTTCGACGTAAAAGTCGACCGGCCCCGGATAGCCGGCAAAACGGCGTTGTACCGTAGGCTTGAGGTCTTCGGGCAGGTTGTCGAAATTCAGCAAGGCCTTGGGGTGCACACCGATCATGCGATTGATAATAAATTCCAGCCGCGCCAGACCAACCCCGGCGTTTGGCAGCTCCTGGAAATCAAAGGCCCGGTCGGGATTGCCTACGTTCATCATGATTTTGAACGGCAGCTCCGGCATTGAGTCCACGCTGTTGGTGCGGATATCAAAATCCAGTGCACCATCGTAAACATAACCTGTATCGCCCTCGGCGCAGGATACCGTGACCGGCTGGCCATCTTTCAGTCGCTCGGTAGCGTCTTCACAACCGACCACCGCCGGAATGCCCAGTTCACGCGCAATAATCGCGGCATGGCAAGTCCGCCCACCCCGGTTGGTAACAATGGCTGACGAGCGTTTCATGATCGGTTCCCAATCCGGGTCGGTCATATCGGCAACCAGTACATCCCCTTCCCGGATCTGATCCATATCGTCGATATCGTTCAGGACCCGAACCGGCCCGGAGCCAATCCGGTGGCCAATACTGCGTCCTTCGGCCAGCACCGTGCCGGTTTCTTTCAGCAGGTAGCGCTCCATCACGGTTTTGCTGGTGCGGCTCTTGACCGTTTCCGGTCGCGCCTGCACCACGTACAACTTGCCGTCATCCCCATCCTTGGCCCATTCGATATCCATCGGCCGGCCATAGTGCTCTTCGATGGTCAGCGCCATGCGTGCCAGTGCTTCGGCTTCGGTATCGGTAATGGAAAACTGCTGCCGCAACTCACGATCCACCCGCAAGGTTTCAACTGACTGGCCAACACTGGCCGAAGCGTTGTATACCATCTTGATGGCTTTGGCACCGAGATTGCGACGTAATATAGAGGGACGGCCTTCACGCAGATTGTGTTTGTGGATGTAGAACTCATCCGGGTTTACTGCCCCTTGCACCACGGTTTCACCGAGGCCGTATGATGCAGTAATAAACACCACCTGATCAAAACCGGACTCGGTATCAATCGAGAACATCACACCACTGCTGGCGGTCTCGCTGCGCACCATGCGCTGCACACCGGCCGACAGGGCAATCGCGCTGTGATCAAAGCCCTGATGTACCCGGTAGGCAATCGCCCGGTCATTAAACAATGAGGCAAAGACATCCCGAACCGCATGCAGAACGTTATCAATCCCCACGATATTCAGATGGGTTTCCTGCTGACCAGCAAAGGAGGCGTCTGGCAGGTCTTCTGCTGTGGCCGACGAGCGCACTGCAGCCGCTATCTGGTCATTATCGCCTTGCAGCGTGTCGTACGCTGTCCGGATAGCAGACTCCAGCGCCGGTGGTAACGGCGCCGCCAGAATCCAGCTACGAATGGCAGCACCGGTTTCTGCCAGTGCCCGTACATCATCCACATCCAGATCGGACAATGCGGCATTGATACGATCATCCAGTCCCTGATAGGAAAGAAATTCCCGATAGGCGTCGGCACTGGTGGCAAAACCACCCGGCACGGTAACGCCAGAACTGGCCAGGTGGCTGATCATTTCTCCGAGCGAGGCATTTTTGCCACCAACCCGGTCCACATCTGCCATACCTACCTGATCAAACCAAAGTACATAGTCAGTCAATGTTGTTCTCCTGTACCATCGCGTGCTTTATGAGCCTGCTGAACTCATCGACGCCACCAGTGGTGACCTCGACGGTAAGAACACCGTTTTTGGGTTTCGGTGATTACGGGTTCAGATAACCCTTTTTATGCTGCTTCCGGACCATCCAGCGTACCGATATGGTTCATTATCATAACAGTCTACTGATGCAGATCATCGTCTGCGGTTATTCGTATACTCAGTGACTCAAATCGGGCCGTAGCAAGCGCGCGTAATACTAAGTGCAGGTAGAACAAATTTCCATATGAAGCGATACGCCTACTTTATTTCTGATGGCACCGGCATCACCGCCGAGATGCTGGGCAATAGCCTGCTGGCACAATTTGAGAAGATTGAATTCGAGTGTGTCACCCTGCCCTACATCGACAGCATCGTCAAAGCCGAACAAGCGGTTGCCCTGATTAATGCTGATGCAATCAAGAGCGGCCAGCCAGCGATTATTTTTGATACCGTCATCGACAAGTCCATCCAGCATGTCATCGATACCGCCAATGGCCTGAAGATCGATATCTTTGATGCTTTCCTGAAACCATTGGAACAGGCGCTAGGGGAAGATTCTTCCTACAGCGTGGGGATGTCCCACTCTGCCAAGAACACCAGTTACCTGTCTCGCATCGACGCCGTCAACTTCGCACTGGATAACGACGACGGCGCCCGTACCCGCCAATACAAAACCGCCGATGTGATTCTGGTGGGGGTTTCCCGTTGCGGCAAAACCCCTACTTGTCTTTATCTGGCGATGCAATATGGCATCAAGGCGGCCAACTACCCACTGACCGAAGAAGACATGGCCGATTTACGACTCCCCAAAAGCCTTGAGCCGTATCGCAAAAAGCTGTTTGGATTGACCATTGATCCTGATCGTCTGTCGGTGATTCGTAATGAGCGCCGCGCCAACAGCCGTTATTCTTCCCTGAAGCAGTGTTATCACGAAGTGGACGAGGTCGAAACCCTGTACCAGCGCGAACAAATCCCCTTTATCAGCACCACAGACAAGTCGATCGAGGAAATTTCCACCCGGATTCTGGCCAAGACGGGCATGCAACGGAAGCTACGTTCCTGAAGAACAAGACATTCAGGGTGCGCGACGGATCAAACCGGTATGACGTCTGACCCGCTACGCTATGACAACAACGCCAGCGCCAGACGATCATTCATCAGCCGCGCCACCTGCTTGGGATGAGTAAACACCAGACTGTGGTCCGCCCCGGCGACCCCCTGGGCGATCCAGTCGCTGCTTTGCTGCTCCAGCCGTAACTGCCGCTGTTTCATCTCCGGGGCACTCAATTCGCCCACCAGACTCATACCCGGCAGTGGTGATGTCCAGTCGAGGTAATAAGCCTGTTGACGTCCCAGCGATTCACTGACGGCTCCCAGAGCCTGGCTCAACCCCGGACGATTGGCCTGCAAACGCTTCATGGCTACTTTATCTGCTGTCGGATTACGTCGGCGATTGGGCGACACCACATCGAGGAAATCCCGATACGCGCCGTCATCCCCTTGCCGGAAACGTTGCGCCAATGCCGCATAGCGCGCTTCTTTATCTTGCAGGCCAGCGGCATCGTCACCAGACAATAGCGCCGGTTCAAGCAAATACAGCAACCCAAACGCATGCCGCTTGACCAATTCTGTCGCCACCATACCGCCAAAAGAATACCCAACCAGATCGGTATCCCACCAATCCAGCGCTGTCAGCAATTCTTCAATTTGTTGCGCATAATCGTTAATGGTTGGCTTGTCGCAATCGATAAAGGACGACTTGCCCATCCCGGCAAAATCCGGAATCAATATTTCACTCCAACCATCCAGATAATTAGCCACATACGTCCAGGTCAGTTCCCCGGCGATACCGGCACCGTGCAGCAACACCAGACGCCGGTGCCCGGCCTGAGATGTTGATGGCGATGTCGATTGCAACAGCAGTGCATGTTGATTAACACGGGTGGTACGAAGATTAACGGGGTGCTTTTCCACAATTAGCCTTAAAACTGACAGAATAATAGGTTCAGAAGGGCTCGACGGGCAGGCAAAGGCTGCCCAAAGACGACAGCGCCAGTCTAACCAGCAGGTTATAGCAATGCCAGGGGTTGTGAATCGGACACCATGCGCCGGATAATACGCCGCTATTTTATCCACCGACCGATCGGGAATCCTTCGCTCTCATGTCCAGCACGCCCATACCGGCCGCATCTCACGCCACCGGACTGCCCTTTTCAGCCCGATCACTCTTGTTCTGCTGCCATCAACTCCCCGGGGCTGCCTTATTGTACAGCGGCAGCAGTGGCCAGTCGCACTCTCAACGCTGGGCCGTACTGGCCTGGGCTCCGAGCCGCACCCTGTCGGCTCGCAGTGCATCACAATGGCAGCAACTGCAACGCACTCTGGAAACAGGGCAAGCACCATCAACAAACCCGACGGACCGTTCCGACAACAGTGGTTTTATCAGTGGCTGGATGGGGTATTTCTCCTTTGATGCCTGTCATCAGACGGTAGCGGGCATGCAGCCATCGGCGACGCAGTCGACACCGGCACAACCACCACTGGCAGAATTTCATTATTATCCCCATAGCCTGCTACTCGACTTCAACGCAGACACCGTCACCCTTCGCAGCCCACAACCTCTGACTGGCCAATACCGTCACGAGCTGATTACGCAGTTACAGCAAGCGCTTGAGCAACAAAGTACTCACGACACCGCTCTTCAGCTCCAACAACCAGACAAACCCGATTGGCAAGCCCGCTGGAATGCCCGCGAGTATGAACAGGCATTCAATCAGGTGCAGGATTACATCCTTTCCGGTGATGTGTATCAGGTGAATCTGACCATGCCTTTTCGCTGTCAAAACGATCTGACCGATGCGGCACCAGCCGGATTGCTGGAGCATTTTGATGCGCCGTTTTCTTGCTATTTCCGGAGCCAGTTCCTGACGCTGTTCAGTGTCAGTCCGGAGCGTTTTATGCGTATCCGCCAACGCCAGATGACCACCAGCCCGATCAAGGGCACCGCCCCCCGGGGGAAAACCGCCAGCGAAGACCAGGCCAATCGCCAGTGGCTGGCCGACAGTCAAAAAAATCAGGCGGAAAACCTGATGATTGTGGATCTGTTACGTAATGACCTGGGGCAATCCGCGCGCACCGGCAGTGTTCAGGTCGACAAGCTGTTTGATATTGAATCCCATGCCAATGTCCACCATATGGTCAGCACCATTCAGGCACAGCTGAAAGCGGATATTTCACCGTTGCAGGCTGTATTAAGTGCTTTTCCTGGTGGCTCTATCACTGGCGCACCCAAAAAACGGGCACTGGAAATCATCCAGGAACTGGAACCCGATAGCCGTGGCCTGTACTGCGGTTCTTTTGGTTACTTCAGTGATCAGGGGGAAACTGATTTCAATATTCTGATCCGCTCGGTCGTGGCGACCACAACGGGGGCAGAATGCTGGGCCGGTGGCGGCGTGGTCAAGGATTCTACCGCAACAGGGGAATACGACGAGTTATACAGCAAGGTTCAGGCGCTGCTGGATACCATCGGCTGACATCATCGTTCAGAGCCAACCAGACCGATCATCAGCCATGGCTACTGATCGATCCGGTATATTACCTGCCCACCACTTTCACGCGTCTTGATGTTCATTACCGCATCCTGCTTGCTGATCACGGTCGTACCGGTGCTGGTGGTCGACGATTTTTTGGCTGCCGTTGTTTTGGCTGGCTTGACTGACCGGATTGGTGTGGTCGACTTCGCTGGTGCCGCCGCTTTGGCCGGCTCCCTCGGTTCGACCACGGTTACCGCCTTGGCCACAACAGCGGACTCAGCCTTGGCCTCGTCTTGTGACTTGGCAGGGGGTGCAGCCGCTGGTGTTTTCCTGGCTTTACTGGTTGTTGTCGCCGCAGGTTCGGCATCGGGATTATTCAGATCACGATTGGCATTCCAGCGCGGAAAGTCCGCCGGTACTTTTTTGGTGGTCTTGACCGATGATGTCGCTGCCTGATTCACCGCAGGCGACTTGACCACCGGCTTTGTTTTGTTCAGCGTCAGACTGCTGGACGGCGTTGGCAATACCCGCTGACTGGTCACCGCAGGTTTGGTGGCAAGGGTTTTAGAGCTGCTCACACCAGCCACACTCTTGCCAGACGATGCCTTGGGGGCCACATAAGCCGGGACTGAGCGCTGGACTGTCCCGGTATCCCGAACCGTCTTTTTGGAAACCAGTGCCGAAGCAGGAATCGGCACCACTTCGATAATTTCTGACCGGGTGTACCCTTGGGTTGTATTGCTACTAACCGACCGGGAGCGGGAACCAATATTCTTTACACCTTGACGGTGTGACACTCCGGTACTGCCGGAGCTGTTTCTGGAAACCAGTTCAGACGTCGGCATTGGCGCGACCTCAACCACATTGGAACGGGTATAACCCGGAGATACCCTGGCCGCAGGAACGGATGATCGAGTGGTATCAGCAGCACCTAGATGGCGGTCTGCTTCCAGTGGTTGCGGAGGCAAATACGTTACTTCAGCCGGTGGCCGGTAATTCACTTCCTCCTTGACCACGACGCGCCCACTATGATTTGCCGCCGGCACCTCCACCATACCGGCAGCTTCCTGGGGCTGAACCCGCCGCCGGGACTGTAACTGATTGACCTGATCCGTCGGTAGCAACTTGATTACCGGGGCACTGTGTTGCTGTATTTCCGCCACATGAGGAACAACTTCCTGTGGCACTGCCATTTGCGGACTGGTCATTTGTTGACTGGTCATTTGCGGACTGACCACCTGAGCACTGACCGCTGGTGGATTAACTACCTGCTGGGTAATTTCTGGCGAGCTATCACTCCCGGCACCGACTTCTACGCTGCCAGCGAGAATTTCCATCAACTCGTCTTCTGCAACAGCGGCACTGCCACCATGCTCTTGCCCTTCACCATGACCACTGGGGGTGTCGGCCGTTTCGGTACGGGCAACACCCGTCAGCTCCTGCGAAGGAACCGGCAAAGCAAAACTGCTGCGGCGTTGTTCTTCGATTCTTACCGCAGCGGCTGGCAGGTTGCTGGCAGTTGCTGTTTTGAGAGTCGAGGTGACCGTCGTGGTCGTGGTGTTCTTTTCTTTGGCGACCGGTTTTGTTGTTTTGACCGGCGCAGCGGCCGGCGCCTTGGCGGCGGAGCGGATTACCGGAGAACGGCTGGCAGCAGACGATTGACCGGCGCTTGACGAATGCTGCGTCACCGTACTGCTGCCGGAAGAGGTCATTGGAGTCTGATCGTAGGTTTTGTGATCTTCCAGATGCGATTGCCCGGTGGAAATCACCACGTTATCAGCCAGGACGGTTGGGGCAAGCCCACACAGCACAAATGCCAGCAACCATCTGACAGTTTCTCTCTTGGAGTTCCTGACTGGATTCTCCCGCCATTGCCTGTTGGTCATACTTAAAATCAGCCATTGCTGATACATATTCAGAACCCGTTTATCACTTATCAGCAAAGGAATTACAAGTACTGGAAAATCCCTGAAGATGCTCTGGCCACCATGGCAAAAACGACATCCAACCAGATTTTATCTTGAATAACGTAGCTTTCTTAAAAAACACACTGTCACGAACGCCTAGTATAGTCGCGACTGTAATAACTTCCCGATTTAATTGTCATTCTGGCTGTCAGCGGTACCTGCCCATGAATGTCATCGTCAAATTACACTGTTTTGGCTGACCTAAAAAGATGTATTGGCTATTCAACACACCCTTACCGCCCATTACGACAAAACCGATGAACGATTGACGGACAATCCGCCAATCGCTCAATACGTATTACAGTGGATACATGACATCAAATACAATACTTGACCATGCATGCATTAAATCACATCAGGATCAGAGACTTAGTTCACGATTACTGGCTTTGATAAACGCCTTTTTCAAATCGTCATACGTATGCACTGCTGGAAATTGCGGAAATTCGTCAATCACATTTTGCGGTGCATGAAACAGAATGCCAGCATCCGCTTCAGCCAGCATGGTGGTGTCGTTGTAGGAGTCACCGGCCGCAATGGTGCGGTAGTAGATGGTTTGCAAGGCCCGGATCGATTGCCGCTTGGGATCGGCCTGACGCAATTTATAATCCACAACGTTACCGGCTTCGTCCGTAATCAGGCGGTGGCAAAACAGCGTTGGAAAACCCAGCTGACGCATTAATGGCTGGGAAAACTCATAAAACGTATCGGACAGAATAATTACCTGAAAACGCTCACGCAGCCAGTCAACAAACTCCGCAGCCCCTTCCAGTGGCGACAGGGTCGCTATCACGTCCTGAATATCCTGGATTTTCAAACCATGCTGTTTCAATAAACCCAGACGTTGCTGCATCAGCACGTCGTAGTCAGGAATATCACGGGTTGTGGCTTTAAGCGCCTCAATCCCGGTTTTATTGGCAAATTCAATCCAGATTTCAGGAACCAGAACACCTTCAAGGTCCAAACATGCGATTTCCATGATATCTCCGCGATTCGAGGAAGTTTTTCGGGGTATTTTCAGCCGCCGTACTCTAGCCAGTTGCCTGCTATAACACAACCGCCGGGGGGAACGGAGGTTTAAGGTTCAACAACGATCTGTTAGCTTTTAAGAGCAAGGACAAAATAACAGAATTCCTTCTGGTTAAATGATTACCAGCACCCTGCCACGCTACCGCCAACTGATGGTATTGAGCCTTAACGGCGCGCAGCTTAAAAACACTGACTTTATAACCATAATGAAATAACAATATTCTTTATTAGTATTTTTTGACCTAAAAGTGGCGTGCTACCATTTAACCAAACTTCCAGTAATTAGCGGTTCAGCCAGATGACAGACTTCACCCAACTTAATGCAGAGTATGCTAGCCAGCGCCCCAAAGACCTGATTCGCTACGCCCTTGAACAGCACGACGCCATTGCCGTGTCGTTCAGTGGTGCCGAGGATGTGGTGCTGATCGATATGGCCGTCAAGCTTCGCCGGGATGTTCAGGTATTCACTCTCGACACCGGCCGCCTGCACCCTGAAACCTATGAATTTATCGAAGCCGTACGCAAGCACTATGGCATCAAGATCCAGGTACAAACGCCGGACCAGCAGGCACTGCAGGAGTTTACCTCCGACAAGGGCATGTTCAGTTTTTTCGAAGACGGCCATAAAGAGTGTTGCGGGATTCGTAAAATCCAGCCGTTAAAAAACAAACTGGCCACCCTGGATGCCTGGATCACTGGCCAACGCCGTGACCAGAGCCCCGGTACTCGCAGCAATATCGAAATGATCGAGGTTGATGCATCACCCGGCCGCCAGGGGGAGTTAATCAAGTACAACCCGTTAACCCACTGGACATCCGCGCAGGTGTGGGAATACATCAAGATGTTTGATGTGCCATACAACCCGCTGCATAGCCGTGGTTTTGTCAGTATCGGCTGCCAGCCCTGTACACGCCCGGTACTACCCAACCAGCACGAGCGGGAAGGTCGCTGGTGGTGGGAAGAAGAAACCCATAAGGAATGTGGCCTGCACAGCGCCAATATCATCAGCAAGGGATAACGACTCTCCACCCAGGCGGAGGCTTGCGCACTGCGGTTGCCAGTTCCATCAGGGCCTGGCACCCATGCGCTACCCCGCGATTACAGCCTCAGTGCCTCAGTGCCTCAGTGCTGTAACGGTGTAAACGGCTTGCCTGCCAGACAGCTTGCCAACCCCGGCGGGTCACCCCTACCGGCTACGGTCAGACGTCCGGCAGCTTGATCCCATCAAATACGTCTTCCACATCGTGTTTACTGCCACATTGTGCCGCCGCATCCACCAGCTCTCGCGTCAAATGTGGCGCAAACCCGGCAATAAAGTCATACATAAAACCACGCAGGAAGGTACCTTTTCGGAAACCGATCTTGGTCACACTGGGCGCAAACAAATGGCTGGCATCAATCGCGACCAGATCTTTGTCCTGCACTGGATCAAGCGCCATACTGGCAATAATGCCAACACCAACCCCTAACCGTACGTAGGTTTTGATCACATCGGCATCCGCGGCAGTAAACGCCACTCTCGGTGTCAGCCCTCGACTTTTAAAAGCCTCATCCAGCTTGGAACGCCCAGTAAAACCAAAGACGTATGTTACCAACGGATAATTGGCGACCTGCTCCAGCGTCAGCTGTTGGCACTGCGCCAATGGATGATCTGCAGGTACCAGTATGCTGCGATTCCAGCGATAACACGGCATCATTACCAGATCACTGAACAGCTCCATGCCTTCCGTCGCAATGGCAAAGTCGACGGTACCATTGGCCGCCATCTCTGCAATCTGCATTGGCGTCCCCTGGTTCATATGCAGCGCCACATCAGGATACTGCTTCATAAAGACGCTGATCACTCCTGGCAAGGCATAACGGGCCTGGGTATGCGTGGTAGCTAGCGTCAGGGAGCCTTTGGTTTCATCGCTAAATTCCTGGGCAACTTGCTTGATACCTTCGACTTTGCGCAGGATTTCTCCGGCTACCGCAAGAATTTCTTCACCGGCAGGGGTAACCCGCGTCAGGTGCTTGCCACTGCGAGCAAAAATCTCAACGCCCAGCTCATCTTCCAACAGACGAATCTGCTTGCTGATACCTGGCTGCGAGGTGTACAACACCTGAGCGGTGGCAGACACATTCAGATCGTGGTGGGCTACTTCCCATATGTATTTAAGCTGCTGTAGCTTCATGCTACCTCCCCAGAAATTCAGTTATAAAAATATAATCAAATATTCTTTTTAAGTATAGAAGGTGCTCGGTTAGAGTACCATCACATCCTCTTTCCGTTCTCGGCAGTGTAGACCTCAAACATGGACTTTCTGTTATATATCCTCGCCGGCGCTGGCGTTGGTTTTATTGTTGGCCTGACAGGCATCGGCGGCGGCGCGCTGATGACTCCTCTGCTGCTGCTGTTTGGTTTTCCTGCCCATATCGCGATTGGTACCGATCTGATGTACGCCTCAATCACCAAGGTCTCTGGCGCAATATCGCATCACAAGCAGGGCCATGTGAACTGGGGCATTATGCGCAAACTGGCACTGGGTAGTATAACCTCCGCCTTGATCACCGGTGTAATACTGAACCAGCTCTTTGATAACCCAGAGCAATATAGCCATATTCTGACCAGCGTGCTGGGTGCCATGCTGCTGTTCACGGCCTGTGCCATCGTTTTTCGCACCACGATCCAGTACTGGTCCAACCGCCTGCTTGGCGACAACCCTGCCCGCATTGGTCATTTAACCATCGCCATGGGGGTTGTTCTTGGTGTATTGGTCACCTTGTCGTCGGTAGGCGCCGGTGCCATTGGTACTGCGATCCTGATGATTCTGTACCCTGCGCTGCGCTCAACCAATGTGGTGGGTACGGATCTCGCTCACGCTGTCCCCCTGACACTGGCAGCC
The DNA here is from genome assembly GCF_030688925.1 of Oceanobacter sp. 3_MG-2023. Lineage (NCBI taxonomy): Bacteria > Pseudomonadati > Pseudomonadota > Gammaproteobacteria > Oceanospirillales > Oceanospirillaceae > Oceanobacter > Oceanobacter sp. 3_MG-2023. The sequence continues at coordinate 385,664 of NZ_JAUYVX010000001.1, forward strand.
GGTTTGATACATATGTATATGGGGCATGTTGACTTTATGCTGTTGGGCGCTCTGCTGATTGGCTCTATCCCGGCGATTCAGGTATCCAGCCGTCTGGCCCGACATATCCCGGAAAATGTTTTGCGCAGCTTGTTGGCCAGCCTGCTGTTTGGACTGGGCCTTAAATACGCGCTGTTCTGAACCATCAGCCTTGCCAGGCCTGGGCCAAACCCTGTACCTGCACATCAGCCCCATAAATCCGCGGTCTGATGAATGCCACTTTCTCCGGGCCAGACAACTGACTGCTGCCAGTACTCTTGCAGCAACCGCCGATGCAGCTGCGGCACATCGTGATTACCCACGGTATGCCAGAAAACATAGGGCGACTTGCCCTGCTGCTGCCATTGGCTCAACTTCTTGTGCCATTGCTGGAAATAGCGCTGATTGTCTTCATAACGAGGATGGCCGATAAAACGCACCACCGGGCAACGCCCTGTCGCGATCGGGTGTACTGGCATGGCTGGCTTTTTACGCTGGGCATCCAGTAGCGCTGCAGACGAGCCCTTATCTGCCATCAGGCCCCGAGTATCAAACACGACCCGGTCAATCTGGCGATCGGCCAACGCCCGCAACCATCGGGGCTCATGATGGGTTTTGTCAAAAAACGACGGATGCCGGCATTCCACGGCAATATCCAATGTCAGTCCGCTGCCCTGACCGCCACTGAAATGACCACCCAGCAAATAATCCAGAGATTCCAGAACAGCTCCGGCACGGTCGGCACCCAAGCGTCCGGGAAGCTGCAACATCAACACACCCAGTTTGTCGGGAGCATGGGTCAGGATCACTTCCAGAAAAGCCGCAAGGTCTCGCCCTGGCAAGCCTCGCAAAGCCACCTGAATATCCGGTGCATGACTGATTGCCCGAGGCAGCTTGAAGCAAAAACGAAAGTCTTCTGTTGTCAGGTCCAGCCACTGCCGTAGCCGCGCCGCCTCAGGCAAACCATAAAACGTCGTATTGCCCTCAATCGAGCGAAAGACCTGGCTGTATTCTGCCAGGGCACTGGCGCTGGATTGATCGGCTGAGAGCAATTGCCCTTTCCATTGCGGCAAAAACCACATCGGCAGCCCCATGCGTAATACACCTGTTTCATTTGCTGAATGTGCTTTTTGAGCTGTATTTGTCATAATCACTCAATTATAACAGCGCCACCGCCCAAAGTGCCGCCCGCTTTAGCAGAGCTGGCTATACTGACCGTCGAGCGATCTGGCCCAACATACAAGCGTCAACCATCATCAGGATTTTTATGACAGACAACCGTGTCGAAGACTTGAACATCGAGTCGATTACCACCCTGATCACCCCCGATCAGCTCAAACAGGAAATGCCTATTTCCGAAGCCGCCGTCAGCTGTGTACAACAAGGCCGCCAGGTGATTCGTGATATTCTGGATCGCAAGGACAATCGCATTTTTATTGTTATTGGCCCCTGCTCAATCCATGACGTCGATGCCGCCAAAGATTACGCCACACGCCTGAAAGCGCTGTCTGAAAAAGTCGGCGATACCCTGTATCTGGTGATGCGTGTTTATTTTGAAAAACCCCGTACAACCGTTGGCTGGAAAGGTCTGATCAACGACCCTTACATGAACGACAGTTTCAAGATTGAAGAAGGCTTGCACATTGCCCGGCGCTTGCTGCAAGACCTGTCTGAAATGGGTCTGCCGCTGTCTACCGAGGCACTCGATCCGATTTCTCCGCAGTACCTGCAAGACCTGATCACCTGGTCTGCCATTGGTGCCCGCACCACGGAATCCCAGACTCACCGCGAAATGGCTTCCGGCCTGTCTTCTTCGGTCGGCTTCAAGAACGGCACCGATGGCAGCCTGTCAGTCGCGACCAACGCCTTGATGTCGGTCGCCAATCCGCATCGCTTCCTCGGTATTAACCAGCAAGGTTCGGTAGCCATTGTGACGACCCAGGGCAACCCGTATGGCCATATTGTTTTGCGCGGTGGTGGTGGCAAGCCAAACTATGATTCCGTCAATGTTTCCCTGGCTGAACAGGCGCTGGAGAAAGCCGGGCTGGCACAAAACATCATGATTGACTGCTCGCACGAAAACTCCAGCAAAAACCCGGCCTTGCAACCACTGGTTATGGAAAACGTCACCAACCAGATCCTGGATGGCAACCAGTCCATTATCGGTCTGATGGTGGAATCCAACATCAAGCACGGTCGCCAGAATATTCCGGCCAACCTGGATGAGCTGGAATACGGTCAGTCCGTCACTGACGGCTGCATCAGCTGGGACGAAACTGAAACAGCGATTCTGACCATGTACGACAAGCTTAAAAACGTATTGCCCAAACGCGGGCAATAATTCCGCCGTCATGCCTTGCTCGCAAGACGGTACCGAAAAACAGCGCCCGGCAAAGCGCTGGAAAAACGATGTAAGGATGTAAGGATGTAAGGATGTAAAAAGTCGAGCATAAAAAAAGCCCCGGTGTTTATCTATCACCGGGGCTTTTTGGTTTTACCGATCCATCACATCAGCATCAACTCAATATCACATCGAATAGGTTTCGCCAGTGGATGCCGGGTCTTGGTCTTCCTTATCCCAACCTTCGTCCCAGTCTTCATCCCAATCGTCATCCCATTCTTCGTCGTCAAAATCGTCAAAATCATCTTCAAAGCTATCGGCCGCCACACCGTCATTCACCAGATATTCCCGCCGTTGCACATAAAAACTGCGCAAGAATATATACCGATCGCCCGTAATCAGGCCTTCTGAGGAAATCAGGTCGGCGCGCAAATCAACAGCCTGCAAGGCGATCATCGAGTAGTCTTCAGTGACGCTGTCGCCTATCCTGGAACTGGTCAGGCCACTCCCCCAGTGCATCACCAAACCACCGGTATCGCGCAAGTTGCTTGGTCCAAGGAGCGGCAGCATCAGATACGGGCCGGTGCCAACTCCCCAATACCCCAGCGTCTGGCCAAAGTCTTCATTGTGTTTTCTGAGGCCAATATGGGTTGCGACATCAAAGAAGCCAAAGAAACCGACCGTGCTGTTAACCAGAAAACGGCCAGTATCCGACGCCGCCTGAGTCAATTTGAGCTGGCCCAGGTCATTCACCACCACCAGCACATCGCCAATGTTGGAGAAAAAATTGCTCACCGAATCATCCACACTTTGTGGTGTCACATACTGGTACGCTTGAGCTGTCGGCTTCAGCACGTATTTATCCATCACCTCGTTGAATGCAAAAACCCGACGGTTAAAGCCCTCCCACGGGTCCAGATTGTCATCAGCGCTGGCCGCTTGGCCAGTGCTGGCCAACGTCAAGAGCAACGTCGCAAGAAGAAGCTTCATCATGATCCCCTCAATCCATTTGGGCGGTATTAAAACAGCTTGCAGGCATGGAAAAAAGCCGCATCTCAATACCGGCCTGTTCCATAAACAAAGACAACCATCATAATGACCAATCGCTGTCCTCACCAGAGCGCCCAGCCACTAACTTGTCAACTCTTGCCAACGTTTATCAAGCCGTTTTAACGACACCGCTTCCTGGGTGCCTAGCGGCTGGGCAAACAGCGACACCCGGAACTCCTCCAACAACCAGCGAAAATCCGTCAGTTCCGATGGTTCATCCAGCACCATACCTTCAGTGAACTTCACAAAAGGCTCATAAACCGAGGCGTATTCTTTCATGCCCAGACGATCACGAGGCAAGTTGCCCTGCAGTTTCTCGATGCGATATTCCATGGCTTTAAGGTAGCGGGTAAAACATGTCAGCCGCTTCCAGCTGGCATCGAGCATAAAGCCGGGTTGCAGCAAACGCTCCAGATTCACCTTGATATCGCTGTAGGCCATGGCGCGATCCAGGCTGACAGCCCCACTCATGCTCTTGAGGATTTTATGTCGCAGGGCAAGCCATTCGATAAATTGCGCCAGTAGCTGCTCACCGTGCTCTACCAATGTCGCTCGACGTAACAAGCGTTGCTGAAAATCACTCTCTTTATAAGGCAATGGCTCATCCAACGGAACAAACACCTGCTGGAAAGCGGCTTCGACCAATTCGTTGGTCAGGGACTGTTGGGTACCCATTCCCTTGGCCTGCAACCAGCGGTTGTTCATACTTTTCTGGATGCGGTTTTTTAACAGCCGCTCCTGTTCGCTCAGCGATTGCCGGAACAGGGTCACCAACCCACGTCGATGACTGCGCCGGGCAGCATCGGCATCCGCTTCCACGGTCAGCTGCAGCTGCTCGTTGTCCACTTTCAGGCACGGGAATGCCCGTACTTGCAAACCGTTGATCTCAGACTGAGTGGCTTCGGGCAAATCGCCAAAATCCCAACGCTGGACGTTTTCCCGCTGCAGCTCATGCTTCACCAAGCCTTGCATCTGACGCTTGCTGAGTTCATTCAGATCGGTTTTTAATGCCTCCAGATCACGACTCTCCGCCATCAACTTGCCGTCTTCCAGCACCTGGATATTCATCAGCATATGCGCAGGTAACTCAATCGCCCTCAAGGTATCTACTTCAATACGGGGCCGGGCTGTCCGGTTCAGGTAGGCACACAATAAAGAATACAAACTGCCTTTGCTGGCATGCGCCCCTTGCAGGAAATCTTCAACGGTATTCGGTACCGGAACAAACAATTTGCGGATGGCTTTGGGCAGGCCCTTGATGATCAGCGCTACTTTTTCGGCAATAAATCCGGGCACCAGCCACTCCACTTGAGCGGAAGGCACCTGCTGTAACATCGCCACGGGAACACTGAGCGAGACCCCATCATCCATGGCACCGGGTGCAAACTTGTAACTCAGTGGAAATTGCAGCCCCTGCCACTCCAGCTCTGCCGGAAAGTCCCGATCAGTAATACCGGCGGCGGCATCACTCAAGAGTTGTTCCCGGGTCAGTTTGAGAGCGCTTTGTTGCGCCTCAGTCGCTTTGCTGTACCAGCGTTCCAGATGCCGGGTAGTCACCACCTCTTCGGGCAAACGTGCCTGATAAAAATCGATCAGGAAGTTGTCATCAATCACCAGATCACGACGGCGGGATTTCTCTTCGTATTCGGTCACCTCGGCAATCAGGTCGATATTGTGCTGCAAGAAATCCGCCCGAGTACGGATCTTCTGTCCGACCAGACCTTCCAGAATCAGTATTTCCCAGGCTTCCCGTGGATGACTGAGGGCATAATTCACCCGTTTGCGCGGATTAACGATCAGGCCATACAGGGTGCTCTGTTCAAACGCCACCACCTGGCCACGCTTCTCATGCCAATGCGGCTCAAAATATTGGTATTTGAGCAAGGGTTTGCCGATTTCCTCAATCCAGGCCGGTTCGATCTTGGCCACGGTACGGGCAAACAACCGGCTGGTTTCCACCAGCTCCGCCGCCATCATCCATTTCGGCTTTTTCTTGTGCTGGCTCGACGCCGGAAAAACAAACAGCTTGCGGTTACGGGCACCCAGATATTCCTGGCCTTCACTTTTAAAACCGATCTGGCTCAACATGCCCGCCAACAACGATTTGTGCAGCGACTCGTAACTGGCCACCTGACTGTTTTCGGTCAGGCCAAGATCCTTGCACAGCAAATGCAGCTGACGATGGGTATCGCGCCACTCGCGCATGCGCATATAGTTGAGAAAATGCTTGCTGCACCACTTGCGAAGCTGGTTCTGGGTCAGCTCCTGGCGTTGCTCTTCGTAGGCATTCCAAAGATTCACCAATGCCACAAAGTCTGAGTCTTCATCTTGCCAGAGGCGATGCTTTTCATCGGCCTGCTGTTGTTTATCCTGCGGTCGCTCACGCGGGTCTTGCACCGTCAGCGCCGCCGCTATAATCAGCACTTCCGTTAATGCACCTTGCTTCTGGGCTTCCAGCATCATGCGGGACAAACGCGGATCGGTCGGTAAACGGCCCATCTGCCGCCCCAAAGCAGTCAGCTTGTGTTGTTTATCGACTGCCTCCAGCTCTTGCAGCAGGGTAAAGCCATCCTTGATAAACCGCTCATCCGGTGGATCGACAAACGGGAAATCCTGCAACCGCCCCAGCCCCAGATGCAACATCTGCAAAATCACTGCCGCCAGATTGGTGCGGCGAATTTCAGGGTCGGTAAATTCATCCCGCCCCAAAAAGTCACTCTCTTCATACAGACGGATACAGATGCCCGGCGAGGTTCGGCCACAACGACCGGCACGCTGATTGGCGCTGGCCTGCGAAATCGCCTCTACCGGCAAACGCTGTACCTTGCTTTTGTAGCTGTAGCGGCTGATACGGGCGACACCGGCATCCACCACATAACGAATACCTGGCACCGTCAGCGAGGTTTCAGCAACGTTGGTAGCCAATACCACTCGACGCCCACCATGGGGTTTGAATATCCGCTGCTGGTCGGAACCACTCAGACGGGCGTACAGCGGCAGAATATCCGTAGCGGGCAAACTGGCACGCCGTAAATATTCAGCACACTCCCGGATCTCTCGCTCGCCGGGTAAAAACACCAGGACATCCCCAGGAGCACCGCCTTTTTTGTCCTCGTTACGCAATTCGGTCAAGGCATCATGCACCCCTTCGAACAAGGTGCGATCAGCCTCCTCTTCCGATTCCCGTACCAATGGCCGGTAACGGGTCTCGACCGGATAGGTTCGACCGGACACCTGAATCACAGGCGCATCGCCAAAATGAGCCGAGAAGCGTTCGACATCAATGGTCGCCGAGGTGATCACCAGCTTCAGATCAGGCCGTTTGGGCAGCAGGTTTTTCAGGTAGCCCATCAGAAAATCGATATTCAGACTGCGCTCATGGGCTTCGTCGATAATGATGACATCGTATTCATTGAGGAAGCGGTCATGCTGGGTTTGCGCCAGCAGAATGCCATCGGTCATTAACTTGACGCGCGTCTGGTCGCTGCTCTGATCGGTAAAACGAATCTGGAAGCCGACCAGCGACCCGAGCTCGACACTCAGTTCATCCGCGATACGCTGCGCCACCGACCGGGCCGCCAGCCGGCGCGGCTGGGTGTGGCCAATACGACCATAACGCCCCAATCCGGCTTCCAGACAGATTTTGGGTAACTGTGTGGTCTTACCCGACCCGGTCTCACCGGCAATCACCACCACCTGATGGTTCTTGATGGCTGAAAGAATCTCATCCTTGCGCTCCGAAACCGGTAAATCCGGATAACTCAAGCGCACCGGATCACTGCGTTGCGCCACCCGCTGCTGACTGGTTTCGATACGTGACAGCAATGTCGCCAGTGCAGACTCAAACGGCTGTTGCCGTCGTTGACTGGCCAGCAACTCTTTCAACTGCCGCCGCAAGCGCAGGCGATCCCGGATCAGACAATGGTCGATCGCCTGGTGCAAGGCCCGCGCATCAATGGCAGCAGGGTGTGAATCGGCGGTTACAGCCTGGTCAGAGGTGGGGACTGAAGAATGGTCGGAAGACAAAAGCGATCCTGAAAACAGCGAATATGAGGGAAATCAAACAGCCATTATACGACGTGTCAGCGCCAGAAGGCAGACGGTAATTTCAACCAGCAAGGCCGCTTGTATCGAGACCAGTCCAACCTGTCACGGCCAGTCACTGGAATGATTCAGAAACCGGCACAGGCACCGCAGCGGATATTTTCATGCCAGCACAATATCCGCTGCATTCTGGCCGTATTTTAGGCCTTCCTGGCAGAATCCTGTTATCCCTGACTGGCACCTCAAACGTACCCGGCTGACCCGCCCCAGGCGCAGCAAGCCCTGAAGCACATCAGTCTGCAGCCACCTCGGTGACCTGGCGAATCCAGTCGTCGAGGTTGTAGTAGCTGCTGACGCGGGCAATTTTGCCATTCTGAACATCAAAAAACGCCCCGGCAGGCAATACATAACGCTGGCCATTGGCGGCGGGCAAGCCATCATCCGTGAGCAGGTATTCGCCATGCACCACAAATTCAGCTGCGGCACGTTCGCCGTCGGGGCTGCTGAGAATCACAATATCTTTCAGCGTTTCCTGGTAGTGCCGGTTCATTCGCTCCATAAAGCGCGCAAAGGCTTCCTTGCCAATTTCTCGTTCGCTCTGGTTGATATCGTGGATCACATCCGCCGTCAGCAAATCCAGAAAGGTCGTCATATCGCGTTGATTAAACGCTTGGTAGTAGTTGAAAATCAGTGCTTCAGTGTGGGAACGGGTCATAGGCAGTCATTCTCATAAGTAACAGACTGACCGAGATTACTACGACTGGGACAGGCCGTGATCAGGCCTGTCATCACGAAAAAGTGTTTTTATGCCGACGGTTTTATCGGGCACGATCGATCTGTTCACACAGCACTTGAATTTCATCCAGCGCCCGTGGCGTCATGCGGTGTAACTTGTCGGCATTCGGATGAATCATTTGCTGGTTTTTCACCGCTGGAATAGTTGGCCAGCGACTCCAGTTAACCGCATCAGCGTCAATATTGCTGTTGTCGTTTGTATTGTGGCTTGGCTGGATAATGACTTCCGGAGCCGACACAATCACCTGTTCCAGACCAACACCGGGGTAATCCTGATCCAGACTGGCAAAAGGGTTGTGTGCACCGCACAGGATCAACTGTTGCTGTGGCCAGGCGTTACCCGCCACCGTGGTCAGCGGTCGCGACCAGAGTTCGTAAAACACGCGCACCGGAGCTTTACCTGCAAAGCGATGGCGTAATTGCTGCAAGCGTTGCTCATACGCCAGCGCTTGCTGCTCGGCACGCTTTTCATGGCCGGTGAGCTGGCCAAAGTGGCGCAACTCGCTGGCCACATCATCCAGCCGGGTTACATCGGAATACACCACGGGCAGACCATAGTGCTGCAGTCGCTCCAGATCCGGTAACGGGTTCCCGGTGCCCCAGACGATGATCAGATCCGGTTTCATTTGCAGGATTTTTTCAATCTGCAAACCAGCGTACGACCCCACTCGGGGAATGTGATTGGCCGCCTCAGGGTAGTTGGCGTATTCGGTGGTGCCGATAATCTGTTCACCGGCACCAATGGCATAAAGCAGCTCTACGATATGTGGCGCCAGCGCAATAATACGCAACCGCTGGCGGTCGGCGGCCACAGCAGTGGCAGGCGTCACCGAAGCAGCTTGAGGTGCTGTCCCGGCTGACATGGCGGGTGCGGTCTGCACCGCCAAGACCGTGGCCAGCCAGAGCCCGCCAATACCATGAACCAACCTCACCAATCGACTCCTTTACGGGCCTTGATACCGGCGTCAAACGCATGTTTGACCGGCTGTACTTCACTGACGGTATCGGCCAGTTCAATCAACCGGGGATGCGCATCCCGACCGGTAATCACCACGGTTTGTTCAACCGGACGATTGGCCAGAGCGTCGAGAACCTCGTCAATATCCAGGTACTCGAAACTGAGCATATAGGTCAGTTCATCTAGCAACAGCACATGAATATCCGGGTCCGCCAGAAATACCTTGCTGGCCGCCCAGGCTTCTTGTGCCGCGGCAATGTCTTTTTCCCGATCCTGAGTATCCCAGGTAAACCCGGTCCCCATCACATGAAACGGCACCCCCAGTTGTTGTAGCAGATCTCGTTCGCCACAGGGCCAGGTGCCTTTAACGTACTGTACAACGGCTGTTTTATAGTCGTAGCCCAGTGCCCGCACAATGGTGCCAAAGCCGGACGTGGACTTGCCCTTGCCATTACCGGTGATCACGATCAGTGTGCCGCGTTTTTCCTGTGCAGCCTTGACCCGTTCGGCGACGGTGGCTTGCTGTTGCTGCATTTTGGCTTTGTGTGCTGCATTTTTATCGAGTGGCTGGCTCACGGGTTGCTCCCTGATAGTGGATGATGGCTGTTTTCTTGGCTGTTTTCTTGAGTGGGTACTTGGGGCCTGGATGCCGAGCTAAACGCCAGCAACGCCGGGATATCAAGATGTTCGGCACAGGCAGCGGCAATACGATCCAGCGCCTGCTCCTGTTGTTGCTGATAATCGTCAATCCGGTCAGTGCTGGCACCGGCCCAGGCCAGAATGAACTGCAAGGCAGATGGCGTATCAAAAACCCCATGCAGATAGGTTCCAGCCACCTGATCGTCGGCGCTATAACAGCCGTCCAGTTGGTTCTTGCCGGAATCCAGTTGTGCAAATGGCCGGGCCGTCGATGGCTCAAGATAATGACTCTGTCCGACGTGTATTTGATAACCGGTCACTGGCACCCGCATCGGCGGCGCTACAATCTGGTGATGGTCGTCATACAACAGCAACTGGCCATGATCGTTGGTGAGGGATTTGTCCGGGAACAGCCGTGTTGCAATCGGCAGATAACCCAGGCCTGTTGCACTGCCCTCCGGGCCTTCGACACCTTCGGGATCATGAATGGCTTCCCCTAACAGCTGATAGCCTGCACAAATACCCATCACCTTGCCGCCATATCGCAGATGGCGGGCGATATCGCCGGCCCAACGCCCCTTACGTAACAGGTCCAGTTCGGCCCGGACGTTTTTACTGCCGGGCAAAATAATCAGATCAGCGCCAGTTAATGGCTGCCCTGGCCCGACATAAGCAAAGTCTACCTGGGGGTGCTGGCGCAGCATGTCAAAATCGGTGTGATTACTGATACGCGACAGCACCGGCACTCGTACCCGCAAGCGAATGTCGGTGTGATCAAGTTGCTGCTCGGTGTCGATGGCATCTTCTGCCGCAGCACCAAGGTTCATAAGGTAAGGCAAGACACCCAGCACCGGTTTGCCCGTGCGTTGTTGCAGCCAGTCCAGGCCCGGTTGCAACAACCCGATATCTCCGCGAAACCTGTTGATCACAAAGCCCACCACCCGCTGCTGTTCGGTCTCAGATAACAGCTCCAATGTCCCCACCAGCTGGGCAAACACGCCGCCCCGATCAATATCGGCAATAATAATCACCGGGCAGTCAACGGCTTCAGCGAACCCCATATTGGCAATATCCCGGTCGCGCAAATTGATTTCTGCCGGACTGCCCGCCCCTTCCACCACAATCAGTTCGTACTGCTGCTGCAAGCGCTGGTGGGATGCCAGTACCGCGGTCATCGCGGTGGTCTTGTAATCGTGATAGGCCGCGGCTTCCATATCGGTAATGGCCTTGCCATGAATAATGACCTGGGCTCCGGTGTCTGAATGGGGTTTGAGCAGCACCGGATTCATATCGACATGGGGTACCAGTCGTGCGGCTTTGGCCTGGAGTGCCTGAGCCCGGCCAATTTCACCCCCGGACGCGGTCACGGCACTGTTCAGAGCCATATTTTGTGGTTTGAACGGCGCCACCGCGATACCAAGGTTGTGGAAACAACGGCACAGGCCCGCCACCAGCAAGCTTTTACCGGCATCCGAGGTGGTGCCTTGCACCATCAGTGTGTCCGGGGATCGCCAGGTATGATTCAGCACGGCTCACTGCCTGCAGGCAACCAGCCGATACACTCCACCACCGGTGCCACGTCAAGGTGCGGCGAAAGGCGGATACGGGTGCGACTGCCATAATGAATCGCCAGCGAGGAATACCAGTTGCCATCCCGCCAGTCGACCGGTAGCAAGTAACCCAGAATCAGGCGAATCACAGCACCGTGGCACATCACTACCACATGCTGCCCCCCATGCTGCTCCGTTATTTGCTGCCAGCCCTGTACCACCCGTTCGTACACCTGTTCGATGCGTTCGCCTCCCGGTGGTGGATTTCCGGCCGGAAACTGGGCAAAGGCTTCCAGTTCGCTCCAGCCATCCGGGTTATCTTCCGGGGGACCAAACAGGGTGGTAAATGGAATGCCGTCCCAATCGCCAAAATCGTACTCCCGCAACGCCGGAACAATATCCAGCGCCATTCCTTGTTGTTGCGCCCAGTGAGCAGCAAACGCCTGACATCGCTGTAGTGGAGAGCTAATGATCGCGTCTATGCTTGTATCCGCAGCAGTAATCGCGGCCAATGCCTGTTCCAGCTGCCGCCAACCGACGGGGCTGAGTGCGATATCAAAACGGCCATACAAGGCCGCCTCACCGTCCACGGCACCGTGTCGAACCAGGTCAATAATCGTATCGCCTGTTGTTATATCGGTTGTCATGCTTGCACCTCCTTTACAATCACGGGAATACCAGCCACTACCAGCGTGACCCGGTCGGCGATTGCCGCCACTGCCTGATTTAGCCAGCCGGCCTGATCGACAAACCTTCGACTGACATCGCCAGCCGGTATCACGCCCAAACCGATTTCATTGGCAATCAGCACCACATCCAACGGGCACTGTTGTAATGCCTCGGTCAACGACTGAAACAAGGCGGGGAAATCCTGCTCAGGAAAATGATAAAACTGGTTGTTTAGCCATAACGTCAGGCAGTCCACCAGCATCACACCCGGGCCGGACTGCTGCGCCAAATACTCAGGCAACGCCAGCGGGACTTCGGCCAGCGGCCAATCCTTTCCTCGCTCCTGCTGGTGCCGCTCAATCCGATGCTGCATTTCATCGTCGAATGACGTGGCAGTGGCGACAAAATATTTGTTCACCTGTTGCCGGGCTGCCAGATCATTGGCAACAGACAGGCCGTAGCGGGATTTGCCCGAGCGAGCGCCTCCCAGTATCAAATGAATCATGCCAGTTGCCCGCCATTCGCAAGGGCCAGCAAAACGCTATAAATCAGCAACTCCTGCAATTGCTGGGCAGCACCGAGGCTATCTCCCGTAAAACCGTACAGATGTTTGCTCATCCAACGTTTCAGCCACCATCGCATGACCACAACTGCAATCACCAGCACCCATGCCGACCAGAACGGCAACCACAGCAGTCCCGCCGCTCCCGTCACCAGTACCTGCATCAACAAGGCGGTGTTCATGGGGTGCGCCAGTGGGTCGCTTTTACTGGTTCCCGGTGCCGATACATACGGCAAATCCTGGGCATGGGTAATCGCCATCGCCCGCGACAAGGGATAACCAATCAATAACGCCAGTAGCAATTCGCCCTGTTCTGCCAGGGCGACCAGCAACAGGTACTTGAACAGCAACGCCAACAACAGCGCACTGCTGCCATACGTGCCCAGTCGGCTGTCTTTGAGAATACGGAGTTTGTGAGGCTGATCCAGGCCCCCATAAAAGCCATCAAAACAATCCGCCAGGCCATCTTCGTGCAAGGCACCGGTCAATAACAGGCTGGTTATCAACAGCACACATACCGCTGGAGCCATACCTAACCCGGCTTCTGCCAGCAGATACACCGGCATCAATAACAACCCCAGCAGCCACCCCACCAACGGAAAGTAACCCAAGGCACTGTGCATTCTGTCAGGGCTATATAGCAACTGACTACTCATTGGCAATCGGGTCAAAAACCCGATTGCCAACTGTAATAACTGCCAATGCTGGCGTAACTGCATCAGAAGACTCGACATCAGACCTCGACCCCGGCGCTGGCAAAGCTGGCCATCTGGTTATAAAAACCTGCCGCGGCCCGCAACAAGGGTAATGCCAAAGCGGCGCCGGTGCCTTCTCCCAGTCTCAGCCCAAGATCCAGCAAGGGGTTGGCTTCCAGGGCCTGCAGCGCCAAACGATGTGCCGGTTCCGCAGAATGATGGCAGAACACCATATAGTCCCGACAGCCGGGTTCCATCCGACAGGCCAGTAGCGCTGCAACCGTGACAATAAAGCCATCCACCAGAATGACCGTCCGTTGCGCCGCCGCCGCCAGTATGGCTCCAACGATCTGGACGATTTCAAAACCACCCACTTCCTGCAATGCAACCGCCGGACTGGCATCGGCATACGCTGCCCGAACCCGCTGCACACCCCGGCCCACCAGTTCACTCTTGAGCAACAGCTGATCATCATTAATGCCCGTCCCCCGGCCAATGACTTGCTCGACTGCCAGGTTTTCTGCCAGTGCCAGTAACGCGGAGGCGGAGCTGGTATTCCCAATACCCATCTCACCCAGCCCCAGCACATTACTGCCTTGGGCAATCACCTCGCGGGCCACGTCTGCACCCAGGTATAACGCGCGCTGGTACTGCTCTGCCGTCATGGCTGGCTGGGCCGAAAAATCGGCACTACCCAGGCCAACCCGACGCCGTAACAGTGACCGATGATCAGCTTCCAGCGGCTGAATCACTCCGGCATCAATCACTTGCAAGGCCATATCACTGGATTGACAAAAGCAGTTGATAGCCGCCCCACCAGCCAGAAAATTCAGCACCATTTGTCTGGTAACAGCCTGAGGGGCAATACTGACGGGATGACGAGCAATACCATGGTCAGCAGCAAACACCAGCATGGTTGGCCGGGTGATCCGGATTTCCTCGTCGCCGCCATCCAGTTGCTGGATCTGGGCCAGTTGGGCGGCCAGTACTTCCAACGCCCCCAACGCCCCCGGAGGTTTGGTTTTCTGATCAATCCGTTGTTGTATCTGCGCCTGACCAGCCTGTCCGAGTGCTGGAATATCAAAAGAAACCGTATGCATAAATAAACGAAACTCCAGTCAGTTCTGATCAGGCCAGCCGCTGACGCATAACCAACAGAAAAAAGACGCTGCCCAAAGCAGAGGTAATAATACCGATGGGAATTTCCTGGCTGGCGACTGCCGAACGGGCAATCACATCCACCCAAACCAGAAAGGTACTGCCGAGCAACAAACAGCCTGCGATCAGCGTTCGGGTCGTAACGCCCAGCCAGCGTCGCACAATATGGGGAATCATCAGGCCAACAAAACCGATACCACCACAATACGCCACGACTGCAGCGGTCAAGGCAGCACAGATCACCAGTGCCAGCGCCCGTAGGCGTACGGCATCCACTCCCAGCGTGCGAGCGTTGTCATCCCCCAGCAACATGGCATCAAAATGACGCCCAAGCAGCAGCAGTACACCACTGCTGACCAACACCACAGGGAACAACAGCCATAATTGACTGCTTTCAACCCGCCCCAGGCTGCCCATCAGCCAGAACAGCACCTTGTTGGCAGCAAAAGGCTCACCGATAAACAGAATAAAATGGGTGAGTGAACCCAGCATCAACGAAATCGCCACCCCGCCCAACAACAACTGCTCGGAACTGCGGGCGAACGAAGTAATAGCCAGAACCTGAACCAGCATCACCGCAAACAAGGCACCACCAAACGCGGCCAACGGCAAGGCCGTGCCGACCGGCAACCAGCCCAGCAGCCAGGCCAGCAACGGCTGCTGTGACAGCATCGTACCCATCAACACGGTGACCACACTGGCCCCCAAGCCGGCACCGGCGACTACACCAAACAGATAAGGATCAGCAAGGCCGTTACGGGTTACGTTCTGTAATGAGGCACCGGCAATGGCCAATCCAGCACCAACCAATACGCCTGCAGCAACCCGCGGCAACCGCAGGTCAGTAAAGATCAATTGGTCCAGAGGATCGACCGGCAAACCGGCGAGACAACGCCAAACGGTATTAAAAGGCAGGTCGGCAGACCCAAAAAACAACGCCGCCAACGGCGACAACAACGCCACCGCGATCAGGATTATCCAGCGATATCTCATATGGCTTGATCCTGCCCCGTCGGTGCGACGGTCTGAGCCATCGGTGCTGGTGGTGAAAAATCGACCCGCAACGCTCCGGCATCGTGACGTACCGCACAAGGCAAACGAAATACCTGCTGCAAACGCCCAGGCTCCAATACCTGCGACGGTGTGCCATAAGCCACTTGTTCGCCATGATCCAATAACAACAACTGGTCGCAGTAATGTGCCGACAGATTAAGATCGTGCAAACTCATCACCACGGTCAGGCCGTTATCCCGAGCCAATTGCCCCAGCAAAGCCAGCACATCGTGCTGGTAATACACATCCAGATGATTGACCGGTTCATCGAGAACAATCAGTTCTGCCCGTTGCACCAGTGCCCGGGCAATCAAGCCGCGCTGCTGTTCGCCACCAGACAAAGAGGCAAACACCTGATCGGCTTTTGTCGCCAGACCAACACGATCTAACGCTTGTTCGATACATTGGTCGTCCTCCTGGGTCTGTCGCCCCAACCAGGACTGATGCGGCAATAATCCCATGCGTACCATTTGCCGCAGGCTGAGCGCAAACACCGTATCATTAAGCTGATGCACAACAGCAATCCGCCGCGCCCGTTGACTCAAGCGGTAATCCGCGACCAATTGGTCACGCCAGCACACAGTACCGGCACCAGACAACTGACCGGACAACGCCAGCAGCAAACTGGTTTTGCCCGCCCCGTTAGGGCCCAGCACGCCCAGTACCGAGCCACGCTTTAACGCAAAAGAGATCTGTTTCAGAATCGGCTGTTGATCAATCGTGAGCACCAGCTTATTGACCGCCAGACCGGAACAACCAACCATGGAGATATCCGACAAAAGTAAGCCGTACGAAGCAAGACCATCAACACCGTGCCGACATGTGCATCCACAGGGAAAGGAGATGGTTCGTGTCTTCCCGCACGAACAAAATTCAAGAGACTGAATCATTCATTCACCCGTACACGACGTTAGTCGAGACAGGGCAGAGAACCATTCCAGGGAGGTATCTGACTTTTCCTGGCCCATCACGGCCACAGAATTACAGTTGCGGGTACAGTTCCGGACTCACACCGGATTCCCAATTACGTTAAGCCGTCAGAGCAGCCCAACACCTGTTTGATAGCGCCGGACTATATCAGCAAAGCAAAAACCATACGATAGCGAATCGATTCAGGGGTTCAGCCAGCTACCATCCACTTGCAGCATCACCTGTCATCACCTGTCACAGCATTACCACTCATTATGGCGATGCGCGTCACATCGCCTCATAGCAGTCAACACTGACAGTTCATGACGCAACCGGTCATCCCGCCTTGCTTCGTCACAAACAGTCCGCGCCAATCACGGCAGGATTTCCCTGCCTTCTCAGTACAGCAACAGAAAACACCCACATCGAGACAACACCAACCAAAAAGGCGTCTTATTCTTATTATAATTCTTACTCTGTTAATTCCGATGCTGTATAAAACAGCCGGACTAACCTGAAAATATGACAAAAACATATAAAAATTATTAAATTTTAATTAAAAAACAAACATTTGAAGCTTCTTTACAGCTACTGGTAGCAGAAAAATACCACATCACCCAAAGATAATTACAAAATCAGACCCAGCACTCATTTCGTACAAAATTAAGCCGACCAGTGAATAATTCCACTATCCTTGTAAGCAGCAAAGGTTCTTTTGGGCATCGATACATCGGCGCTGGCAAGGTGGTTTCTGACAAGAAATCCATTGCCCAACAAGAGACACAACAAGCATCAAAATACAGTAAAGATATGTAAGACTAGGCATTACATCCATCCTGAGAAACAACCGGGGTATTCCAGCATCTCAGGTGCATGTAACAATCCAGGCCTACTCATCCTGATGTAAAGTGATATTTTGCGCCGGGGTCGGTCATGTACTAGACAAAAAATCAGACCTATACCGCCATGTTGCGATAGAAGGCAGGCCACAAAAAAAGTTAACGTTCGAAATGACCTCAGATGAAATCATTCATTGACTCAGGCCTTCGATAAGATCATTTTTTGCTGCATTGTAGAGCAATCAAACCACCTGACTGTTATTTCTCCAGGTTGGCAAACGCCAGCCCTCCTGGTAGTCAAGACCAAACGGCACATGAAGAGAATTCGCGGAGGAATTCAAATGCTTCTGATCTTCATTGTTGTGTTGATCTGGTTTTTCTGGATCAAACGACCTAAAAAGAACAACTACACCGCTAACAGAGCCAATAGTGTTGTGGCTATAACAGGCAGTCTGATCATGCTTAGCCAGAGGATGATGAAAGATCATCTGATGCTTGGCGCAGGGGTGAGTACTCGTTCGGCCCACAGCCAGCGCGATGTGAGCGTCATGCTGTTTAACCAGCGTCTGGAACAACTGAAAAAAGAAGATCACGACGAAGCGATGCAGAAGCTGTTGGCCAACACGCAGGCCATTTGGGATATCCACCAACCCCAGATTCTGGCACAGCCAGACCTCAATCTGGTTGGCAACCTGATGCAAGATAATGACCGCTTGCTCGCCCTCTGTGATGATATTGCCCGCAGCAAGGCAGAACATGAAGGCGATAACATCGCCAAAATGGCCTACCTCGCAGGCAGACAGCGTATGCTATCCCAACGAATTGCCAGAAACTGTGTGGCTATTTACTGGGGCTATGACAACGACTGGATCCATTACGATCTCGACGCCACCATTGCGCTGTTTGATCACACCCTGCGTGAGTTGATGCATTCCCGTCTGACCACGCCACAACTGGCGGCATCGCTGGAAGCCGCTGCATCCTTCTGGATGGCATCCAAAGCGACGTTCAAACTGTTTCAGGACAGTGCCGACAAGCGTAAGGATGTGCCACATATTCAGGAAGTGACTGAAACATTACTGGTAAAGCTGGATAAGATCACCAGCCAGTATGAAGCGATTATTGTTGGGGAAGAACGCCCGGACCAGTCCTGAGCCAGCCATTCTGAAGCCTCCATCGCGGCTCAGACCCGCATAAAAAAGCGGATAAGGGTTTCTCCCTTATCCGCTTTTTAGTTAGCCATCATACCAGCCGAGCACCTTCTTCAGCGGGACTGGGCAAGCTCTTCTGCTCTCAGCTCACGCCGGAGTATTTTACCAACATTGGTTTTTGGTAATTCAGTACGGAATTCCACATATTTAGGTACCTTGTAATTGGTCAGACGCTCTTTGCACCAGTGGCGCAAATCCGCCTCACTGAGTTCAGACTTCACCACAACAAAGACCTTGACGGCTTCTGAGCTTTTCAGATCCGGCACACCAATAGCAGCCACTTCCATCACCTCGGGGTGATCGGCAATAACATCTTCAACCTCGTTCGGATACACATTAAAGCCGGAGACAATAATCATGTCTTTCTTGCGATCCACAATACGCATATAGCCATCATCCTGGATCACGGCAATATCCCCAGTGCGCAGCCATTCACGGACAGGCAAACCATCAGCCCCTGGCAAAAATGCCTCATCGGTCGCCGCTTCCCGTTTCCAGTAGCCTTTCATGACCTGTGGCCCTTTAACGCACAACTCGCCCCGTTCTCCCAACGGCAACTCATGGCCATCATCATCCACGGTAATGCAGAGGGTACTCGACACCGGCATACCAATACTGCCCAGCTGGATATGTCCTGGCGGATTAAACGACACCACCGGTGACGTTTCTGTCATGCCGTAACCCTCGGCAATATCATTACCGGTGACTTTTTTCCATTGTTCGGCAGCGGTTGTGGTCAACGCCATGCCACCGGAGATCGTCAATTTAAGGCCAGAAAAATCCAGTTGCCGGAATTTTTCCTGATTACACATGGCCACAAACAGGGTATTCAAGCCCACAAACGCTGAAAACCGGTGCTGCTGCAGGGTTTTGACAAACCCTGGAATATCTCTGGGATTAGGAATCAGCAAAGAACAGTTCCCGGTTTCAAGCAGCACCATACAATGCACCGTAAAGGCGTAAATATGGTACAGCGGTAGCGGTGCTACCACCCTCTCCACCCCTTCATCCAATGCCATCACAAACAAGCCATGACACTGCAACATATTGGCGATCAGGTTTCGGTGCGTCAGCATCGCGCCTTTGGCCACCCCGGTGGTACCGCCGGTGTATTGCAGCACCGCCACATCATTGCCGGCAGACGGATACGGCTGACAAGGGCGCTTTGCACCTTTCGCCAGGGCCGCCCGCAATGTCACCGCACCGGGCAAATGATAGTCCGGCACCTGTTTCTTGACGTACTTCACCATGCCATTGATCAGCATCCGTTTTAACCCTGGATGCAAATCGGCCACCTCCGTGACAATAACGTGCTGGATCCCCGTATCACTGAGTATCTTTTCGGCCTTGTCGGCCATATTAGCCAGCACCACCAGCGCCTTGGCTCCAGAGTCGTTGAACTGGTGCTCCATTTCCCGCTCGGTGTAGAGTGGATTGGTGTTCACAACCACCAGCCCTGCCCGCATGGCACCAAAAACCACAATGGGGTACTGCAAAATATTTGGCAATTGAATGGCAATACGTTCACCAGGCTGCAAACCCAGCTCATGCTGCAGATAGCTGGCAAATTGTGCACTCAATACATCCAAGTCCTGGTAGCTCAGCGTATGTCCCAGGCACATAAAAGCAGGACGATCAGCAAATTTTTTCACAAAGCGATCAAACAGCTCGATGACTGAATTGTATTTATCGGCATCAATCGTGCCTGGATAATTTTCCGGATAGCGTTCCTGGAAGAACTGCTCGTTCATACCGCCCCCTTACACCCCAACATTGGTTATTCTTATACGTCGTTGTCTGCTCGTTTATTTCGCGATAACGCTCAGAATGCGGAGCGCGTCATAAACAATTAGTGAGTCAGAATCTGGAATTGTAACCATCTTTTGAATTTCAGGCAAAAAACTGTTTCCCAAATCAATGCCAAATTACCGATTCGATACCGTTCTGGCCCGTGGATAGTACAATATAGACAACCTGCAGCCGCCTGCACGACCATTTCGCCCCGCTTTTGATTGCCACACAATCACGAACCGGGACAACTATCGACGGAAAGGAATATTTCATGAACGATGTCAGCCCTGCGCATACTTTCAGTATAGCCAGTGATAGCGGTCAGACATTTGCTGCCCAGCTGTTTATGCCGGGCACTGAGCCAACGGCCCTGATCCAGATATATCACGGCATGGCAGAACACTGGCGCCGTTATCAACCCTTGATCCGCAAACTGGCTGCATCCGGTTACGCTGTGCTGGCACATAATCATCAAGGTCATGGAGAACGTCAGCCGCTCGGCCACCTGCCCGTCGGCCATCACCACACCAGCACCGGCTGGCAACAACTGATCAACGATGCCAACCAGGCTCGCCAGATAGCTCTGGCCACACTGCCGGAATCGACCCCGGTTATTTTGCTGGGTCACTCCATGGGATCGTTTGTGGTATTAACAACAGCGATGCACCCTGTGGAAGGTCTGGCAGGCTTGGTATTATCGGGCAGTGGTTACCCTGCACGCTGGCGCTGCCAACTGGGTTACATCGTTGCCTCTGTCATTGCACACTGGCATACCGCGGAAAAACCCTCAGCGTTACTCGGGGCACTGGCCTTTGCCGGATACAACCAGCAGATCAAACAGGCTTCTGGCCGCTGGGACTGGCTGACACGCGACGCCAACCAGCGCCAGCAATACCGTACCGATCCCTTGTGCGGCTTTGATTGCAGCGCCGGCTTCTGGCAAAACCTGTTCACCGCTCTGACAAACATCACCCGGGAGAACGCACTGGCATCGATCCCACCGCAGCTGCCTGTCTTATTGTTATCTGGCGATCAGGACCCGGTCGGTCAATATGGCCGAGGTATCCGAGCGCTCGACCATGCCTTACATCGCAGCGGCCATGATCAGATCAGCACGCTGTTATACCCTGGCGGACGCCATGAAATGCTGAATGAAACCAATGCCGGGCAAGTGCAGTCTGACCTGCTGGCATGGCTACAAAACCACTTGGGTTGATCCACTCTACCGGGATCAACAGCAGTAAGTGATCCTGATCAATAGCATGGCAAATGACCTGTGAATGGTGCATTGAGCGCTGGATTTCACGTTACACTCTTGCCGTCCACTTATATTCCAACGACCAGAACTGGTCATTTTTCACCTCTGACATCGGATGTATATCATGGAAACCATCACCAATCGCACCTACGAAGAACTGAACATCGGCGACAGCTGCCAGCGCACCCACACCATTGATGAGCGCGATCTGCAGCTGTTTGCCATCGTCTCTGGTGACCACAACCCTCTCCACCTTGATCCGGTTTTTGCCGCGACCACCCAGTTCAAAGGCCAAATCGCCCACGGCATGTACTCCGGCGCTCTGATTTCAGCCGCTCTGGGAATGGAACTGCCAGGGCCAGGCACAATTTATCTGGGCCAGAATGCCCAGTTCAAACGCCCGATCATGATTGGAGATACCGTCACCGTGACACTGACGGTAAAAGAAAAGCGGGATCGTAACCAGGTTGTTATCGACACCACCATCACCAACCAGAATGATAAAGCGGTCGTAACCGGAGAAGCTTTTATCCTGGCTCCAAGCGAAAAAATGACCATCGACATGCCGGATCTGCCAGAAATCACCATCACCCAGCCAGCTGGCAAATAGTGGGTTATTGACTTGACCGACCGCCAGTAACAGGCGGTCGCTCTGCATCGGCATACCACACAGGTCCGGTATGCCTTTGCAGAGCACTTAGCCCCATAGCCCCAATCCCGGGTAACAAACAAATAATCGCAGAACAAGCAAAACAAGAACTTCAAAACCAGCGCCAGAAAGATAACGGTATAATTCCGATTTTTACTGTACCAGCTCCGCCTGTTGTTGTTGCACAACCTGAAGATAACTGGCCAAACGCTGATGCTCCTCTGCCAGGTACACCAACAAACTCAGATACACGTGTCGCTGTGACAATTGATAGTAGTAATCTGCCTGTGACTGATAGGCCGCCTGCCTGCCACGCAACAGGGTCTCATCCTCCAGCCCTTCGCCATTGTCTTCACTGACCGTCTCAGTGCGGCTGTCATCTGCCGCTCCGGCCACCAATACCCGAGCGTCAGGCACCAGCCGCTGTGTTACCTCTGCCAGGGCTGCCAGGCGTGTTCGCAACCCCTGCGACTCCTGACGATCGACCCAGGCTGCACGCAACGTCTGGGACCGTACAGCCTGGTTCAAATAACGGAGCGGCAGACTCTGGCAGTGCCCACTGTCATGACGCCCAGCAGCAATCAATCCGGCTGCCGGACACCCCACAAACGCACGAAAACGTTCATCCGCTTCGGCGCTGTCCGGCATCATTCCTTGTCCCAACCAGTGCTGTAACAATTGCTCCAGACGCTCGGGGTGCTGCCATTGCCGCACAGCGTCAATATGCTGCTGTAATCGCAAGGATAACGCCTGCAACAACACCGGCCGCATCGACGCTCCCCCCATGGTATTCAGCACCTGCAACTGCAACATCGCCTGATCCAGATGGAACAGATCCAGTCTGACCGGATCTGCGACCCATCCAGTCGTGGTGGCAGAGAGCGCTTGCAACCAATCTCTGCTGCCACTGGCAAGCGGCAGCAAAGGCTGCACCGCCCTTAACACCAGAGCCGTCACATACCAGGGAGAATCCAGGGGAATCCGCTGCGACAACCTCACCATTTCGACCGTCTCACCGGCTTGCCACTGCGCCATCCACACCATGACTTGCACAGAAGCCATCAGATTGGATGTCTCACGCTCCGTCACTCCGCCAGCATCCGCCAGTGCCTGCTGCAAAGTCTGCAGCAGAAACACCTGTAATTCCGGTTTGACGCCCAGCTGTCTCGCAGCCAGGATCACATCCAGTCGGGCCAGCAGGCCCAAGCCAAACTGGCCTTCTGCCAGGTCGCCGTGGGTAATCGCCATTCCTGATGACACATCCATGGCATCACTCAGGCTATCCGGCTGGCCTTCCGCCAGTAGAAACCGGACACGGGCATATTGCGCCAGCCGCTGCAGCGGTGGAGTTAACCGGGGACCTTGCGCCAACAGGCTATCGCTGGCAGCTTGTAGCTGCTTATCCTTTCCTTGGTACAACATCATCAGGATTTCATCGGTAACGGCCTGCTGTTGTCTGGCATCCAGTGGCCGGATTGAGTCCGCCTGGCACGAAGCATAACCACAGCAACCGACCAGCAGCACGCCAATCATCCCGGCAAACGACCGCTTCAGAGACGCAATCCATAACGTTAAAAACAATGGCCATCGGCCGTGTCTGTTCATAAGCAGCCTAGTCTGAGGTATCCGTTCGGAGAATCATGAACTGCACTTCAACTCTGATTACCTGACCCGCATATCGGGGCTGAAACAGCACGCTGCTCATGGATTGCCCGGCGGCTTCTGCGAAGGATTCGCCACTGGATTCAATCAGCCGCAACAGGCCAACCTGGCCGTTTGACAGAATCGTAAACTCAATGACAACCCGCCCCTCTTTGCCACGTCTGAATTCCTTGTCGGGGTAGTGAGGCAAAATGCGGATGGCCGGCTGAATATCACCAGCAAACAGCATACGTACGATGCCACGGGTTTCAGGCCCGGCCGTCGGCACTTCAAAACCGGATCGACTGCTGACCGTCGTGGTCATGCAACCCGCCAAAGCGCTACTTCCTGCCAGGATAACCAACAGAGTCAGAATCGCTGTTATACGCTCTGAATACCTAACCATCACTTGCACCTGCCACTCCCGTTATCTGTTACTGTCGATCCAGCGAATACCCCGCAGCCGATGCTAACAAATACCCCAACATCCACCCACAGGTATTGCCGGTAATAGTCGTCAGAACACGGAGCTACCCTGCCGGCGATAATCAAGCGCCATGAATAACGGCACTCACACCGTGCTGTTATCAGAGGAAATTCATCAGGAAACACACCACTGCCAGTCGTTATTTACAACCTTGACAGCAAAGTCACAAACAGAACAGGGAAATATAGCGAGGATGGCCATTCACTACGGCGCCGGGAACAATACCGAACAGCAAGCGAACAGCCAGGTTTATTTATTCCAACAGCCCGGCACACTCTGCAGCTGCAAAAAAACGCTCTGCCAGAGCTGCGGGCGCGCCAGACCGGTTGGCCAGTTGTCGAGCAGTCATCGCCTGACGCGATAACAACCAGGCCAGCTGCCGAATAACAGGACCTTCTGTCTCAACCACCGCATCAAACAGGCTGTCATCAGGCATCAGCACCATGCGTCCACAGCAATCAGGACAAGCTCCAGGCAGTGGCTCACCATGCCAGGCTTGCCAGCCACAACGCCAGAGCAGTTCCCTGACCGGCCGTCCAATCAGCGCTTGCAGTGCCATCGGGTCATCGGCAGACAAGCTGCGGTGCTTGAAACTACTGGATGGGCTGAAATGACGGGTCACGCACTCAGGAATATCATGTTCAATAAAACGCTGCGCACCACCCGCGACAATAATTTCGCCATGGTGGGAAGTTTGCAGTGAAGCATTCAGTTGATGTTGCAGACAAAACTGAACTTGTTCCAGCAGCCAAAACTCTGCCCCAGCCCACTGAAAGGCTCTATCAGACATGGTCACCCCCGTCTTGTTATTGTTTTTTCCGGATTCGGGCGCCGCAAAGAATGCGTATACGATTCCGGGGGGTCAATATTTCCACCAATGCTGGCTCACAATGTTCACAGCTACATAACGGAGCACACCCCCTGCCACCACAAACGCACAGAAAACGTCCGGTCAATAACGAACAACTGTCGTGATCCATAAAAGCAAAAGCAAAACAAACAGGAAGATCTGGCGAAACAGAATCCAGCAACAGCAACAATATCGTTGTCAAGAAAACAGTCAGAAGGAAAACAGCAGCCAGAACAGGCCGGATACAGGCAGGAGAAAAACAGACAAGCACCAGCGGCAAAGTGCCACTGGTGCTTTCAGACTTACTTGACGCTCAGTTCAACACGACGGTTTTCTGCACGACCAGCAGCAGTCACATTGCTGGCAATCGGGCTGGCTTCACCGTAACCACGGGCAGTCAACTGATCCGCGCTCAGACCTTTACCGATCAGGTAGTTACGAACGGAGTCTGCACGTTGTTGGCTCAGACGCAGGTTGAATGCTTCAGCACCCTGGCTATCTGTGTATGCCGCGATTTCTACCATGGCATCCGGGTAGTTGCGCAGTTCAGCGGCTGCGTTATCCAGAATGGTACGGGCGTTGGCAGTCAAACGAGTGCTGCCACTTTCAAAGTTAACACCGTGCAGATTGCCTTCAAATACAGCACAACCCTTGGCATTCACGTTGGCGCCGGCAAGCGTGTCCATACACTCGTCATTGTCATCGATAACCCCATCGTTATCGCTATCTGCTGGCTCAGGAATCACCACTGGTTTTACTTCTTCAACCACAGGTTCTTCAATGACTGGCTCTTCGATAACCGGCTCTACGACAACAGGCTCAACTGGCTTGAATTCTTCAACGATGGTTTCTTTGGTGCGAGTCATGCCACTACCAAAGCGATAACCAATTTCCATCATGAACACACCGTGCTCATTGCCTTCATCGGTCATTTCATCAATATGCAGCTCGGCACGGCCAAACAGCTCATCATTCAGGTCATACTGCACACCACCACCCCAGCTGAATACATGGGTTTTACGATCGAGTGCACCATCCTGGGGTACATCAAGGATTTCGATACCATAACCTGCTGTCAGGTAAGGTTTCAGGGGACGCTCACCAAAGAAGTACAACCCTTTCAGTTGATACTGTGATACATCTGGTTTCATATCACCTTGCAAGAACGACGGGAAAGTCAGGGATGCTTCTGCTGCCAGCGCAGGCAGAACCATGTAACCCAGGGATACTTCGTTGGTCCAGGAATCATTGACGTTATGACCGGTTCTGGTAGTCAGCTCGTCATAAATTTCGTTTTCAACGTATCCGATACCACCCGTAACGTACATTTCCTTGTCGGCGTGTGCCATTGTTGCGCTCGCAACAGCCATGGCTACCAATAATGGTTTGGTCAACATATTTCTCTCCAAAGTGAACAATGTGTGTGTTCTTTACAATTTATGGCGCATATTAGTAATACTACGTGACAGTTCAAGCGGAATCGGTCATTTATTCTGAGATTCTTGTCACGATCACAATAATCAGCGACTTTCGTACGCTATTTCTTTACTTCACTCCTCCTAAAGTAGACTGTTTTTCGAAAAAATCGAGTTTGTCTATGCCATTTGCCGAAATAGTATGTAAATGCTTGATGACATATGATCAAAGGAACAGGCACGCCAATTGCCTTGTCGATGGATTCAACGAAGGGAGAACACCATGTTGAGTGATTCCAGTAACTATAAGAAGAAAAAAGTAGCACTGGCGATGATAGGCGGATTGAGCATCGCAGCAACATCACTGGCAGCCAGATCTGATGGCAGCCATTTTGACTTTCGCAGCCCGACCATAGAACCGGAGTCTCGCTTCGATATTCAACACCTGTATTCTGGTTTTGGCTGCACCGGCGACAATATTTCCCCGCCATTGGAGTGGTTTCATCCACCGGAAGAGACACAAAGCTTCGCCATCACCCTGTACGACCCGGACGCCCCGACAGGCTCGGGCTGGTGGCATTGGCAAGTATTCAACCTGCCTGCCGACAGTCGTTCCCTGGAAGCAGGGGCTGGCAGCATGCATTCACCTTTGATGCCGGCCTCTGCCCAGCAAGGGCGTAATGACTACGGTAGCCATGCTTACGGTGGTGCTTGCCCACCAGCGGGAGACCAGCCCCACCGTTATCAATTTACCCTGTTTGCCCTCGACCAGCCCAGCCTCGATATCCCGGCGGATGCCAGTGCTGCGCTGATTGGCTTTATGCTGAATGCCCATGCCATCGACAAGGCAAGCTTTACGCTATATTACAGCCGTTAGCCACCGTTCACACGGCGCATGGCCAAGTATCAGGGTGTGGTGCCTGCCGCATCCACAAGAGCCTGGTCGGCACGCTTGTCGACCTTGTGCTCATCCTCGCTACGTCCCAACTTCCAATAGCTGCTGATATAGGTTTCCTTGCGCCCAGTCTGGCGTTGCTGCCGAAAATACCGCCGCAATGCCTTCATTTTATGAAACTCACACGCCGCCCACACAGCAACACGACCGGGCAACCATTCAGCCGCCACCACTCGCTGCAGCAGAGCGCTTGACGTTGCCATGGATTCAGCCTGCGCCAGTTCCGGGCTTGTTTCATCTACTACCCAGATCACCTCAACCCCGGCCGGACATTCGAGTGATTGACGGTCTTCGGCAGAGGCAATCTCAATCACGGCATAACCCCGAGCCTCTGCTGGCAATTGCTCGAGGTTGCAGCTGATTGCTGGCAGAGCCGTCATATCTCCAGCCAGGAAATACCAGTCGGCGCTGTTATCAATCAGCTTGGTTGGGCCTGGGCCACCCACCAGAATCCGCTCACCTGGCTGGGCACGTGCAGCCCAGCTGGCGGCAGGTCCTGCCGGTTGGGGGCCATGGTTATGCAAGGCGCAATCAACCGTAAGCTGGAACTTGTCCGGGTCAAAGGCCCGCACCGTATAGGTCCGCATCAGAGGCCGCTGGCCTTCCAGCGCCGTTGCCGGGGTCAGCGGCTGACCATCGGCGGTAAACATCAATTTGATATAACCACTGGCACTGTCGACCGGAAAATCGGCCAGCGCATCGCCGGAAAAGACCAGCCGTTGCATATTAGTCGTCAGGCGTGATGACGAATGAACCACCAATTCACGGGGAGAAGGACGAGACATTACCGCTCCAGATAAAAAACAGACGGACTTGATCAGTGTACCCAACCAAGGTGACAGACAAACAGTGTAACGCCCTGCCTGAAAAACACGAGAATGATTCTCAGAACCAAGATTCCCGTAACAGCAACAATGTCAACTCAGCACCACAATACGCCAGCGACCCGAGCCCAACAGCAGCTCATCTTCCAGCCCCAGGGTCAGCAAGCGTTTGGCCAGTGGCGCCGAGATCGACAACAACTGCACCGTCTCGCCCTCCAGCGACAAGGTTCTGCCACCGACAGGGGTCAGCCAAAACCAGCGGCGTCTGTCTGCCGTCGTGCTGCCCAGCGAATCAGCGGGTTCCAGCCCGATCAGAGTTCCCAGCGCCAACGGTGCATCTTCTTCCTCGCCATTGCCGAACAGCGGCACCGCCCAACGAGCGATCTGGATACGCTCCTGCTGCAACGCCAGAATACGTTCCGACTGCCCATGAGCCAGATATGCCGCTTCCAGACTCAGGGTATCGTACTGGTTTTCGGGTTTGTTACCCTCATGTGCGGCACTTTCCTGGGCTGTCCGGGCAGCGGCCAGGGCAACCTCGATTTCCTGATCCAGCAGCGCCAGCAAACAGGGCTTAAGTTGGCTTTTGTTCACACAAAATAATCCGGTACAGTAGAAAGAAATCACACTCATTATTGGGTGCAACCCGCCATTCTAGCGATTTCTGCAAGGTAAGCCATGCGCCAACATCAGAACCGGTCATTAAAAGAACGTCTTTCAACCAGTGCCTTTTGCCATTTCGAGCAACGCGGCGAGCTGCCCTGCATCGTAATTCAACACCCCGGGTTCAGTGCCAGCCTGCTGCCACAAGGAGCGCAACTGCTCTCCTTTTGCCCCACGGACGATACCTCCTGGATCTGGCTCAGCCCAACCGCAGAATACCGGCAAGGAGTCTCATTGCGCGGCGGTATTCCAATCTGCTGGCCCTGGTTTGGCAACGCCGATAAAAACCCGCCCGAAGTCCGGGATGCCATCGCCGGAAGACAACCACCCGCTCACGGCTTTGCCCGAACCAATCGCTGGACGCTGTCCCGGCTGTATGAAGCCGCCGACCGTATCGAAATCGAACTGACGTTACCCCAAAGCCATTGCATCCAGTCGGTCTGGCAAGGCAACGCCGAGCTCACAGCGCGCTGGATTATGACCCCCGACAGCCTGGAAATGCAGTTGATCACCACCAACACCGGACGCTCCACCCTGGCGTTCAGTCAGGCGTTACACACCTACTTGCCGACACCAGACATCCATACCACCCGTATCGACGGGCTGGCAGGACACTCGTATATTGACACCATGACTGGCTGGCAACGCAAGCAGCAACAAGGGGCAGTCGTCTTCCAGGGAGAAACCGACCGTATCTATCTGCAGCAGGCAACGCCCTTGCGTCTGGTTACACCGCAGCGCACGTTACTGATTCACAGCCGTGGCAGCCACAGCACCATTGTCTGGAACCCCTGGATTGAAAAAGCCCAACGCCTGAGCCAGTTTGACGATGCTGCCTGGCAAACCATGCTCTGTATTGAGACAGCCAATGCCGCCGATGACTGGGTCAATCTGGCCACTGGGGAAAGCCACTGCCTGAGCATGCGTTTAAGCGCCGTCTGAGGCTATCTGCGACGGATGTGATTCAGCAATGCTGGGCCACATCCACAATAATACGACGTAACCAGCGATGCGCCTGATGATGCTGCACCAGCGGTGACCAGGCCATTTTCAACTCAAATGGCGGGATTGGGAACGGCGGTGGCACCACCAGCAAGGATGCTGATTCCGCCTGCATATCCGCCACTTTACGCGGCAAGGTCGCCACCAGATCGTTATTGTGAGCCAGCAAGGCGGGCATTTGATAATGGCGGGTAAATACCGAAATGCGCCGTTTATAACCCAACTTGGCCAGCGCGTTATCGACCCAACCAAGGCGAACCACTTTCTCAGGGTCTATCCCTACCCCGGCGCCCATACCGGTTTTAGACACCCAGATATGATTACTGGCGACGTAGGCTTCCAGATCAAATTTTTCGGCCAACGGGTGGCCATGATTCACCAGGCAGACAAAGTCGTCTTGCCACAGCGTCATCTGGTGGAACGATTGCGGCATATCATCAAAACGGTTGATGGCCATATCAACCTTGCCCGCTTCGACATCCTTGAAGGTCACATCCGATGGCGTCAACACATCAAGAATCACGTTCGGGGCTACTTCCCGCAGGCGCTTGACCAGCTCAGGAATCAGCGTTGACTCTGCATAATCACTGACCATCAGGCGAAAAACCCGATTACTGCTGTGGGCATCAAATTCGCCCAGCGGTTGCAGCGCAGCTTCCAGTTCCGCCAGCGCTTTGCGGATCATCGGCTGCAGCTCACGAGCCCGTTCCGTTGCCGTCATACCATCGGAAGTACGCACCAGCAACGGATCACTAAACAGATCACGCAGGCGGCGCAGACCATTGGACATGGCTGGCTGAGTAATACCAAGCTGTTGCGCCGCCCGGGTCACACTGCCCTCACGCAGCAGTACATCCAGATACACCAGCAGGTTCAAATCTATGCGATCAAGGTTCACGACAGCAATCCGGCAGCAAATGACCGGTTATTGTCGCAGCTCCGTTGTCATTCACCAAGCCTATCAACAAAACAATCAGCATTTTTTCAGGTGATTTTTATTCACACTGCCTCTGATTTGCTTTCGATCATACCCCAGAGCACATAAAGCTATCGGGATCCTGCATTAACCGCCGGTTTGCCTTACACTGCACCTCTTGAATATGTGCAGACTGGAGTGCCTATGAACCCGATTTTACCTACGCTGACCGCCACTGGCCTGATTCTGCTAAGTGGCTGTGCCGCTCTGAAAGAGAGCTTGACCGCCGCCGACAAACCCAGCGCCACGATCAGTGGCCTGTCGATCCAGTCCTTGGGGCTGGAACAAGCCGACTTGCTGGTCTCGCTGGATGTTACCAACCCGAACAGCTTTTCAATTCCCGCCAGCGGTCTGACCATGACCATGTCGGTAGAAGATCATGCTTTGGCCACCGTCAACCAAACTGACACCGACCTCACCCTGAGCGCCAACGAAACCACAACCACCCAGCTCCCCATCAGCTTCAGCTACAGCGATCTTTATAACGCTGTCAAAGCGGTTGCCGACCAGGATGAAGTAACCTGTCAAATTGATACTGCCCTGCTGTTTAATTTGCCGGTACTGGGAGACATCAGCCTGCCCGCCAGCTACACCACGACCCTGCCGATCCCGCAACGTCCTAAAATCAGCCTGGCCAGCGCCAGTGTTGCGGATTTGAGCTGGCGTGGCATGGAGCTGCAACTGACCGTTGATGTTGAAAACCCCAATGGCTTCGGGATTGATCTGAAAGGGCTGGATTATCAGGTAACTGCCGCCAACAGCGCATTGGCATCCGGCTCGGTGCAGCCAGCCAACCTGGAAAAAAACAGTCAGCAGCAGTTGGTTATTCCACTGTCACTGAGCTTTGCGGATATGGCCAGCAGCCTGATGTCTTTGCTGACCAGCAAGGAAGCGGTTGATATCGGCGTTGCCGGTACCCTGGACTATGCGCCAGAGCTGGCGATCTGGTCACCCGAACCGCTCGACTTTTCCATGTCGACTGCATTGACTCGCTAGGCCAGGCAATACCAGGAAGGAAAAAAGCAGAAAAGCAAAACGGGCTGCCAAGGCAGCCCGTTTTTATGTTGCAGAATGCATCAGCTTAGTGCTGGTGGCCTTCTGCGCCATGTACATGGCCATGTTCCAGTTCTTCTTCACTGGCATCACGTACGGATTCAACCGTTACGCTGAACGCCAGGTCCTTGCCTGCCAGCGGGTGGTTGGCATCAACCGTTACTTCTGCTTCTTCCACTTCAGTAACAATCAGATTAACCGGGCCTTGTGCAGTTTGTGCTGTAAATGCCATGCCAGGTTCAATTTGATCAACACCGGTAAAAGCATCACGCGGAACTTTCTGCACACGGTCTTCGCTGTATTCACCGTAAGCATTAGCGGCTTCTACGGTGACTTCCAGTTCGTCGCCGACTTTTTTGCCGTCCAACGCCGCTTCCAGGCCAGGAATGATGTTCTGGGCACCGTGAAGGTAAGTCATTGGCGCTGCGCCTTCAGAAGAATCAATAGTTTCTCCAGAAGCAACGTCAACCACTTTATAATGAATGGAAACGACTTTGTGCTGGGCAATTGTCATGATGATTGTCCGTTTTTTGTCCCTGATTAAGGGCAGTGAATTCTACGCAAAGGCGACAGGATGCGACGTTGGAAACCAGCGGCGACCAAAGTCGTTCTCTACGAAATGGGCCCCCAGTATAACAACTGCCCCGCTGAGTGCCAGTCGGTGACGGGTGCGGCCGCCAAAAGCACAGATTCCATCAGCCCGCAACGCCACCCGACGGATCTGATTATCAATGCAACCACTGGATATGCGGCTCGGCAAATACCCGATCCAGGCGCCGAGTTGTCCGTTCGCCATCAAACTGAATAATCAGATACTGTTCATCCTGCTCCATCACCGTACCGGCTCCCAGGCGGGCATGCACCAGTCGTGGCAGTGGCTGTCCGGTCACAGTGGGTTTGGCCGGATCGCGCAACGACCGGTTACCACCGCGAACCCCAGGCTGTACCCGGGACGGCTTCACCTCCAGCACAACCGGCGCCGGTTGTGCTGCCAGATACGCCGGCAGCCAGCTGGCTACCTCGCCTTCCAACACCAGGCGGGATTGCCCTTGCTCCAGGGCACTGGCCACTTGATCACTGCGACTGACATTCAGTTCACTCGTAAAAGGGCTGGGCTTTTCCCGTAACGAAGGGCGCTCATCTGACCCTTTACGCCCCGAAGATGACGGCACCAATCGCAGTGGCACCAGCAGATGTAATTGATGAATGGCGCGGGTCATGGCGA
Source organism: Oceanobacter sp. 3_MG-2023 (assembly GCF_030688925.1). Classification (NCBI taxonomy): domain Bacteria; kingdom Pseudomonadati; phylum Pseudomonadota; class Gammaproteobacteria; order Oceanospirillales; family Oceanospirillaceae; genus Oceanobacter; species Oceanobacter sp. 3_MG-2023. Next base: position 418,944 of record NZ_JAUYVX010000001.1, read on the forward strand.
CATACAACAGCCGCCGCTCACTTTCCTCGCTGGCCGGAGTGCTGAATTCGCCTTCTGGCCGGTACGGGAAGTAATGGCCATTCAGGCCGGGAATAATCACCACCGGCCATTCCAGCCCCTTGCTTTTATGGATAGACGTCAGCCTGACCCCGGCGTGTCGCTCACGGGACTGGGCCCGGGCGCGATCCCTCAGTTCCAACAGCAATTCCAGGGCTTCGTTCGAGTTCACGCCGGAGTCGGCCATAAAACGCACAAACGCCCGGATGGTTTGTAACCGGTCTTCCACCTGTTGAGCAGAAAAAGCACTGTCTTCAATGCCTTTTTCCAATTCAGTCGTATCGATATAAGCGTTCAGCAATCGCTGCACCGGTACCACCACATGCTCGGCACTGTCGAGCACCTCGGCCCGTGCGTGCAGCTGCGCTTTTTGCCAGTGACTCAGGGTATCGGGAATCGCTTGCTGTAACGCAATGCCAAAGTGCTCGCGGTGCGTCGCCAGCGTATCGGCCATATCTTCCAGAACCGCCCTGCGTACCTTGGGAAACGGCGTAGTCAGTATCTGCAACCAGCCCGAGCGGCGCTGCTCCCGGCTGCGATCCCCAAAACGGCCTGCGGCAATTTCCAGTAACAGCCAGAAGATTTCCAGCTCCCAGCGCTCCAGTACCGAGAGAGAATGATCCAGCTGATAGGGAATACCCGCCTGCAACAAGGCCAGTTCAATCGGCGCACACAAGGCCCAAAGACGATGGATCACAGCAATCTGATGGGCTGGCATGGTTTCCAGGCACTGCCGCACCAGCGTCAGAACCTGATGCGCTTCCGCATTGGCAGAGCAGCTGTGCAACTGTACCTGGGTGGCCGGAGTGGATATGTGGGACAATCCCATCACCGGGTCTCGCTGCCGGTTATGGTGAATCAGATGATTCGCCATCAACGACAGCCGATGTCCATACCGAAAGGTTTCCGGTAACTGATACGTAGTGACGTTTCCCAACTGGCTAGCAAAGCCACTGACAATAAATTCTGGCCGTGAGCCACGAAATTCATAAATCGTCTGGTCTGGATCACCAATAACCATCATCGACCCCCGGCCAGCATGGAGCAGTTCCAGCAAATGCTGCTGAATACCGTTGATATCCTGGTATTCGTCCACCAGAATCCATTGCATATGGCCGCCAAAATAACGCGCCGCTTCCGGATTTTGCCGCAGATGCATCACCGGGTCGTACAGCATGTCGGAAAATCCAATACGCCGTTGCTGTTTGCGCCAGTCTTCAAAACGTTCAAACAACTCAATAAACATACGACACTGAGGGGGTAAATCGAGCTCTTCATAAACCGCCTGAGGAGGCGCCAGCCCGGATTTCACCAGGTCGATAAAACCGACCGCTGGCTCAACCCATTTTTTTCGTTGCGACAGGATTTCCTGCCGGGTGTCGCCGTCGGCCAATTGCTGTAACAAACGCCACACCTGACCTTCAACTTCGCTATCTCCCAACAATTTACGCTCAAAAGCAGGCAACTGTTCCAGTTCAATCAACTTGTGATAAATACGCAATCCCAACGAGTGAAAAGTGCGTACTTCCGGTACCGCTTGATCCGGTAAACGGCGAAATAAACGCTGTTGGAACTCCTGCTGGGCCGCCTTGTTATACATCAGCACCAGCATACGGCGAGACGATACGCCGGCCTGTAATCGCGCAGCAATAAAATGCGTCAGTGTGGTGGTTTTACCCGCACCCGCAACGGCCACCACTCGGGCGTGGCCGTCGACGTGTTGAACAACCTGTTGTTGATAATCAGTAAGTTGTGACATTCAGCCCTCGCGTCAATGCCAAGGCATGCTATGACCAACACCTGAAAATGTCACGAACCATCAACAACCAGACCATCACAGCAGACCGGTAACAGCGCTATCGCTCACCCTGGTCACTCCGCCAACCCAACGTCACGGTTAGCAAGATCCCGATATGCTGGCCTCAGAAAAAAACGTCGGTCCAGCGTGCCACCAGATCACTCCGTACACAGACAGACTGATGACTGCAAGGCTGGCTGCTCTGAGACATCGACCATTTCCCTGCCAATACCTGTTGCTCTAACCAACATCCATCATTACTGGCCAGCCAGCTGATATTGCATTGATCATGATGGATGGCCACTACCCGGTCAGCCATCAGCGAGACGGCCTGGTCAACACTTTGTTTATTCATCGCTTGCCTCCTGTCAGAACACCAAGAAGCCAGCCCACAAGAGGTGAGACACTGGTCATCCTACTGCTCATGTTTATATTAATACAAACTTCATATATAAAGACAGAGCAAGGCTGATACCATCATGGAAAAAATACTAAGCTATTGATTTTTATTTATTTTATAAACTCGATGACCCAAGGTGTTCTGTGACAAAACCCACCACCTGTAATCATATAGACAAACCACCTAACGAGAATAAACCAAACACCACAATACACTTGTTTGCTAACCAGCAAGCCGCATTATCATCATGGCCTGGGGCAATACCTGAAACAGCCACCAGGCCTCTCTGGCCAGCCATCCAAAGACAGCCAGCCAGATCCGCTATTGCCAGTAATTACCAGATATAAGCCAACGTCATCAGATATGAACGCGGCGCACCAGAGTAATAGGTATATGAGCCAGTACTTTGCACATCCGAGGCATTAATCCGGCCGATATAGCGCTTGTCCGTCAGATTGACCACATTTACATCCACCGACAGATCACCACTGGCCAATGGCAACTGATAACCAGCACCCATATCGACACGGGCATAACCGGGCACCGACTCTTCATGACCGGAATCAGCATAACGCTGGCCGACATAACGTAGCATCGATGTCGCAAACCAGCGGTCTTGCTCCCAACGGGCGCCCAGTGCACCAGTCCATACCGGTACATCGGGCAACTGGTTACCCGACACATCCATCACCGTGCCGCCACTGCCCAGCACATCCTTATCAAGAACGGCGTGTGTCCAGGCCAGATTGGCCAACAAATTCAACTCTGGTGTCACTTCCAGACCACCGGCGAACTGCAATCCTTGCTGATGCCCATCCCCCACATTCTGCGAATACACAACAGCTACATCCGGGTCGTAATAGCTGATGCCTTTATTGCGGAAGCGGGCGTAATACACCGTCAGATCCATATAGTGAAACCGCGACGTCCAGGTCAGCCCCAGATCAATCCCGTCCTGGGTTTCGATACGCTGCTTATCCATCACGTCCTGGGCCGTCAACCCCGCGGCAGCAAAAGTGGAATAATTGGACTGGAATTGATTCCAGGATGAAAACGACGGCGCTCCCATCGAACGGCCAACATGAATTCTCGATAACCAGTCGTCATTCCAGCGATAACTCAATCCGGCTACAGGCAACCAGACATCCAGATCAAAACCATCAACACTACGATCCGCCATCGGGCCACTCGATTGTTGCAGCGCTGCTGCATAAGACACATCCCCAAGACCATCGGTATTGTAGTAATCCAGGCTGACCAGGGTTTCACGCACATAGCGCAGCCCGGCTGACCAGTGCCAACTCCCCAGCGAGCGATCCAGCTGAGTCCAAACACTGTTCATCTGGTGCTCATTCGTCACCTTGGCCAATAGAGACCACTTGCTAAACATCAGACTGCCATCCGCTTGTGGCTGGTACATTTTCCAGGCTGTTGGCGGCCCTGGCGGTTCCATTGTCATATACCAGTGCCCCACACTCAGACGCGTATCCTTCACCTCGCGGACCCACTCTGTCCGCACCCCGCGGGCCTTATGATCAATCGACCAGTTCCGGATCATGCCGGAGCTGGTCGCCGACCAATAATCACCCTCTTCGTTACTCTGATAAGGCTGGACACTGATATAACTCTGGTCAGACAGCTGATAACGAGCCTCCAGCAACCACAGGTCGCTGTTGAACTGCTGACGGTTATGATCGTAATAAAGATGCAGGTCTTCCGGGTCCGAGCTATAGGCATAGTCATACCACTGCTCCAAATCATTCGCCTGCTCAGCACTCAAGGCCCGGTAAGCATGTTGCTCTCCCTCACTCCGGGTGTACCACAGCCGGGCAGTCAAGGCCCCAAACTGCTGCTCTCCGGCCAGACTGATATTATTCTGGTCAGCAGCCTGACCTGGGCCTCGCCATTGATCAGCACTGGATTTTGATAGCGATGCCATCACCCGGCCACCAAAATTCATGGCACCCGAGTCTGCCCGAGCAAACCAGCGCACCAGATCGTCACTACCGGCACTGTAGGACAGTTGCACCTCAGGATCGATATTGGGCCAATACAGCCGGGTATCCAGCGCCCCAAAATTATTAAACAGATCGACCTGATCGGCAGGTACCGGCCCCTGGTGCAGCGACACACTGGCGATATTTTCCTGCTCGAACATCCACAAGTAACCAGGTCCAGGTCCCATGCCGGTCACCGCCACTCCCTCGACGGTACCATTGGCACCATGAGAGGCATTCACCCCGCGCACCCTTAACCCCTTGTTCCCGCCCATCAGATTGCCAAAGCCAAAAGGGTCGACGGTTTCTGCCTGTACTCCCGGCAATGCCGACACAGCACTGTAAGGGCTGCCTGCCCCCGGTGCGGCAAACATATCCAGCTCCTCTTGGCTTACGGTTCGTTGTGATGCCGCCTGATCTGACGGATACCACATAGCGGCCTCCTGTTGCCCCACAACCACAATCGCGTCTTCAACTTCAGTCGGCAAGTGGGTATCCACGGTTGTTTTATCTTCTGCCACCACCAGAGCACACCGGGTTGAAAGCACCATCAGTACAGCCCAGGTCAGCGGTGCAAGCGGTACCGACACCGGGCTGGTAACACGATAAAAACACGTACTGCCATCTGAAACATTCATCTTATGACTCCTGATTAATCACTGTGAAAAAGTCGCATCAGGGATCTATCGCCAAACCAGATGCCGACAGCCAAACAGAACCAGGTTCTCGCCCAGGGACACCATTGGCATCCCCATACACATCACGAAAATTGAAAAATAATCAGCAAAGTCAGCACCGGATACAATAAATAACCTAAAACTACACAACGAAAACCAGGAGCAATGCACGTACCAGAGAAAAGCAGAACGAGCCATCCTTCAACGCCAAGCATAACTATTTGATTTTAAAGATATTTCTCAAAATCACTCAGATAGCAACAGCTCACAGCAGCCGACTTCAAAACGTCATGGTTGTTCAATAGCTGACAATTGTAATCAATAGTTCAAAACCATATAAAAATATCAACAACAAATAATTACATTTAAAATCAATAACTTGAAAAATATACACTATGATTTTTTATATAAAACAAAATCAACAAAAAGCCAGTAACAGTCAGTGGTTGGTTTGATATCGACGGCAAGAACGGCCGCTAGCGCTCAACATGCGGGGTAAGGGCGGAAAACTCACAGCTTGAGCCTGGTACTGACTGTGTCAGTATATAGACAAGCTACCTAACGGAATCAAACATCCCCTCAATCTAGCCATCACTGCCACTAAAAGTGGCATCCGTGTTACAACGGCACTCCTTTTCTTTTCCGTCAGAGGTATACTCGAGAAATAACCATACAAATGACAAGGAGATCCAGCATGCAACTGGTTGGACGAATCCTGCTTGATACTGATGAAGGCTCGTTATTGGCAGAAAAACGAGTGATATTGCTCGAGGCCATTGCTCGCCATGGAACAATTCAAAAAGCCGCCCAGGAAATGGGGTTGTCATACAAAGGAGCATGGGATGCTGTCAATGCCATGAATAACCTGTGCGATGAACCTCTGGTTATTCGGGAGGTGGGTGGCCGTCGTGGTGGTGGTAGCCATTTGACCGAACAAGGTCGTGCATTAATCACGCTCTATCGCACTGTTGAAGCCGAGTACCAGAGCCTGCTGGATCGGATGAACAACAGCCTTGGCGATATGCAGCAGTTTCACCGCATGATGAACCGTTTCTCGATGCGCACCAGTGCCCGCAACCAGTTTCATGGCGTCGTAACAGCCTTGATACAAGGGATGGTTAATTGTGAAGTGCGGATGAGACTTGACGATCACACCGAGATCGTCGCCATCGTTACCAACGAAAGTGCAGAAAACCTCGACTTGCGGCTTGGTCTCGAATTGTTTGCACTGGTCAAAACCTCCTATGCCAGTGTTCACACCCAATCTGTCGAGCAGCGCAACTGTTTTGCCGGGGTGGTAGCAGATCTGATCCGCGGAGAACAAAGTACGGAAGTCCGGGTTGATTTACCCAGTGGAAAAAGTGTGGTTGCCGCCGTCAGCAACCAGCAGGCTGACGACCTGGCACTGGCCATGAACCTGCCGGTTTATGCAACCTTCAGCCCCGACAGTGTGATTCTGGCCGTCAGTTAATACCCGGCAGAGACAGCAATGTCTATACGCACCCAGCCCGGTCATATGCCGGGCTGGGTGTTACTACTGATAGCAGTGATACGGATGATCGTCACAGACCGGCCAGCCGGTTCGCTCCAGCCAGAATCCGGCAGTGCCTAAAACTGCATTTCCGGCACGTCGTCTGGTACAACCAGCTTGCCCGCCGTTTTCTCAACAATTTCTTCTACCGACACGCCAGGGGCACGCTCTTTCAAATGAAAGGCTCCGTCTTCAATTTCAAGCCAGGCCAGGTCAGTCAGTACTTTTTTGATGCACCCCTTGCCCGTCAGCGGCAAGCTGCACGCAGGCAATAACTTGGACTCACCATGTTTGGAAGCATGGGTCATGGTAACAATGATGTTATCCGCACCAGCCACCAGATCCATCGCACCCCCCATTCCCTTGATCAGCTTGCCGGGGATCATCCAGGAAGCAATATTGCCATTGATATCCACTTCAAAAGCCCCCAGCACCGTCAAATCCACATGACCACCACGGATCATGGCAAAGGATTCCGCCGAGCTGAAAATAGACGCCCCGGGCGCCGCCGTTACCGTTTGTTTCCCGGCATTGATCATATCCGCATCCAGCTCGGCTTCGGTCGGAAAGCGTCCCATGCCCAGCAAGCCATTTTCGGATTGCAGCATCACTTCCATCCCATCTGGGACATAGTTGGCCACCAGCGTCGGAATGCCGATGCCCAGGTTGACATAAAATCCATCTTGCAATTCGCGGGCTACACGCTGTGCCATTTGTTCACGAGTAAGGGCCATGATCATCACCTGTTATTAATGGGTTAAGTCGTCGAATCAGCTGTCAGATAGCGTTCGTTTTTCGATACGTTTTTCAAAGCTGCCAACAATCAGACGATTCACATAAATACCCGGTGTATGTATCTGCGAAGGCTCCAGCTCACCCACTTCTACCAATTCCTCGACTTCAACCACAGTGATCTTTCCCGCAGTGGCTGCCATCGGATTAAAGTTCTGTGCAGTATGACGGTACATCACATTGCCATAACGGTCGGCTTTCCAGCCTTTGACGATGGCAAAATCGCCGCGAATGGATTCTTCCAACAAATATTCACGGCCATTAAACTCACGCACTTCCTTGCCTTCGGCTACTGGAGTACCCACCCCGGTAGCCGTATAAAACGCCGGAATACCAGCCCCACCGGCACGCATTTTTTCAGCCAATGTACCTTGTGGCGTCAGCTCAACCTCCAGCTCGCCGTTCAGCAACTGCTGTTCAAACATGGCGTTTTCGCCAACGTATGACGAGATCATTTTTTTGACCTGCTTGTCTTCCAGCAACACACCCAGACCAAATCCGTCGACCCCACAGTTATTGGAGACGATGGTCAGATGACGGCTGCCTTTGCGTTTGACTTCCGCAATCAGGTTTTCAGGGATGCCACACAAACCAAAACCACCGGCGATGATGGTCATGCCATCTTCGAGCCCTGCCATTGCTTCTTCGTAGCTGCCTACGACTTTATCGAAACCTGCCATTATTATTTTCTCCTTGCTTCATCGTTGGGAAGTGGCCGGGCAATGCATCGATAACCACGGCAGCAGAGCATAATCATGCACTGCCTCTGCTGTCATGTTCGATTATTTATGGGTAGATTTGCAGTTTGTATCAAGTCTTTTGATTTTTTAAATCAATTATTCAAAACTTTTATTCAGTTTTTTAAATCAATAGACAGTGACCGAGTGGCACCCTGCGTACCAAACTGTGGTTGATCACTGCAAAGCAGCCGGGCGATGCAGGCTGGCCATCAAGGCTATCCGTTCCCATTCCAATGGCGAATCACCGCTCACCCAGGGATTCGGTCAAGGTTTTACGCAACGGCTTCAGCAAGTATTCCATCAGACTGCGTTCACCCGCACGAATATCCACGCGAGCAGTCATGCCTGGCAGAATTTCCAACTGCCGCCCAATCAAACTGCGCACCTTGCCGTCATGCATTGCCAAACGCACATGCACCCGATAATAAATATCAACGTTATCACCGCTTTCTTCCTTGAGGGTATCCGCACTGACATACACCACGCTGCCTTCAACGCCGCCGTAAATCGTGTAATCAAACGGATCAAACCGCACCGTCGCCAGCTGCCCTATTTCAACGCGGGAAATATCGGTCGGACTGATCTTGGCTTCCACAATCAGTTCGTCATTCACCGGAACGATTTGCATCAACTCCTCACCGGCGCGCAACACACCACCGATGGTAGTGACCCGTACGTTTTTGACGATACCGTCGACCTTGGACCGAAACACACTGTCATTCAACTGCTGTTGTCGCTGGGTCAGCACTTCGGAGGTTTGTGCCATTTCGTCCTCGGCAGTCGTCAACTCTTCGCTGGCATCTTCAAAAAAGCGATTACGACGACTGAGCAATTTGTTCTCTGCCTCGTTGATTGCACGCTGGGTGCGGATCACCTCGGAGCGGTTTACATCACCACTGTGCTGCAGCCTAGCCACCAGAGCTGCATCTTCCTGTGCCAGCTCCACTGCCCGGGTCAGGTTGGCGAGTTCGGCTTTCAGGCCATCACGACGCTGCTCAAACAATGCCAGTTCAACCTGTTTCTGTTCATCAAACATTTCCAGAAACGGTGGGAAGACCAATTCAGGTTTCCCGGTCACTTCTGCCCGCAACCGGGTTGCTTTGGCCAACAAGCCCGCCAGCCGTGCCCGCATTTCCCCCACACTGGCCCGAACCCGGGTTTCGTCCAGCTCGGCAATCACCTGGCCAGCCTGAACCCGGTCACCTTCACGCACCTGGATGCTGCGGATCACACCACCATCAACCGACTGGATAATTTGTACCCGGCTGGAGGCAATCACCTCGCCATTCGCACGGGTCACCTCATCGATCTGGAATTCAATGGCCCAACCAATAAACACCACAAAGGTGGCCGCAATCAACCAAACGATCCAGCCACTACGATCCAGGTGATAACGCGCCAGCCGCTGGGCACGACTGGCATCACGATCGTCCATCAAGCTATCAGATAACATTGATCGGGCCTCCTGCCGGTGGTCGACGAGCCGTACCGGATGGCGCTCGCTGGCGCTGGAAAATAGCTTCCGGGCTGTCATCCCGGACAATCCGACCCTGCTGCATCAGCAACACGCGACGCGCCAGCCGTGAGGCCAATGCTGGCTTGTGCGTCGATACCACCAGAATATCAGAAGGCTTGAGATGGGATTCCAGCGCTGTTAATACCTGTTGTTCGGTATCCGGATCCAGCGACGCCGTCGGCTCATCCAGCAACCAGATGGTTGGCCGGGCCAACACCACCCGGGCCATACCGACCAGCTGCTTCTGACCTCCCGACAGACCATCGCCACCTTCACTGATCGGCAAGTCCATACTGTAGGGGCTATCGGCGGCAATACGATCAATCCCCAGTTGCTGGGCCACTTCCAATAAATGACCATCGGCGATGGCACCACCCAATATCAGATTGGAACGCAAAGACCCCTTGAACAAATGCACCGACTGCGGCAAATACCCGACCTGTTGGGCAACAATCGCCGGGTCCATTTCCCACAGATCACCTTGCCCCAGCCGCACCCGACCAGCGGACGGCCGATAAAGACCGGCCAGTATTTTCAGCAAGGTCGACTTGCCCGAACCGATTTGACCCACCACCGCCACCCGATCCCCGGCCTTGAGCGACAATGAGCCGACATCCAGTTGCAACACCGGCGAATCCGGATAAGAAAAACTCACCGCTTGCAACGCGATCTCCGCCGGAGGCTCCGACGGCATCAGCAGCGATTGCTCTGCCCGTCGCTCGGTATCCAGATCCAGCACCTGATCCACCATTTTCAGCGACTGCTGCACATTTTCCCACTGCGCCATATAACGCACCGCCTGACTGACCGGAGCAATCACCCGCCCGCCCAGAATACTGCATGCGATCATCGCCCCGATCGTCATATGTCCCTCAGCCACTTCATAAACCCCGACCACAACAGCCGCCACATAAGCGACTTGTGACAGACTGGCAGTCGTCAGCTGGATCAGGTTATTCAGCGCTTTATGCTGAATACCAAACCCGGCCACGGTTTCACTGATGGATTGCCAGATTTCAGAAAAACGCCAACTGGCATTCGCAGCCCGAATGGTCTCGGCTCCCTGAATGCTATCGACCAGCAGCCCCTGACGCTCATTACTGCGCTGCATTTCGTCTTTCATCAAGCGCCGCATGCTGCGTTGACCCAGCCAGCCCAGTAACACCGCCACCGGTAACAGCGCCGTATACACCCAGGCTACAGGACCACCAATCATGGCGATAAACACTATAAACAGCAGTGCAAACGGCGTATCAACCAGGGTAAAAAACACCCCGGATGAAAAGAAATGACGCACCGACTCCAGGCCACTGACTTGCGCAGCGATGGTTCCCAAGCTGCGTGGCCGGGTATCCATCTGCAAGTGTAAAAGGTGATCAAACACCTGTTGACTGACCCTCTGATCGACCTCACAGGCGACGCTGTCGAGCACCCGTCCACGCAAAATTTTCAAGCCCCAGTCCAGCAACAGCACAATCACCATCCCGACCACCAGAGTCCACAAGGTAGCCCAGGCCAGGGTCGGTACCACCCGGTCATACACCTGCATGGCAAACAGAGATGTCGCAACCGCCATCAGATTGATTACCAGAGTGGCAACCACCACATGACCAATCCAGCGACGACGGCGCAACAGCGCCGCCACCACCAGACGGATGGACCGACTCCCCGTCAGCGAGATTTTTTCTTGCGCCTTGGCGGCGGGATTGTCCAGCCAGAGCACCACCCCGTCTTCCAGCACCTCCGGTGCATGCAAATGCGCCACACCGTCCACACCGGTCAGAGAAATCTCATGGCTTGCCGGTACCACACCATCCTCTGGCCAGTCGACCGGAGCGGAATCCTCTGCCTGAGACGATGCGCTGGTGGTTGGCTGTTCCAGCAACTGGCGTTCTGCCAGCCACCATTCTCCTTGCCAATGCATCAAGGCCGGCAGCCGCCGCTGATCCATCCGCGCCCAGCGTAATTGCGCCACCCGCAACCCTCGTAGTTGTAATGCTTGCGCCAACAACTGAATGCGCTGAGGTAGCGACACCGGCCCCATGATGCCCTGTGTATTGGCACTCCAGGCCTGCTCCAGCTTCCCCGGTGCAACACTGACCTGGATTAACAACAACAGCCGTTGCAACAGACTGAGAGGCAAGGATTTGCCTATATCGTCCTCCGCAGAAGGCCCTGTAGATTGTTCAATATCTGACATCGTGTCCACGCGTTATTTTCAAATGTTTTGGCATTCCGGGCTGCCCTCAGAGCAGTCTGAAACAAATCAGTGGTATCTATTGATTGGCATCGGTTTCGGTACCGGCGTGACGGGCTCTGGTGCCAGAGCAGGAACCCCGCTACGCTCATCCAGATAACCCGCCATACTGGCCAGCTGCAGTGATGCATCAAGCAAGGTCGATTTAATGGTTGCCAGCTCCAGCTGCCCATAAACCCATTCCCGCTGGGCGTTAAGCACTTCCAGCCAGGTCTTGCGACCGGTTTCGTACTGACGCACAAAAGAATCCAGAGTTTGTTTCAACGCATCGACCGTCAGCTCTTGAGAATGCTGCAAAAGCTGCTGCATTTGCCGGTTCAGCAGCAGCGAGCTCACCTGCTGGCGCAAATTCACTTCGGTCACATACAATGACTGTTCGGCCGCCCGTTTACTGGCCACCGCCGCTTTGGTCTGGGCATAATTGCTGACCCCCAGACCGGCAAAACTGGCTTCCAGCGATAACCCCGAGCGCATCTGGTCATCATCTTCATCGCTGGTCTGGTTAGGCATATCGCGCTCAAGCTGAAGGTACAAGGTCGGCATCGAGCTGTATCGTTGCTGATTGGCTGTCTTGTCCGCAATCACAACCTGCTCTCTCTGGTACTGCAGATCGGCACTGGTTTGTAAGGCATCGTACTGGATCTGCTGCTCATTCCCTGGCAGCCAGCCCTGTTCCGGTACCGCCTCCGTCGAATCTACCGGCACCTGGGTCAATGCCAGCAATGACGTCTCCGCAACGGCCAGCTGCCCCTGATAATTCTGCTCCGTCGACTGCGCCCACAACAAACGTCCCAACGCCAGCTGCACATCGGCATCCGATGCCAGACCGCCATCGCGACGTCGTTCAATACGGTCGTACAGCTGCTGATGATCTCGGGTGTTCTGCTGGGCAATGTGCAACTGCCGACGCAAGGCATCAATCGCAATATAAGCCTGACTGGTTGCTTCAACCAGATCTCGACGAATCTGCAACAGGCCAACATCCTCAGCTCGCCTTTCGGCCTGCGCCAGCTCAATGGCACTGCTCAACTTGCCAAAAGTCAGCAACGGCTGCTGGAGCGTCACCGTGGCCAGATCATCGTCATAGAGGTTATCGGCCGAAAGCGACAGGTTGGGTAAGCGCCCGGACCTGGCCGCTTGCTCACCCCAGCTGCTGGCTTCCAGCGAGGCTTGTTGACCGGCAATGGCCGGATGAAATTTCAGCGCCGCTTCAATCGCCCCCCAAATACCGCGATACTGGCTGGTTTCGGCCGCCACGGAATGCGTAACGGCGAACAACAGCCCACTGCAAATCAGTAAAAGGGCACGATATTTTCTGAATGTATCCGCCATTACCAAGCCTGTTCCGGCAAATCGCCATCAACCCAGTCCTGGGGTTCATCCAACGGACCAAACGGCGACAATGAGCGACGCCCCAGCTGTTCACGGATAGCAGCCGCTTCTTCTTTCTGGCCCGACAACATCAGCGCCAGAACCAGGTTATGTTGCCAGGCTCGCTGCCATGGCACCCGCTGTAACGCCTGACGCATCAGACCGATACCGTCCTGAAGATGGCCCTTGCGGCAATAAATCAGCCCCACCAGGTACTGGCAGGCCGCATGTTGTGGATTATGGTACAGCATTTTTTTGCAGCTCCTTTCTGCGCCATCCAGATCATCTGCGTGATACAACGCCACTGCCGCGCTCAAAAAGCCCGGCTCCGGCAACGACAGCATCGAAATCTCATCCCAGATGATTTTGGCATTGGTGCCTTCAGTCAAAGGCCCAAGCTGATTGGCGTAATGTTTCCATTTGGCTTTTGAGGTCTGATAAATCGGTTGCCGTACTTGCCATACACTGGCGGTTTTCACCGGCCGTTCGAGATCACTGTACGCCAGCACTTGTGGCTCCCACGCCACACCAATATATTCCAGCATTCGCCGCGCCTGTCCTTCCGGGTCCTGCAACAGCTGTTCGTATTGCAGCTCCAGAATGCCATCTCCAAACAGCCCATGCCAGTGCTGCATCAGCAGGTTATGGTCTGCCAGTTGCTCGCCAATCCAACGCAGGTCATAGGCGAAGCCCATACCACCGTGCTTGGCCTGGAAATCAATAAAATAGTTGGACAGAGCAATATCACGCGGGTCTCGTCGTACCGAAATAATACGGGCGTTAGGGAAAAGGAATTTGATCAGACCAATATGTTCAAAATTATGTGGCAATTTATCGATCACAAACCGGGCATCCGGCTTGTCAGCCTGAGCCAGATCGAACAGTTCTTGCAAAATACCCTCGGCAATACCATGGCAAACATAAGGCGTCAGATCATCAACACAATCCGGATAGCGCCTGCCAGAACCGATATGACGCTCCCAATTATTCAGCCCCCGGATACGCTGGGGAATAACCCCCAACTCACCCGCCCCCCAGATTTCACTATGGCTGGCCAGCATCTGCTCAACCAGAGTGGTACCAGAGCGCGGCATACCGACCACAAACACCGGCGCCGAAGAGGGGTGCCCATAAGGCTGACCACCATACAACTGCCGATGCTGGAAAAAACTGCGCGAAAAAGCGTAACGAATACGTGCGCACTGCTGCCGATGGGCAACCGGGTCGTAAGGAATATGCAGCTTGCTGGCTTCGTTGGCCTGTCGAACCAACGCCAATGCCTTGTCGTAATTACCCCGTTTTTCCCAGGCCGTAGCCAGCTGGAACAACAAGGACGTTGATACCGACCCAGACAGACCGGGCCGCTGTGCCAGCTTCTCCAGCCGATGCAAGGTGTTCTCGTCTTCAGGGAAACGGTGGGCATTGACCAGCCCGGCAAAACCCGCAGCCGGGTCAAACCGCTGGATACGCTCATACCAGTCAATGGCATCATCGACCCGCCCTAATTGCATCGCCAGCTGCGCCAACCCTTGCATGGCCGCAGTGTAGTCTGGAAAATCCAGCAACAATTGGCGCAACGCATGTTCTGCCTCGTCATAATGCTGCCGCTGTAAATCTGCCATCGCCTGCAAATGACGGGCACGTCCCATCAAGGGAATTCGCCAGTGTAATGCCGTGTGATGCAACGACTCGACGGCCCCGTCCACCTCAGTTAACCACTCGGTTGGCTCTTCCACGGCCACTAGTTCCAGAGCTTTAGTGGCCGCTTCATGTGCTTTCTCCGGCGCCGTCATCAACAGGGTTTGCCCCAGCTGAACCCACAACCCCGCCCGTGGTAACTGCTTGTCCGCCGCCACCCGCAACGCCTTCTGCAGCAGCCATCCGGCCTGGGCAATACGCCCCCGCACACAGAGCAGTTCCGCCAATTGCGACACCAGTGTCAACGCTTCAGGATAAACTTTCAGCCCCAAACGTAACTGGGCTTCGGCATCATCATGGCGTTCTTGACCAGCCAATAAACGGGCATAGCCCGATACCAGCACCAGCCATTCTGATTCCGACAGATCCTGTCCCGCCTGTTGCAGCCAGGCCTCGGCTCGCTGTGGCTCACCACTGGCCAGCCACAGCTCAAGCTGAAGCCCTCGCAAACGGGCTGTTGTGCCATGCAGAGCGCTATCCGGCAAGCGCTCACAAGCGGCCTGTAATCCGGCAATGGCCTGATCCAGCATCTGCTGGGCTTCCGGCCACTGTTGTTGTTGCAAATACAACGAGGCCAGTGCCTGACATAACGAAAAACGCTCAGGTTTGAGCAGCAATGATTGCCGATAATACGCAATGGCATCTTCCATACGACCTTGCTGAACCCGACCAAAGGCCAGCCGGGCCAATGCCAGATCCTGTTGTGGTTCTTGCTCAAGCACTGACTCCAGACGTTCACAAGCAACCTCAATATGGCCCAACAGCAACCACACTGCCGCCAGGTCCGTTTGAACATCCTCCGTCAAACTCGCAACACGAGCAGCCGGGCCAGCGATCAAACGCTCCGCCTCGGAGTGATTCCCCAGTTGTGCATAGGCCAGCGCCTGCAGTACTTGCAAGGCATCATCGTCCGGTGCCTGCAGTAACAAGCCCTTAACCTGTTGCAGCAGGTGCTCATAGTGCTGATCGTCAACCAAAGCCCGAAGCCGGGCAATGGCTGCGCCATCACCCGCATCTGCTAACGAATGTCCTGTCAGCATCAGACCAACCCCTGTGATGTCATAACGCTCATTGGCATGGTCGTCAGGTAGACTTCATTCAGAGACCGCCCCTCATTCAGATCACTCCACCTTCCATCCCACAACGATACCGAACCGGATAATGCATGGTCCGCCCAGCGGAAAACAAAACCCGACTCCTGCAATGAGAAAGCCGACCCCCACACCGCCATGCTATCTCCGGGAGAACTGAAAGAAGCAACCGCCGAATTATTAGCACCCAGTACCGCAATCCCCGACCCGACCAAGACCACCTGATCATCACTGCCAAGAGCCTCTGCATTGGCCCAGCTGCCCCACTCACTTGAATCGGTATTCAAGACCTCTGTCGAAGAATCCACCCGGATGTAAATGGTATAGCTGGTATCTTCCTCAAACGTCCGGCCACTGTGATCTGACGAACTGCCGTTTACCAGATCAAACACCACCGTACTGGTATCAACCAGAGTGACGGTTTCATCCGCGGCCTGCGATATGTTACCGGCACTGTCGACGGCATAGGCCGTATAATTGCCGCCAGCCAGGCCACTGCTATCAACCGCTACACTGGCATCAGCCGTGGCAACGGCCTGGGTCCACAAACTACCGTCTGCAGAAAGAATATCGGCCTCAGTGGCCACGGCCACTGTATCGCTCACCAAATACACCGTACCCGCTTCATTGCTTTGTAGTGTGATCAACTCCCCTGTTTCATAGGTGCTATCCATCACCAGTGTGCCATCGGCATTAAATGCCTGCACAAAGATCGAAGTGTCACCGTCACTATCATCACCGTACCAGGTCACCACATAGGCGCCATCAGTGCCCACGGCAGTGATTTGAGGAAACTCATCATACCCACTGGTCTTACCCAGCGCTTCCAGCTGTACTGTGTCACCGTTGAAAGAACCATCGGCGTTAAACGCTTGCACAAAGATCGAAAAATCACCGTCGCTATCATCACCGAACCAGGTCACCACATAGGCACCATCAGTGCCCACGGCGGTGATTTGAGGAAGATAGTCATAACCAGTGGTATGACCCGGCGCTTCCAGCTGTACTGTGTCACCGTTGAAGGAACCATTGGCATTAAACGCTTGCACAAAGATCGAATAGTCACCGTCGCTATCATCACCGTACCAGGTCACCACATAGGCGCCAGCACTGCCCACGGCGGTGATTTGGGGACTTCTTCTGTCATGACCTGGCTCTTCCAGCTGTACCGTGGTGCCGTTGACGGAACCATCGGCATTAATGGCTTGCACAAAGATAGACCAATCACCGCCGCTGGCTCCGTACCAGGTCACTACATAGTCGCCATCAGTGCCCACCGCGGTGATTTGAGGGTTCAGACCAGCACCCAGCCGTACTGTGTCACTATTGACGGAACCATCGGCGTTAAAGGCTTGAACAAAAATCGAATTATCACCGCCGCTATCCCTTCCGTACCAGGTCACTACATAGTCGCCATCACTGCCCACGGCGATGATTTGCGGATCATAGTCATCACCGGTGGTATTACCCGGCGCTTCCAGCTGTACTGTGTCACCGTTGAAGGAGCCGTAAGCATCAAACGCCTGCACAAAGATCGACAAATCACCGTCGCTATCAAATCCGTACCAGATCACCACATAGGCGCCATCAGTGCCTACCGCGGTGATTTGCGGTTCATAGTCATGACCAGTGGTATTATTCAGTGCTTCCAGCTGTACCCTGGTGCCATTGAAGGAACCGTCAGCATCAAAGGCTTGAACAAAGATCGACTCATCACCGCCGCCATCAGTCCCGGACCAGGTCACCACATAGGCACCATCACTGCCCACCGCGGTGATTTGAGGGTACTGATCACTACTGGTGGTATTACCCAGTGCTTCCAGCTGTACCCTGGTGCCATTGAAGGAGCCATCAGCGTTAAACGCTTGCACAAAGATCGAATCATCACCGCCACTATCGGCCCCGTACCAGGTCACCACATAGGCACCATCGCTACCCACGGCAGTGATTTGAGGATACTTATCATCCCCAGTGGTATTACCCAGCGCTTCCAGCTGTGCTGTCGCGGGCGATAACACAATACTGGCTTCAGGGGCTATTTCGTCCAGATCGTTGACATCAAGGGTAACCGCTTGGTCGGTATGGTTACCGGCTCCATCGGTAGCGGTGACGGTAAAGCTGTAGCTGGATTGGGTTTCGTAGTCGGGATCGGCCAACAGAGTCACTTCGCCGGTGCTGCTGTCGATGCTGAACAGGGCGGCATCATCGCCCGAGAGCGAGAAAGTCACGCCATCGGAGATATCGCCGGTATCAGTGGCTGTGGCGGTATACACCACCTGCCCGGTACCGCTGTTTTCGTCGATACTCAGAAGCGCGAGAGCGCTGCTGTCGGATTCGTTTTGGTTGCCATCGGTGCTGCTGTTAATCAGGAACTCGCTGCCAATGGCATTGCCATCGGTATCGAAGGTCTGGCCGTAAACGCCCCCTTCGGAGCCATCCTGGTTGTCTGAGGTCCAGCTCACCAACAGGTTGCCGTTGTCCAGCACGGTGACGTTGGCATCGAATTGAGCACCCGTGGTGTAGCTGTTGACCTGGATTTCGGCCGTGATGGCGCTGGCACTGCTGTCGAACAACCGTAAGAAGATGCCGCTGCCGTCACCATCCTGATCGCTGTCTGATGTCCACACCACGGCAAAGCCGCCGTCATCCATGGCGGCGATGGAGGAGTGATCCTGATAGCCACTGGTGGTGGTATTGACCTGCACATCGCCGCTGACGGCGTTGCCACTGCTGTCGAACAGCCGAGTAAACACGCC